>JAYSQC010000097.1:0-24873 GCA_043721755.1 Schlesneria sp.
AGCCGGGGCACGGATGAAGAGAACAGCAGCCAGAGCCGAGCACATCAGCAGCGGATACCTGTTCCGAATTGTGTAGAGACCACCGGGGCAAGCCCGGTGGGGTTTGGTTCAACGGGCGTCCGCCGCCGCTTTCTTCACGTCGATCGACCGCCAGCAGTACCACGAGGCAACCGAACGATACGGTTCCCACGGCGCGGCGATCTCGTGGCTGCGGCATTTGTCGGGAAGATCGCTCAAACCGTACAGGTCGCGGATCGCGGACCTCACACCCAGATCGTCGTGCGGGAAAACATCGAGTCTTCCGAGTGAGAACATCAAAAACATCTGCGCCGTCCAGCGACCGATCCCCTTCACTTGGACCAAGTGTTCGATCGCCTCGTCATCTGACAAGCGGCCGATGCGGTCGAGACGCAGGCGGCCGTCAAGCATCCGTTCCGTGAGGTCTTGCAAATACGTGACCTTCTGTCCCGAGAGACCGACTGCACGCAGTTGTTCGACGGTGCGACCCACCAACGCCTCGGGCGTCACCTTTCTCGCCCCGGTTGAACTCAGCCCGAGCGACTCTTCCAGCTTTCGTTGAATCGACTGCGCAGCCTTCGTCGAAATCTGTTGCGACACGATCGAACGGACCAGCATCCCGAATCGATTCCGATTGAGCTTCAACGCGAACGGCCCCGCTTCAGCGATGAGGTCACTCATGACGGGATCGACTTCATGCAGGTGACGAAGCGCGGCGGCAACTTGCTCGGCGGTGAACGACATGAGAACTCGAACCTCAGCAGGGTGACATCAAATACAGGCGGGTTCGAGACACCATACCTCACGCGGCACAATGTGCGAGGTTTCTGAGCGGGGCGGCGTCAGGCCAATGGCACTCACTTTGAAAAGTAGTAGGCACATTCCATGTGCCGTAACCGGCGAGATGCGGACGGCACATGGAATGTGCCTGCTACTTTGCCGACAAAGTGAGTGCCCTTGGGCGTCAGTCCCCCGGTGCTTTCCAAGAGGGCTAACGCCCAAGAACCGGGGGGCTGACGCCACCCCGCTCAGATGTCTCATCACCGACCGCGCGAGGTATAAACGAAGTCAGCCCGCGTTCTGGTTTCCCCAAGGCCATTCAGTCTTCAGTCAGAATTGCTCCCCATGCTCTCGATCATCGACTACGGAATGGGCAATCTGCGATCGGTGCAGAAGGCTTTTGAAAAGCTCGGCTCACCCGCTGAGATTGTGACTCGCCCCGAGCAGGTTCGTGCCGCGCGGAAGCTGGTGCTACCGGGAGTCGGTGCGTTCCGCGATGCGATTCACGAACTGCAGCGACTCGAATTGGTCGAGCCGATTCGCGAACACATTCAGGCCGATCGACCGTTTCTCGGCATCTGCCTCGGACTGCAACTGCTGTTCGACGTGAGTCACGAAGATGGCGAGTGGCCGGGCCTCGGCATCCTGCCGGGCGAGGTGCTGCGGTTCCCGGCTCAGCCGGGACTGAAGGTGCCGCACATGGGCTGGAACTCACTGCAAGCGGTCGGCTCACCGAGGCTGTTGGAGGGCCTCGCGCCGGATGCTTCCGTTTACTTCGTCCACAGCTACTATGTCGCCCCGCGCGACGAGTCGATCATCGCGGCTCGCACCGATTACGCCCTCCCGTTCACGTCGATGGTCGAGCGCGGCAACCTGTTTGCCACGCAGTTCCATCCCGAAAAGAGTCAAAAGGTCGGGATGAAGCTGCTCGCGAACTTTGCGACACTGTGAGCGCGGCTTGTCTTCCACGCTCGTTTAACCGCGTGGGCAACGCCCCGCGCGTCGCGCGACATGGACGGCGGTCTGGCTCATCAACGCACGGGGCGTTGCCCACGCGGAGCGATGAAGGCGACTTTCAGGCATCATGAATGCGCGCAGCCCGACAATATTTCGAGAGCTAGCCCGGATGATTCACCACGAAAAACTCAAAAAACACGAAAGTGAAGAGGGGACGAGAGTTACGGATCTCAAGTGACCGCCACGGCACGACGCGCGATGTCTGAGGTACTTTGACCACAACTCTCTTCCATTTCGTGTCTTTCGAGTTTTTCGTGGTTCCTCATGAATCATCCGGGCTAGCAGTACGACTGACTGACCAATTTCACTCTCCCTCGATAGAACCAAACTCATGGAAATCCTGCCCGCCATCGACCTGCGTGGAGGCCAATGCGTCCGCCTGCGACAGGGCGACTACGCTCAAGAGACCGTCTTCTCGAACGATCCGAGTGAGATGGCTCGACGGTGGGCGAGTGGCGGCGCGACGCGGCTTCATTTGGTGGACCTCGACGGCGCGAAGGCGGGGCGGCCGATCAACGTGGATGCGATTCGAGCCATCGTCGGCGCGGTATCGATTCCGTGCGAACTCGGCGGCGGGCTACGTGACGAAGCGTCGATCCGGCTGATGTTGGACGAAGTCGGTGTCGAGCGAGCGATCATCGGGACGCAAGCCCTCAAACAGCCCGAGTGGTTTCGAGAGATGACGCGGCTCTTCCCCGGTCGCGTTGCGCTCGGCCTCGATGCGCGCGATGGGATGGTCGCGACGGCGGGCTGGCTCGATGTGTCGCAAACGTCGGCAATCGACTTGGCCCGCCAGTTTCTGGGCCTCGATCTGGCCGCTGTCATCTACACGAACATCGCCAACGACGGGATGATGCAGGGTGTCGATGAAGCCACGATCCGCGACATGCTCGCGCTAGCCGACCTCGGCCTGCCGGTGATCGCGTCGGGGGGAGTCACCACATTGGCGGATGTCGAGCGACTGGCGGAGGTCTCGCGCCAACAACCGAAGCTGGTCGGAGCCATCATCGGCCGCGCGCTGTATGAGGGCACGATCAACGTCGCCGATGCCGTCCGCGTGGCGCAGGCGTGATCGGAACACCAACCCGAAGCGTGAGCGAGGACGCTTTGTTTTTCGGGCCGCACCCGCGACATCCTCGCTTACGCTTCGGGTTGGTGTGTTCGATCACAACATCGCCACCTCGTGGTAGTCGAGTGCCCATTCGCGCATGAAACGCACGCGGTTCGGGACAATCCGGTAGACGATCAGCGCGGGGTTGTCCAAGCTGCCGAGATAGTGTCGCAGCAGCGGATTGGCGTCCCAGATTTCTTGTAGGACGCTGCGTTCCGTCACAACCTCCGCGAGGCCCGTGATGCGGACCTGGTCGTGACGTTCGTCGAGGTAGCAGAGTTCAACCTTGGGGTTCGCCGCGATCTCGGCGGTCTTGTGGTACGTCCTCAAGTTGGCGACGTAGACGACAAAGCTGTCGGTGCGCACGGGGGAGACCGGCCGCAGGCGAGGCTGGTCTCCATCCATTGTCGCGAGATAGGGAAACCGATCAGCGGCGATCACGGCGCGCGCCAACTCGGGCAACTGGGTGATGTCAATCGGTTCGGGAGTTGGCTGCGTCATGGCGTGATTCCGTCGAGAACGTATTTCAAAACCTGTTTTTGCCTCGAAAAACTAGCCCGACGCGCAAGCGAGGGCTGGACATTCAACCACAGTGAAGCCCTCGCTTGCGCGTCGGGCTAGTTTTGAAATGGGCACGAGACATAGTTTGAAAACAATCTTCTCGATGGACAATACAGGACGAGTCGCCCTATCTTCCTCATCGCAGTGGCAACTTCCATTGGGAACAGCGGAGACACGCCGATGATCAACGTGCTTGGTTCACGACAGCAGTTTTGTGACGGGATGACTCGCCGTTCGTTTCTCAAAATCGGCGGACTGGCGATGGGTGGGCTGTCGCTGCCGCAGTTGCTTCAAGCCGAAGCGGTCTCGGGGCGGAAGTCTCACAAGGCGGTCATCATGGTCTTCCTGTCGGGAGGCCCGCCGCATCAGGACATGGTCGATCTGAAGGTCGATGCGCCGGTCGAGATTCGCGGGGAGTTTCAACCGATCGCGACCAACGTCCCTGGCATCGACATCTGTGAGCATCTGCCGTTGTTGGCTCAACGCATGGATCGACTGGCAATCATCCGGTCACTGGTCGGTTCAGAAGGGCGTCACGCGGCGTTCCAGTGCATGACGGGTCACAGCGTGAACGGCCAACCGTCGGGGGGCTGGCCATCACTCGGAGCGGCGGTCTCCAAACTTCAAGGTCCGCTCCGTTCGGGGACGATGCCGTTTGTCAGCCTCTCACCGCGTATGAAAAATGGACCATGGGGTGATCCAGGGCAGGCCGGCTTTGCGGGACAGGCGCACGCGCCGTTCTCGCCCAACGCCGAGCAGGCTCAACTCGGATTGAGCGGGATCAGCGTGGAAGGACTGCGCGGACGCCGGTCGTTGCTCAACGGCATTGATCGGTTGAAGCGCGAGGTCGAGCAGAGCGGTGCGCTGGACGGCTTCGAGTCGCAGTACCAAGCGGCGTTCGGCATCCTCACCTCAAATCAGCTCGTTGAGGCACTGGACCTCGAACGCGAAGACCCGCGTGTGCGAGACCGATATGGCCGGGGAGCGATTGAGAATGCGGGCTACGGCGACGCAGGGCCGCTGATGAACGAATACTTCCTCGCCGCACGCAGACTCGTCGAAGCGGGGGCGCGTGTCGTCACGCTGGCTTATGGTCGGTGGGACTGGCATGGTCGGCCACATGGAACGAACTTTGAGAACGCACGCGACCACTTGCCGCAGTTCGATCAGGGTCTCACCGCACTGCTGGACGATTTGCACGAACGTGGGTTGGATGAGGATGTCAGCGTCGTCGTGTGGGGTGAGTTCGGTCGGACGCCGGTCATCAACAAGAACGGCGGTCGCGATCATTGGCCTCAAGTGGGGTGCGCAATGTTGGCGGGCGGCGGCATGAAAACCGGACAGGTCATCGGCGCGACCAATCGGCTGGGCGAGTTCCCGAAAGAGCGGCCGGTTCATTTTCAGGAAGTCTTCGCAACGCTCTATCAGAATCTCGGGATCGATGTCTCCCACACGACGATCCCCGATGTCGGCGGTCGGCCGCAGTTCTTGGTCGATCCGATCTACCCGCCGCTGCCGGAGTTGGTCTGATGCCCGAGGATGAAGCCTCACACCGAAGTCCGACTTAGGAACTGGCTCGAAACAACTTCTCGCTTTCCAAGCCTTTCCTCCCTCCCCGCCGAGGGGAGGGAACAAGGCGCAAACCGGGAAGTGATATCACACCGAATCCTTAGCGTTGTAAGCCGGACTTCGCTTTCACCGGACTTCGAGACGATTGTCTTCCTCCGTTTTCCCTGACTCCCAGAAGCGACACCCATGCCCGAGACCCTCCGCCTCGAACGATTGCATTCGCTGACGCATGGCAACTCGGCCTATTCGGCAGCGTTCTCGCCCGATGGCAAGCGGTTGGCGACGGCCAGTTTGGACAACACCGTCAAATTGTGGAATGTCGCGAACGGCGAACACGTTGGCACGCTGAAAGGCCACGGTGATGGAGTCGCCTTCGTCGGGTTCCTCGCCGACGGACGGATCGTCACGGCGGGTCTCGACAAGACGCTGAAGGTCTGGCCCGCAGAAGGTGGTGCCGCGACGGCGACGTTCACGGGCCATCAGGACTATCTGACCTGCGCGGCAGTGGCGCGCGCGGGAACGCTGCTGGTCTCGGGCAGTTTCGACAAAACAGTGAGACTGTGGGAGACACAGACCAACGTGGCGGTCGCGGTTCTTACCGGACACGAGGCCAGTGTGCAGGCGGTCGCGATCACGGCGACCGGCAAGCGTGTCGCGTCGGCCGGTGATGATCGAACGATCCGGCTCTGGGACGTGGAATCACAGTCGCTGCTTAAGACGATGACCGGTCATGCGGGAACGATCGAAGGACTCGCGGTCTCTCCCGATGACGCGCTCATCGCGTCGGCCAGCGCCGACGGCAGCCTGCGTCTGTGGACCATCGGCGGTGACAACGTGGCGACGTTCGAGCTAACCGGTGAGCGGTTCAAATCGGTGGCGTTCTCGCCCGATGGTCGCTGGCTGGTCTCGGGGAGCTTCGAGGGATTCGTCCGCGTGTGGAACATCGCCGAGCGGCGCGAGTTGGTTGCGGTGAAGGCTCATCGCAACTCGGTCTACGGCGTCGCGTTCGACTCAACCGGCAAGCAGCTTGCGTCAGCGGGCTTCGATCGCACGGTGCAGGTTTGGGACGTGCAGAGAATGCCCTCAGTTGGCAAGTGATGCCCGGCGGCGCGGGATTCAGTTTCGCGAAGACTCCGCCTATCATCCGACGCCTCGCGGCGGACTGCCGTGAGCTGAGTGTCCCGCATTCTTCCTTGCCATCGCCTCGAAAGGACCGTCATGTCTGTTGTTGGTCTCCTGCCTGAGCAACTTGCCGAACTCCGTCAGTTCGATTCTCCCACGGTCTGCAACGCTGTCGAGTTGTGGAATTTGCGGCCGCGCAACACCGGTTACATGAACTCGTCGATCAAGGCGTGCTTCCCGGCGTTTCCCCCGATGGTCGGCTATGCGTTGACTTCGACCTTTCGCAGCATGGCTCCTCCGCGCGGAGGCGATGCCTATGGCAGCATCGGCGCACAACTCGATGCGTTCTCGACAATCCCCGGTCCACCGGTTTTGATTTTCCAAGACTTGGATGAACCGTGCGCGTCGGCGACGTTCGGCGAAGTCATGTGTTCGACCTACAAGCGATTCGGTGCGCAGGGGCTGATCACATCGGGAGCGGGGCGCGACCTCGCGCAGGTCGAGGGACTCGGCTTTCCCGCCTTCACCAACGGCGCGATCGCGGCACACGGCTACTGCCACATCATCCACATCAACGTACCGATCACGGTTGGTGGGCTGACCATCTATCCGGGCGACCTGCTGCACGGAGACCTCAACGGCGTGACGACGATCCCGCACGAGATCGCGTCGGAAGTTCCGCAGGTCAGTCGCGAAGTCGCTATCGCGGAGGCGATCATCCTCGACTACCTCAAGCAACCCGATGTGACCGTGACGGGCTTCAACGCGGTGCGCAAGGAGTGCGGCGATGTCATCGCCAAGCTCGGCAAGCGGCTGCGGAAGGAGTAGGGCGGAGGCTGAAACGACGCGATTGAAGTCCGGCTTAGCAGCCTGTTGAAAAATGTAGGATGGACGCCCTCGTCCGTCCGTTTTCAACTAGAAAGCACTCGGACGAGGGCGTCCAAGCTACATTTTTCAACAGACGGTTAGCTCTGTTAGCCGGACTTCTCTTTTAAAAGTCGCTGTCTTCAAGAAGCGGCCTCACCAAGTCTCCTGCCAACTGCCACGGTGAACGTGCATCTGGCGACCCGCTTCAAATCGCTCGGGGGAGACGGCGGGAACGCGCACCCAGACCGGCTCGTCGTGGTAGTGACCTTCGATCGAGAGGTGCGCCCCGAGTTCATCTTCGTCACTCAATTCTTGTGACTGCCAGCGCACGGCCGTCACCTGCGAGAAGACGCTCAGCAGCGAGACCACATCGACCTCAAACTTTGAGCCAAACATTTGGCCATCGTTCGGGCCGCCGACCACTTCGGTCAGAGCGGGGAAAACGGTGATCTCCCAACCGGACGGAGCCAGAAAGTAATGGCAGCCGATTGGTCCCATCGCTTCTAACGGCTGAATTCTCGCGGCAACTTCATCAGCCAGCGCGGCCAGCCATTCCGGGGGAGTGTTCATGAATTCGGTTCCATCGAGAGGGGCATCGGCGAGTGATGGTGGTCACTTCAGGCGGGACAAGAGGCGTGTTCCCGTGGTGCAATTTGCAAGTACGATGCCGGTGGGATGCCTCAGGAGACTTGAAGCGACATGATGCCAAAAGTCACCGGCACGAGACCTTCGCATCTGAACGAATCCCGCCGAGTGACGTAACTGGCTTACGCTGTTTCACCGTGACGGCGAGCGCAACTTGTACAGACCGACCTCACGCGAGACCGTTCAGGGAATCTCCCGGCGGCGCAGACGATCCCGTTCGTTCAAATCACGCAACTGTCGCGACCGACAGTACCGGCGGAACTGCTTCACCCTGCTCAACCGGCGTGTCGATCGCGCTGCTCGCAAGCGGTCACAGCTTGTGACGAGAATCGGAATGCTAACGACGTGAGGCCAAAGCTTGACGGAATGTACATCCCGGTTGGCAGCGCTGCCCCATTCAAGTTGTGATGTAAGATTCGGTCACGTTCCCGCGACCGGAAGGAGTTGACTGACCCATACCGACCCGAAGTGTGAGTTTTGAAGTTGCGATGTTTTGGCTTTCCCCCCAACGGGGCAGCCGTAAGTCAGCCCAGGGCCAGCGACCAACGGGAGCGCCGCCCTGGGTTCCAAACGACACAGAATTTGAAGCCCCGAAGGGGCGGCCCTAATTTGTTGTTAGCAAGAGTAGTGCCGCCCTTTCAGGGCTTGAGATTCGCAGAAACCGCCAACCCAGGGCGTTGCCCTAGGCTGGCATAACATCGCCCCTTTGGGGCTGAAAACGCAAAGAGCGCAACTTCAAAAAGTGTGAACGAGGGCATCGACAGACTTCGCCTTCACTCACATTTCGGGCTGGTATGGGTCAATCATTTCTTGCCAGTCGCCATCACATGTTCTCCATCATCTGGATGGCAGCCGGACCGACCAGCACCACGAAGATGCCGGGGAAAATGAACAGCACCATCGGGAAGAGCATCTGCACGGCGGTCTTCTGAGCTTTCTCTTCAGCCATCTGTCGGCGTTTGACGCGCATCGCTTCGGACTGAACTCGCAACGCCAACGCGACCGACGAACCGAAACGTTCGGCCTGAATCAAGATCGCAGCCAGAGCCTTCACGTCATCGACTCCCGTGCGGAGACCGAAGTCGTGCAACACGTCGCGTCGCACTCGTCCCATCTGAACCTGCATGTTGCAGAGGGCGATCTCAGAACAGATTTCCGGGTGAACGTCTTCCAATTCCTCACTGATCCGTCGCAGTCCGGCATCCAATCCCAGCCCCGCTTCCACGCAGACCACGAGCAGGTCGAGGACATCGGGCAACGACAGAAAAATCTTCTGCTTGCGGGAAGCCGACATGATTTTCAGAGCCAACTCAGGCACGAAGAACCCCACCCCTGCGGCGATCCCGAGCGACATCAGGCCACCCATCGACGCCCCATAAGTGAGCATCCCGTAACCACCGCCGACCAGAGCGCCGACGCCGAGCATCGCCACTTTGAGGGCCAGATACAGTTGTCCGGCGTTGGCCTGATTGAAGCCCGCATTGGCCAGTCGCACGGCCAGTTCGTTGTGTTCGACATCGGACTTCTTGCCGAGCGCTTTCGCCAGCGCGGGAGCCGCCGATTCCAACACGCGCACCAGACCGTTCTTCGATTTCTTCTTGCCACGCGATGCGGGATCACGCAGTTCTTCGAGTCGTTCGGTGGCGCGCGACTCCTCCGGCGTGAAGGCGTTCATCACGGCCCACAGGGCGATGGTGATCGTCCCAAAAATCGCCCACGGCATGACAGCAGCAATATCCATGATCTTTAATTTCCGTTGAGTACGATGACCGTTCGGTCGCCCCCGCTTGAACCATTCCTCGCGCGGTCCGTGATGAGACATCTGAGCGGGGTGGCGTAAGCCCCCCGGTTCTTGGGCGTAAGCCCGCTTGGGAAGAGCCAGGGGGCTTACGCCGCCCCGCTCGGAAACCTCTCACTTTGTGCCGCGTGAGGTATATCAGGAGCATCCCTCTTGGAGAGAAACGTCCCGTTTGCAAAACGGCGGGCGAATTCTGACAATCCGCCGTCTCAATGTCTGCCTCGTGAACCGTCCCCCAAGGAGCTGCCGATGCGTTGCTGGAAGCGTTCTGTTTGTGTGTTGTTGGCGGGTGCCTGGGCCGCGTCCTCGCTGACCGTCTCCTCACTTGCTGCGGCCGACGTGAAAGACCTGATTTCGCCGAATGCCGAAGTGAAGAAAGTCGTCGGCGACTGCAAGTTCACCGAAGGGCCGGCTTACTCACCCAAGGGATTTCTGCTGTTCAGCGACATTCCCAACTCGCGCATCGTCAAGGTCGAGGCCGACGGAACATCGAGTGATTTCCTCAAGCCATCGGGCAACGCGAACGGCCTCGCGTTTGATGCGGCGGGCAATCTCTATGCCTGTCAGGGAGGATCACGCCGCGTGGTAAAGATCACCCCGCAAGACGGCAAGGTCGAATCGCTCTGCGATAGCTACGACGGCAAGCCGATCAACAGTCCGAACGATCTGGCTCTCGACGGTCACGGCGGGCTGTACTTCAGCGACCCGCGTTACGGTGCCGACACGAAGATCGATCAGCCGTGCATGGGTGTCTATTGCATCGACGCGGCGGGCAAGACGACGCGCGTGATTGATGACCGCGCACGGCCCAACGGAATCCTCGTCACCGCAGACGGCAAGACGTTGCTGGTCGCGGAACCCAACAAACGCGAGTTGTGGAGTTATGAGATCACCGGGCCGGGCAAGCTCGGCTCCGGCAAGATCATCTTCACCGGCGACATGACTTTGGACGGAGGCGGTCCCGACGGGATGTGCCTCGACGCGGCGGGCCGCATCTACGCGACCTACAAGAGCGTCGTCGTCCTCTCGCCCACCGGTGAGTTGATCGGCCGCATCCCCGTTCCCGAGCAACCGGCCAACTGCAAGTTCGGCGGTCCCGACCATAAGACGCTCTTCATCACGGCACGTACGAGTTTGTACTCGCTCGAAATGTCGGTGGCCGGAGCCGCACTCGTCGCCTCAGGACCGAAGCCCGCGCCGCAGGTCAGCCAGTCGTTCGACCGAACTCCTCGCGAAGTGATCGGAGCGAACGTCCGCACGCCGTTCATCAAGCGCGCCTCCAGCGAACGCGGCGCGTACCGTGGACCGGCTCGCCGCACGCAGGACCAGAAGAAAGAAGTGCAGGGCAAGCCGGACGAAGCGGCTGCGAAGGAGATGAAGATTGGCGAGATCACACTCAATGTTCCCGCGACATGGAAGCCGCAGGAACCGTCGAACAAACTCCGTCTCGCTCAGTTCAAGATTCCCGCCGCTGAAGAAGATGAACATCCGACCGAGCTGGTGATCTCCTCGTTCCCCGGCGGCGGCGGCGGTGTCGATGCGAATCTCAAACGGTGGATTAGCCAGTTCAGTTCGGACGGTCGCAAGGTGAAGATCACGACGGGTGACTGCCCGCAAGGTGCTTACCACTTCAGCGACGTGAAGGGGACGTTCGAGTACACCGCCGGCGGGCCATTTGCCGGAGGCAAGAAGGAACTGCGAGCCAAGCATCAGTCGCTGAGCATCGTGTTGGTGACGAAGGACAAAGAGGTCTACTTCCTGCGTCTGACCGGCACCGAAAAAGCCGTGACCGCCGCCGAGAAGTCCTTCCGAGCCTCATTCGGCGCGGACGCCAGCAAAGAGAAGGACTACGAGATTTGAGATGGTTGTTGCGTGAGGCGGTCACCTTCGTTTAGGAACGGGGCGGCTAAAGTCGCCTTTCTCGCTCCGCGTGAAGAAAGCCGATGGGGTGTAACGCGATGATGATGCCATTCCATGCTGGACTCGTGTTCGGCCCCCTTCACGCGGAGCGATGAAGGCTACTTTCAGGCAACCAACATGCGAGCAGCCCAACAGCATTTTGAAACCTAGTCGTAAGAAGACATTCAAATCACCCTCGGCCCGGCTGGCCTTCTGGCCGGGCTGCTTTTATCAGGGATCGAAATGATGCGCACGAGCCTTTGTCTCTGTATCGCTCTCTTCGCCGCAGTCACCTCGTTCGCGCAGGATGAGGCCGGCGAATTGCCACCCGGTTTGCTCGCCGAGTATTCGACGCCGAGCCACACCGTGCGGCGTGTCGATCCCGCGATCGCCTTCGTCTGGGGAGCCGCCGCGCCCGACGAACGACTCGCCGCCGGGTCGTTCACCGCGAAGTGGTCGGGACGCGTTCTGCTGCGCGGCGAAGGGAAGACGCGCTGGCACGCCTTCGTGCAGGGCAAGGTCGAGGTGCGGATCGATGACACGATCGTCGTGCGTGGCGAGGCGGACAAGCCCGCGTGGTTGAACGGTGAAGAGTTCGATTTCGGCTTCGGCGAGAAGCCGTTCGCAGTGACGTTTGCTCGCACCGGCGAGGCCGCGCAACTGAAACTGTTCTGGTCGTCGAACGAGTTCCCGCTCGAACCACTGCCGTACCACATCCTCTTTCACGAAGCGGCACCACCCGAGATCGCTCTCGCCGCGCGGGGCCGCGTGCAGTTCGAGGCTCATCGGTGTGCGAATTGCCACGGTGGGGTTGAGGGGCGAGGGTTGAAGGTTGAGGGGCAGACGAAGGCGACCTCCACAACGGCCTCCGCTGACTCTCAACCTTCAACCTTCGACCCTCAACCCTCCCTTCTCGCACCGTCACTGAAGCACGTTGGCCAAGGAACGAGCCGCGCGTGGTTGGTTGAGAAGGTGATGGGGTCACATTTGAGGGGTGAAGAGAAGAGCGCAGAGAGAACAGAAGAGAAGACCCCTCACCCTAACCCTCTCCCCGCAAAGCCGGGGCGAGGGGACAAGGCGGAAAGCAAGACAGAAGACAAAGCCGCCAGCAAGATGCCGCACTTCGGCTTCACAACGGAAGAGGCCGAGTCGGTGGTGGCTGCTCTGATCGAGCAGGCGCAGCCGGTGAAGCTCGATGCGCCTCCGAAGTGGAAGGACTCGGAACGAGATCAGGATTTGAAAGAGGGGCGGACACTGATCCGGTCCGTCGGGTGTTTGGCTTGTCACACGTACGACAAGCTCGGCGAGGCGACGCCGTTTGGGGGAGGGTCGCTGACTAACATCGGCCAGCGCCGCTCGGCCAATTGGCTGGCGACGTGGCTCGCCAAACCGAGCCAAATCAACGAACACGCGCGGATGCCGGTCGTGTCGCTCAGCGACAAAGAGCGGGCACAGATCGTGCTGGCACTTCTTGTCCCCTCTCCCCCGTCCTCGGGGGAGAGGGCTAGGGTGAGGGGGCCGAACGGTGATGACGCTTCCCAAACTAAAACGAAAGAAGAAAGAACCCCTCACCCTCTCCCGACCACCGAAGCGGCGGTGCCCGAGGCGAGGGGCGAGGGAACAGGAAACGAAGACCCTGCAGAAAACCAAGTACGAGTTGCCCAAGGTTGGAAGCTGATCGAGTCCGCACGTTGTTCAGCGTGCCATGAATTCTCGCGACCGCAGCCGCTTGCCGCGTGGCCCCGTTCGCTCGCGCGGGACGATCTCGATTGGACGAAGAGCTGTTTGCAGGCGACGAAGATGCCGCCCGGACAGCCCTCGTTCTCACAACCGGACGAGCAGGCCGTCCGCGCCTACGTCGCATCGTGGCGACCGGCAGTCCAACGGAACGAACAGAACGCGGATCGAGAGCTGCTGCCCCTCAACTCACAACCTTCAGCCCTCAACCCTTCCCGCTTGCTCGAACAGCAGAACTGCCTCGCCTGCCATGACCGGGATGAATCGAAAGGGCTGTCGCGACTGGCCTCCGTCATCGCAAAGTCCGATGAAACACTGAACGGCCTCCACCTGACGCTCATCCCGCCGCGACTGCATGCCGTGGGAGACCGGCTGCACGACGAGGCGTTGAAGGAAGCGATCAGCGGTGGACCGAAGTCGCCTCGTTTGAGTTGGCTGCGCGTGCGGATGCCCCGGTTCCAGCACAGCGACGCAGAGAAGGCGGCGCTCGTGGCGTACCTGATTGGGCACGATCGGATTCCGGAGATCACAGACGGACAGCCGCAGGCTGGAGTCATCCCCTCGCCCCCGTCTTCGGGGGAGAGGGCTAGGGTGAGGGGGCCGAACGGTGATGACGCTTCTCAATCGAAAGCAAAAGAAGAAAGAACCCCTCACCCTAACCCTCTCCCCTCCAAGGCGAGGGGCGAGGGGACAAAGCCGAAGGCAGAAGCAAGCCCCCTAACCCTCTCCCCGCAAAGCCGGGGCGAGGGGACAAAGCCGGAAGCAACACCCGATCCGCAACGGCTGCTTGCGGGGCGAGAACTACTCGGAGGCAAGGGCTTCAGTTGCGTGGCGTGTCACGCGGTGAAGGATTACACGCCGAAGGTGACGGCGCTCGGCACGCGTGGATCGAATCTCCATCTGATCGGGCAACGGATGCGGCCCGAGTACTACCACCGCTGGACGCGCGCGCCGCTGCGGATCATGCCCGGTGTCGAGATGCCCAACTATCAGCGTCCGCATCCGACGATCTTGGTCAATGCTGACGGGACGAACTCGCTCCACAATCAACTTCAGGCGATCTGGGAAGCGCTGAACGATCCGAAGCTCACCGCACCGACCAATCCGGCGGTCGTCGAGCAATTGCTGACGGTCAACAAGGGGGAGCGATCGCGCATCGTGCGCGATGTTTTCACCGTGGCGGGATCGGCAGAGAACACGGTGGCCCGCCCCTTCGCGTTCGGACTCGACAACGGACACAGCGTGCTGTTCGACCTCGACACGGGCAGCCTCCGCGCGTGGACGCTCGGCGATTTCGCGCGGCAACGGTGCGAAGGCAAACGCTGGTACTGGGACTTGGCGGGAGTGGCGCTGGCAACCGGCTTCAATTCGCAGCCCGAATTCCTGTTCCTCGACAACACGTCGGGCGACGTGATCTCACCCGAGAATGGCTGGAAGTACGAAACGCAGTTCAACTTTTTCGCGACCTCACACGACGGGTACTTCACTTACGACCTGACCGTCAGCAAGGGGGATCAGAAACATTTGCTCTGGGTTAGTGAGAACTTCCATCCGGACCCAAACCGCCGGTCATTGGGTTGGACGAGGATGATCGGGATCTATCCACGCAGCGGTACAGGTGAGATGACCATCACCCCGTGGCATCGGGGTGCGGTTCCCGGCTCACTCCACAGCACCGCCACGATCACGTTTGAAGGCCCTGACAAGACGAGGCCGCAAGAATTGCCAGCCACCTCGCGCCTGTTTAAGCGGTACCGCTCCTCGGCCCCTTTTGAATTTGAGCCGGACAATTTTCGGTTGCAGGTCCACTACAGAACGACGTTGGAACGAGTGGAGGCCACCAGCCCGAACCCGCCCACGCCGCCGCTCGTCAGTTCGCCCGATCGCATCACGTCGGTTCCCGGCTTTCGCGGCGAGCGGCTGCCGCTCCCGAGGTCGATCATGCCGACTGCCATGACGTTCGACGACCGGTCTCGACTGATCTTCACGTCGCTCAAGGGACACGTGTTTCGAGTTGATGTGGCAAACGATTCTGCGAAACAGCCGCAGGCTGGAGTCATCCCCTCGCCCCCGTCTTCGGGGGAGAGGGCTAGGGTGAGGGGGCCGAACGGCAATGACGCATCCCAACCCGAGACGACCGAAGAAAGAACCCCTCACCCTAACCCTCTCCCCTCCAAAGCGAGGGGCGAGGGGACAAAGCCAAAGAACACGACTTCAACCGTGAGGCTGACAACGCTCACCGAAGGACTGGCCGCGCCGTATGGCGTGCTTTGGCAATCGAAGGCCCCCTCGGGCAAACATCCCGGTCAGCCAATCCTCATCGTTGCGCACAAGCCCGAGTTGCTGATGCTGGTTCTGAAGGACGACAACAAAGTCGCTGAACGCGAAGTGCTGTCCACGGGCTGGGGGATCACCGACGACTATCACGACTGGACGTGCGGCATCGCACAGGACTCAGAGGGAAACCTGCTGATCGGCCTTGGCAGCGACTACGCCTTCAAGAACCGCCCGAAGGAGAAGTCTCGCTGGCGGGGCGACATCCTGCGGATCGATCCTCACGGAAAGACCGAGTCGATCGCGCGCGGCCTGCGCTATCCGACGGGCCTCGCGATCGACGATCGCGACCGCCTCTTCGTCACCGATCAGCAGGGGGTGCAGAACACGTTCAACGAGTTGAACTACATCCAGCTCGGCCATCGCTACGGCGTGCCGAGCCGTCACGAACCTGAGCCTGACGCGCCAGCCGATCCGCCGGCGGTGCAGATCCCGCATCCGTGGACGCGCAGCGTGAACGGGTTGGCGTTTGTGCCACGTAGGTTGGGCACTCCTGCCCGACCTGCTGCGGAAGGTGAAGAGAAGAGGACGGGCAAGAGTGTCCATCCTACTGAGGAAGCGTGGCCGCTCGCCCCGCTCGGTGGCCACTTCCTCGCGGTCGAATACAACAACAACTCGATCATCCGCCTGAGCGTGCAGGATGTCGGTGGTGCGGTGCAGGGAGCGGTTTATCCGTTCAGTCGGCCCACGTCAGCGAATGAGGCTCCGCCATCGGCGACTCCCAACAGCGGAGGCAAGCCGCAGCCGCAGGACGCATCGAGCTTCATCGGTCCCCTTTGCATTGGCATCAGCCCCACGGGCGACATCTACGTCGGCGGCTTCCAAGACGGAGGCTGGGCGGGTGGCCTGAACATGGGCGACATCGTGAAACTCACACCAGAGGGGCCTCTGCCCAACGGTCTCCGCGAAATCCGGGCGACCGCGCGCGGCTTCGACATTGAGTTCTTTCATCCCGTCGATGCGGAGTTGGCTCGGCAAACGAACCACTTCAAAATCTCGGGCTACACGCGTCTGTGGAAGGGGGACTATGCGACTCCCGATTCGGGGCGTCACACGGGCGAAGTAACGGACGTGAAACTCGATGACACCGCGCGAACGGTCTCGCTCACGGTGAAGGGGCTCAAGCCGGGCCACGTCTACGATGTCTCAGTCGGCGAAATCGGACGTGCCGACCAACGAACGTTATGGCCCGCGATCGGACACTACACGCTGCATCGCGTTCCGGAGTAAGCATCCGTCAAAAATAAAGTCGCCTTTCGCTCCGCGAAAGAACGCCCTTTCGCGGAGCGAAAGGCGACAAACGGCGGAGTTACTCTTGAACAGGTTCTCCGGCGTGCGGCAGGAAATAGTTTGCCCGTAGGATGGACGCCCTCGTCCGTCCGAGCTTGCCCAGAAGAACCGGACGGACGAGGGCGTCCATCCTACGACTCTTCGGCAAGCTGTTACGCCCCCGAAGCCGACCACTCGCCGCTGAAGACTTCGGCGGCGGGGCCGGTCATGAAGACCTCGCCGGTGGCGGCCCATTCGAGTTTCAGGTCGCCGCCGCGCAGATGGGCCGTGACGGTGCGGTTGGTTCGTCCGGTGAGTACACCCGCGACCGCGCTCGCACACGCGCCGGTGCCGCAGGCCAGAGTCTCGCCGCTGCCCCGTTCCCAGACGCGCATGAGGAACTCATCGCGCGAGACGACCTGGATGAACTCGGCATTCACGCGGCGGGGGAACGCGGGGTGACGTTCGATCTGCGGGCCGACTCGCAAGACCCAGTCGTCGTTGACCTCATCGACAAACGTCACGCAGTGTGGGTTGCCCATCGAGACGCACGTCACGTCGATTGTCACTCCTGCAACATCAAGCTTCGCGTTCGTGGGCGGATCGCCGGGGAGCGTCGTTGGGATGCGAGCCGACTCCAGAATCGGTGCCCCCATGTTGACCGTGACCTGCTCGACCTTGCCCCCGGCCCCGGTGAAGAGCTGCATGGTGAGAATGCCTCGCCCGGTCTCGATCTTCAGTTCGGGCTTCCGCGCGATGCCGCGATCGGACACGTACTTGGCGACGCAGCGGATCGCGTTGCCGCACATTTCCGACTCACTGCCGTCGGCGTTGAACATCCGCATCCGGGCATCCGCCACTTCGGAGGGGCCGATCAGCACCAGGCCGTCACCGCCGACTCCGGTGTGTCGGTCGCTGATCGCGATCGCGGTCGAGGGGATGTCGGCGGGAACCGGCTCGTCAAAGCAGTTGATGTAAACGTAGTCGTTCCCCGCGCCGTGCATCTTGGTGAATCGCATGAACTGTCTCGTTGAGTTGGTTTGAGATTGAGTCGAATCGAAAAGGGATCCGATGCTGCGAACCTCGTGACCGTCTTCGCCTCCGGCAAGTGCGGCGGGATTCTATACCTCACGCGGCAGGGGCTGACACTAACCCGAAGTGTAAACGAGGAACGCAACACACATCTTCGTTTACACTTCGGGTTAGTGTGTTGCAGGGACAAATGTCTCACCTTCGGCCGCGTGAGGTATAGCCCGAATGATTCACCACGAAAAACCCAGCGCGGCTTTACTTCGTTCCGCCGCAACCCAAGTGTGTCTCTTGGGCGTTAGCCCTCTTGTCAGAATCGGAGCGGGGTGGCGTCAGCCCCCTGGTTCTTGGAGTTCCAGGCCACTGAAGAAGGGCTAACGCCCGAAGACCCAGGGGGCTGACGCCACCCCGCTCCGAAATTCATCGGACAGGACTCACGCGACAAAAGCGCCACCACAAATCTTCGCGGCCCGCGAAGAAACGAAACGTGAGTAGTACGAAAGACGCGAAAGTGAAGAAGAGATGGGTGTTCTGATCCCCAGTGACCGCAATGGCACGACGCGCGATGCCTTGAATTGCTCGGATCTCAACGCTCTTCAATTTCGTGTCTTTCGGTTCATCGGATGTTTTGGGGGGATTCATTGGAACGCGATGGACGATGGCGAACGGTCTTCATCCCTTCAGGATGAAGACGGTGGACATCGTCCGTTGCTCTCCAGTTCGTGCATCCCCCCAAAACATCGGATGAACCGAAGGAGTGGAGGGCCGACGCGATGAAACGAGTCCGCCCTCGGCCTTCCGTTTTGTGTGTGCCAACATGAGTCCGCCGAGCGAGCCAACCCGAGCCGACCAATCGGTCCTCCATCCCGCACAGCTTTCAATCGAGTTGCTGTTGCGGGCCTGCGAGGTCCGTCACGAGCGACGGCGCGGACCGGGCGGGCAGCACCGCAACAAGACCGAATCGGCCGTCGTACTGCTCCACACGCCGACGGGCATCGCAGGCCAAGCGGCCGAGCGGCGCAGCCAGCATGACAACCATCGTGTCGCGGTGGGACGACTGCGGATCAACCTCGCACTCGCCGTCAGAACCGCCTCGCTGGCCGCCGCCGCTCCAACCGAGTTGTGGCGGTCGCGGTGCCACGGTGGAAAGATCGGCTGCAATCCGGCTCACGATGACTTCGCACCGCTTCTCGCAGAAGCCCTCGACGTGCTGAATTCTCGCAACGGCCACGTCGCGGGGTCAGCCGAACAACTCGGAGTCACTCCGTCGCAGCTCGTGAAGTTCCTGAAACACGAGCACCGCGCGCTGCTGCTTGTCAACGCAGAGCGACGCCGACTTGGACTGCATCCGTTGGACTGACGTGGAGCAACTCGGCAGAGGGAACCACCGGTCGCCTCATCCGCAAACAAGCGAACCCCACCGGGCTGGCCCCATTGGTCTCGACACAACTTAAAATCGACGGCATTTGTGGATTGTTTCTGCGGTCATCCCCTCTCTGCGGTGTCCGAGTTTGAAGAGGGAATCACCGCAGAGGCGATCCGGTGCCTCAATCGCAAGGATGTCCTCATGGAGGTCGGGTGGTGTCGAGACCAATGGGCCACCCCGGTGGGGGTCGCGTTCATCAATGCTAATCCACAAACAAAAACTCATTCGACAGCAACAGCACCTGTAAGTATTCCTCCCACGGCGAGAGGAACTGTTGGTCAGCGGGTCGCCCGCTATTGGTCCGCGCGGCGGCGTCAGCTTGCGTGAGGAACCGCTCGCCCAACTCGAACTCTTCGGGAGTCGCCGCGCGACCAAACAGCAGTCGATGTACAACCTCGATCTTGTCGGACAACTTCGTTCGTTCGGTGATCTCAGGCCGCACGGCCAGTCGCTGCACCTGCTGCTTCACAAACGGGCCGTTCATCAAGAACAGTGCTTGCTGAGGGACTGTCGATTGATGCCGCCCCGGACTTGAGGCATCCGGCGGCGCGAAGTCGAACGTTCGCAGTTCGCTCGGCAAACTCTGGCGGTCGATGAAACCGTAGACCGACCGGCGCGGAGCCCCCGTCGCTGCGAACAAGTCCACAGACGGACCGCCTTGTTTGAGATCAAGCTGGCCGGAGACCAGAAGCATCGCATCGCGCAACGACTCCCAATCGAGCCGCCGCCGGTGCATGTGCCACAATTGAGTGTTTTCCAAGTCCGCTGCCACCTGTCTTCCTGCCTCCGGCTTTTCTGCCTCCTGCCGCACCGCACTCTGCTGTCGGTACGTCGAGGACAGCATGATCTCGCGATGCAGTTGCTTGATCGACCAGCCTTGCGCGATGAACCGGCTCGCCAAATAATCGAGCAGTTCGGGGTGAGTCGGTCGTTCGCCACGCAGCCCGAAGTCGCTGGGCGTTCTCACGAGGCCCGCGCCGAAATGGTGCAGCCAGACGCGATTGACGAACACGCGCGCGGTGAGTGGGTTGTCGGCGCTGGCAATCGCTCGCGCGAGTTCCAACCGTCCACTGCCCGCCTGAAACGGCTGCCGTTCACCGCGCGTCAATGCGGCAAGGAACTGTCTCGGCACGACTTCGCCGGGGTTGCTGGCGTTGCCGCGAATGAAGACCCGCGAGTCGCTCGGATGCGTCGCGTCCTCCAAGGCCATCGCGTGCGGAGCGGCCTCGGGCGAACCGATCCAATCCGTCACCAACCGCTGCTTGGCGTGAAGCTGCTGCTGCGTCGTGGCATCGACGAACAGGAACTCTTCCACGTCGTCGAGCGTGATCGTCAGCGGTGAGTCCACTCCGAAGAACGCCTGCCGCAGCTCTTCCCAGTCGGGTTCGTCGAGTCGCTGCGCGTCGGAATCGGTTTGGAATTGTTGCTGCCAGCGTTGAGCAGTCTCCTCAAGCAAATGGGCGTAAGTTTGCGCGGCGTCTGCCAGATTGAGTGGCGGGGATTTGGTGAAGGCTTCAGTGACGAACGGGTTGATGCGGTGATCGGCGTCGTGGCGGGATCGCCATTGGGTGATGAGACTCATCGAAGCCTGACGCGCAAGCGAAGCCGCAGGGCCATCGACCGTCGTACCGCTTACGTTTTCTGGCGTACCACTCTCCTTCGCTTGCGCGTCAGGCTTCGATGAACTGACAGCGGCCTTCAGTGCCGCAGCCAACTCGTGCCACGGCGCAAAGACAGGATCGTGGCGGCGTCGGGTTCGTTCCAAGAACCGTGCCCAGCGTTGGACCATCACGGGGTTCAAGTCCTTGCTCGCGTCGATCAGGAACATCACCGCGAGGAAGTTCGCCTGCACCGGTTCACGTTGACCGGCCAACAGGTACTCGGCCAACTTCGCTCGGAATGAGGCCGTCAGCGCGGTGTGCTGGGCGAGCAGATATTCATCGAGTTGCTTTGATCGCTGACGCAGTTCGGTCAGATATTTTTCGTAGGGAGCGTGCTGCGACGCGGGGAGAATGAGCGGCGGAACGCGCGGCTCGACGGAACTCGCGAAGACGCCGTGCAGACTGTAGTAGTCGCGCGTCGGGATCGGATCAAACTTGTGATCGTGACAACGGGCACACGTCACCGTCAGGCCGAGCAACCCGCGCGTCACCACGTCGATTCGGTCGTCAATGATGTCGTGAGGACTGTTCAAAAATCGCGGGCCAAGCGTGAGAAAGCCAAGTGCCGCAAGGTTCGATTGTGGTGCAACAGCCGTAGGGTGGGACAAGCTCAGTTCGAGCGCCGGCCCACCAGAATGTTGTGGCGACTCCACTGGCTGATCTGGCGTGGATTGGTGGGCCGGCGCGGCGAAGCGCCGCTGGTCCCACCCTACTTTCGCACTTGCGTTCTCCACCAAATCGGCCGCGAGTTGCTCGACGAGGAACTTGTCGAACGGCAAGTCTTCGTTGAACGCACGAATCACGTAGTCGCGGTACGTCCACGAACTCGGGAAACGCGGGTTCTCATTCAGCCGCACATAGCCTTTGGTGTCTGAGTACCGCGCGACATCGAGCCAGTGCCGTCCCCAACGTTCGCCGTAGCGCGGCGAATCGAGCAGCCGTTCGATCACGCGCGAGAACGCCTCCGGTGCGGAGTCTGCTTCAAACGCCGCGATCTCAGCAGGCGTCGGCGGCAGACCGTGCAGATCGAACGTCGCGCGACGAAGGAGAGTCCGGCGGTCGGCAGGTGGACTCGGTGCGATCCCCGCCGCTTCGAGTCGCGCCAAGATGAACGCATCGACGGGAGTGGCCACTCGATCAGCAGCCTTCACGGCGGGAATGACCGGCGAACGAATCGGCTGAAACGCCCAGTGCTCGCGCGCGGCGTTCTTCGATTTGTCGTCAACGTTCGACGCAGGCCGCTCGTCGGGGTCCGCGTTCCAGCCGCGTGCTCCCGCCGCGACCCACTGCTCCAGTGAAGCAATCGCCTTCGCCGACAGCTTCCCGCGCGGCGGCATCTTCGTCGCGCCGCTGTACCGCACGGCTTCAATGAGCAGACTCTTGTCGAGCGAACCGGGAACGATCGCCGCGCCGCCGTCGCCGCCTGCCGCGAGACCCTTCGCCGAATCGAGCCGCAGCCCCGACTCCTGCTTCTTCGCGCCATGACACGACTGGCAATGCTCAGCAAAAATCGGCCGAACTTCCCGCTCGAAGAAGTCGCTGGCGGCTCGGTCTTCAACGCGCTGGTCCACCGCAGCGGGAGCCTGTCCCCACGCATCGACCACGACGAAAGCCCGCAATCCCACGGTCAGCAACAACGTGCCGAGCAGCGAAGTCCGGCTTAGCTTTGTCAGCCGGACTTCGCTTCGTTCGGCCAACGCCAACAACTCAGCGATGAGCAACAGTCGGTTCATGTTCTTCGGGCAACTCAAGGGGAAGCAGTCTCTGGGCGGCCGCAGCGACGAGGAACGACGCCGAGCCAACGTGCCGGAGCATGATAGCCGGAAGAACACCGCCGTCGCCCGTCCCGTGTCCCGATAAAACGAGTTCTCCTCCGCCCCCGTGCCCTCCCGTGTTCCCCGTGGTTCACAATCGCGACCAAAGCGATGAACCACGGGGAACACGGGAAGACACGGGGGGAAGACGGGGAAGCCGACCGGCAAGAAAAGGTTTCCTCGACGCATTCACCCGACCATCAACGCGAACGTAGGACGGGCACTCTTGCCCGTCAGATTGGGACGACGGGCAAGAGTGCCCGTCCTACAGGGAAGTGCGCGTTGTGGCGGCGAACCGCCATCACCACAGATGGCCTTGGCGGAGCGAGTGGATGACGAGTAACAGCCAGCCCGCCATCGCACTGGTGGCCAGCAGCTTCAGTCCGCCGCGCGACTGGCCTCGTGTGCGGGTGTCGAGGCGGAAGTACATCACGCTCGCGCTGGCCAGCATCGCGAAGAGTGAGGCGACTCCCGCGACGAGCAGGATGCGGAACGAGATCAACTCGCGCCGCCAGGCTTGAGCGAACTCGGTGCGGACGCGCGGTGAGAGTTCGACTTGCCACGAGACGCGAATCATCGGATGCGTGAACTTGCCGAAGTCGCGTTCGGCGATCTCGTCGTAGCGCTGCTGCACCGCGTGCGCGATCACGTCGTCGGCCGAGGGACGCCATGACTGAGGCCGGAACGAGCCGGTTTGAATCCGTTGCAGGTCTTGTTCGACGAGCTTCACGGCGGCCACGCGCAACTCCTGTTCGGCCTCTTCCTTGGTCGCGTACTGTTGGCTGGTGAGGACGATCCGTGTGCAGTCGCCGTCGTTCTCGCGCGGCTGGTCCACCCAAGCGGGACGCTGAGGAGCGGCTCGCGCGGGGGAGGCGCTCTCCGCACCAACCCGCAGCGTGAGCGAGGGCGAAGTCGCAACCGGCGCCGAATCTCGTCTTGGTTGTTGTTCGTCAGGTTTCTCGACTTCGCCCTCGCTCACGCTGCGGGTTGGTGAGGGAATGCGATCACGGTTGGCGGCGGTGATGAACTTCGACGCGAACAAGCTGGGGTCGGACATGATTGCAAACGATCCGAACACGACGTAGGGGACCACCAGCCAGACGGACTCGCAAGCGAACGCAAGGATCGTCGCGCGTGATGGCATAAGTCGAATGGGGCGGCCCTGACGAGCCTTCGCTTGGGAGGATGTCTCGCTTTGAATGCGTGCGAAACGGAACTTGGCAAAGGCATACGACGGAGGCAAGAGGACAAAAAACAGCACGATGACCGACCACAACGTAAAGTCGTGCGTTGCTTCGAGGCCGGGAACGCCTTCACTTTCCAAGTTCATGGCTCAGTTCCTCCAAAATGATTCGCGGCGGCGCGGAGGGGACCACGGCGTGGCGAGCTGGACCGTAGCGGAGAGCGTGACGGCCCAGAGCATCGCCGGTCTGAAATGGAACTCGAAGAAGACCGTCACCAGAAACGCGGCGATTCCGGCGGAGAAGAGTCGTCCCAGACTCAACCGCTGCGACCGCTGCACATCCATCTCGACCCACCAGCGTCGCACGCAGAACAGCAAGCCGAAGAAGACGACGTAACCGAGCCACGTCGGATTCGAGCCGCCCGTCGTCAGCGCGTGAACGCCCAACGATTGAAATGCGGATCGAGGCATCCCACTGCGCAGGTATTCGACTTTCAAGAACTCATCCAAGCTGAAGGCCAACGTTCCGACGAGGATTCCCGCGATGAGATTGACTAGGCGCGGATGTCGGTCTCCCCAGCTCGTTCTGCGAGTGCATTGATTGGCGAGGATGAGCGCCCACGCCCCCGCCATCGTCGTCGCCGTGAACAACGCCATCATTTCACTCGATGGCAGCCCGGACGTGCGATTCAAGAACTCCTCGCTGTACATCACCCCCACCGACAACAGGCACGCGCAGAGACTGGCCAACGTCAGCGAGAACGCTTGTTCGTGCAATGCCTCGCGCGACAACAGGCTGCCGAGCGGGATGTGGTTCATCGCCTGAGACCGACTGCGCGTCGAACTGACCGGTTGAACGAGAGCCTGCTTCAACGGAGTCACCGGTTCGGTGAGTGACTCCGGTTCGCTCGGTGCCCAGCGGGGAGACCGAGCAAACAGCGCGGCCGAATACGCCAGTCCGATCAATCCGAGACCAAGCCACGCACGCGGTGTCCCCGGTGAAAAGATCATCAACCCGCAGACCAGCGCGATG
>JAYSQC010000098.1:0-16140 GCA_043721755.1 Schlesneria sp.
CCGCATCCTCCGCGACGAACTCCTCCCCAAATGGAACGACCGAGCACTCCCCACACCACAAACCTAACTTCGGGAAGTAATCACGGCCCCGTTCCTAAGGAACCGGCTCGAAATAACTTCCCGAGTTCCCTGCTTGTTCCCTCCCCTCGGCGGGGAGGGTTAGGGAGGGGGGCGAGTGGCAAATCAACTTGACCTTCCTCCCCCCTCCCCGGCCCTCCCCGCCGAGGGGAGGGAGGAAAGGCGAGGAAAGCAGGAAGTTGTTTCGCACCGAATCCTTACTGTCCCCCGTGGCCTCACTCCGGCCGAGCACCACGACGTGGCGGGCCATCTTCGCGGTTCGACTGGAAGTTGCGGCGAGGCGGCAGGCCGGGCATCGCTTGCACGCGGCGGCCACGCAGTCGAACGCCCTGCACCGCCGCTAGGATCTCTTCCGCGTGTTCGGCGGCGACCTGCACATAGCTGACCGTGGCGAGAATTTGAATCGCGCCGATGACCGTTCGCGGCACACCGGCTTCGTTCGCGATGCAGCCCACGAAGTCGCCCGGCGCGATTCCCGAGTTCTCACCCACGTTGAACTTCAACCAGACTCCCGACTCGTCAATCCGTGGAGCCGCGTCGCTGGCGGGACCGGGGCGACGATCATCATCGCGCGGTCGGCCAGCGGGACGAGGCCGGTCATCAAACTCACGTCCCCCCTCGCGTGGGCCGCGTGGAGGGCGATCATCGAAGGGACGCTGCGGTGGACGACGTTGCTGGCGCGGGTCGTCCTCCATGATCCGTTCGGGAGCACGACCACTCTCGCCCGCCAGCAAGTGCATCAGCGCCGAGACGATCTCACCGGGAGCGTGTCCCGCTTCGATCAAGTCTTCCAGCAGCTTGTCCTGCGGCTTGAACTCACCCGCCTGAATCGTGTTGTGCAGCGACTCGACCAACCGGCTGGCGTGCTTCTGTTCGAGTTCTTCCAAGCGCGGGACCGACAGTCGGGGAATCTTGGCCTTGGTGAAACGGATGATCTGCTGGAGCCGCCCGAATTCGCGGCCGCTCACCAAACTGATCGCCTTCCCACTCTTGCCCGCTCGTCCCGTGCGACCGATCCGATGCACGTAGTCCTCGGCATCGTGAGGCAGTTCGTAGTTGAAGACGATCTCCAAGTCATCGACATCCAGCCCGCGGGCCGCGACATCGGTGGCGACGAGCAATTCGATCTTCCGCTCGCGGAACCGCTTCATCGTTCGTTCACGCATCGGCTGAGTCATGTCGCCGTGCAGCTTGTCGGCGGCATAACCGCGCGCGATGAGTGCCTCGGTCAGACCATCGACCTGAATCTTGGTGAACCCGAAGATCAGTCCGTAGCGAACATCGTGCAAGTCGATCAGGCGACACAGGACTTCGGTCTTCGAGCGGTAATCGACTTCCACGTAGGACTGTTCGATCGACGGGATCGTCAGTGAGGTCGCTTCGATGCGGACGGTGACGGGATCGCTCGTGAACTTCTCGATGATCTTCCGGATCGGCGGCGGCACGGTGGCCGAGAACAACACGATCTGCCGTTCCTTCGGGATCGATTCGAGAATCTTCTCGATGTCCTCGCGGAAACCCATGTCGAGCATCCGGTCGGCTTCGTCGAGCACGACCATCTTCACGCCGTCCAGCTTGAGCGTTCCCTGACCGATGTGATCGATCAAACGACCGGGCGTTCCGATCACGATCTGCGGTCCCGCCTTCAAGCCACGGAACTGATGGTCGTAACTCTGCCCTCCAAAAATCGGCAGCTCGCGGACGCCCTTTTTGAAGGTGGCCAGCTTCGCAATTTCTTCGGCCACCTGCGACGCCAACTCGCGCGTGGGGCAAAGCATCAGCACTTGCACGGCGCGATTGGTCGGATCGACCAACTCGACGGCCGGGATGCCGAACGCGGCGGTCTTGCCCGACCCCGTTTGCGACTGCCCGATGACATCGTGTCCGGCGAGCAACGTCGGAATGGCTTCGGCTTGAATGGGTGATGCCTGCTCGAAGCCCATCTTCTCGACGGCTTTGAGAACTTCAGGAGACAGGCCCAGATCGGAAAAAAGTTTTTGTGTCATGCCGTTACTCTACCGGCATTGCCCGCGCCGTCCCAGCACACAAGTCTGATTCGTCTGGGGAATGTTGCTCGAAGATCACGATTAGGTCGCGTTGTGCCGGTCGAGCGACCACGAATGCTAGTGAAAAATCATCGCTCCACCGAGACGCGAGGTCGTTGGGAACGTGTGCATGGACCCTCGCCTCACGCGAGCGGTGTGGAGATTTCCAACAGATCGACCGCCGGTTGTCGGTTGCAGAAAATCGTGGCCATCCGGCCATAGGTCACGCCGCCGACCGGCATGTTGAAATGAGCCGCCAGACGCGGCCCGGCCTGAATCTCAAGAATCGCACCGAGATCAATGTGTCTCAGCACGTTGTGATTGATGAGAACCCGGCCGAGCGGTGTTTGCCCGGCGAGGATCTCCTGCCGGACATCTTCGGTGACGTAGCGGAAGTTGAACCGCACGATCCCGTACTGCACGACTCGATCCGTGCCGTGCTTGAGCAGCAGAATCTCTCTCGCATAGACGAGTCCGTCCAGTTTCTGAGTAATCACACGGACATCGACCGAGCCGCCGTGATGCGTCTCCATCGCCACGGTCATGTGCTGATCGTGGACCAGCAGCGTCTTGTACGGCTCGGGCGTGAGGGCCGACGGCAGGTGTTCGGCCTTCACAAACAACGGCTCGGACGCGGGAAACAGATTCGTCAGGGAACGGAGTTCGTCGAGTGGGTTCATCGGGAAGCAGGCCATCCGTGCAAAGTGAGTTTCGTCGTCAATCGACCTTGGCGTACCACTCGCCAATCGACAGCTTGAAGCCGGGAAGAACGGAGCCCCCCGTCGAGAGTGTCGTCCGCTCCCAGGGTGGCGCAGTCGTCGCAGGACGTGTAAACCTTGACCGTCTTCTTGCGGGGATCGGCCACCCACAGCAACCGGACCCCGGCGTCAAAGTACTCGCGCCGCTTGCGGTCGATTTCTTTCCGCGTGTTGCTCTTGCTCAAAATCTCGACGGCGAGGTCCGGTGCCCACGAGGCGACCGGCTTCTTGCGAGCCTCACCCTTGGGAATCCGCTCGTGCGTGACAAAGGAGACATCTGGCATCCGGATCAGTTTGTATTCCAACTCGTGCGGAGCGTCGGAACCGCAGATACGACCGATGTCGTGCTGTTCGAGGTAGGCGCACAAGTAGAAGCCCAACCAAATCCCCAAGCTCGATTCGATCTGTCCGATCGCCTTCTCCACCAGCGTGCCATCGACGAGTTCGCACTGAATGTTGAATTTGTCCAGCAGCCGCAGCAGATCGCGTTTGGTCCCGGTTCCCGGCGTCGGCTTGAGGCGGACCCGCTCGGGTGGGATGTCGCCGAGTTGTTCGAGGAGTTCAGCGATCGTCTCCGGATCGGGCACGACCGACTGAATCGGCTTCGCGGACGAAGACCGTTTCGACGGTGTGGCAGGCGGACGCCGCTTGGTTCGAGTGAGAGGCATTGCGGCCAAGTTACAGTCTCCGGTTGTCTGTAGGATGGGCACTTCTGCCCGTCCGATCTTCATTTGCAAAACAATCGCGGACGGGCAGAAGTGCCCATCCTACAAGCCTCGATTCTCTCGTCGCGATTCAAGTGTACCTCACCTCGCGGTGCTGTTCCTCGAAGTATTCGGGCAGCAAGGTGTCGGCTTGGAGCAGGCCCTTGCGGGTCAGAGTGATGTCGTTGCCGGTCACGCTCAAGTAGCCCTTGGACTGCTGGGCCGAGAGCGGAGCGGCGAACTCGTCGAGGATGTTCACGCCGAACTTGCGGCGGAACGGTTCGGCCGAGACATGGCCTTCCTTCATTTGCAGGATCAGTTCGCGAATCAGCTTCTGGTGGTCGGTCGGTCGCAACGCGCGGTTGATCGGCAGCGAACCGGCTTCGACCGTGGTGAGGTAGTCCTCAAGCTGGTCGAGGTTCTGGTAATGAACACCCTGAAAGTGGCCGAAACTTGAGACGCCCGCCGCGATCAGATCGCACCCGCGCCAGACGTTGTCTCGATAAACGAAGTGGTCGGTCGCGGGATTCTTCACCAGCTCGTTGCCGCTCGACACCAGATAGCCGTCGGCCGCGAGCGTGTTCATCGCCTCATCGACCCAACGCCGCTTGGTCTCCCAACTCGCGACGGGGGAGACGATCCCCAGCTCCTTCATCTCCTTCGAGATCAGCGTGTTGAAGGGCAGCTCCATCTGGTAGATCGTGATGTTGTCGGGCTGTAACTTTCGAGCCTGTTCGAGGCACTTCGTCCAGTTCTCATCGGTCTCACCGACCATCCCCGCGATCAGGTCGATGTTGACCTGCGGGAACCCGGCCTGCTGAATCCAGTCGTAGGCTTTGAAGATCTCGGGCGACAGATGAGCACGCCCGTTTTCTTCGAGGATCGCGTCGTTGAAGTTCTCGACGCCGAGCGAGATCCGCGTCACGCCGATCTCCTTCAGCGTCTGCACCTTCTCCTGGCTGAGCGTTCCCGGCTCGCACTCGAACGTGACTTCATCGGCATGGTCCCACGAAACCGATCGCGACAACTCGTCCCTCAAGAATCGAAGCTGCTTGGAACTGAGGTATGACGGTGTTCCCCCTCCGAAGTAGACGAACTTCAACTCGCGACCCGTCACGCCCCGCTCGCGGCTGACGATCTCGACTTCCTTCGCGAGAGCTTCCGCATAGCGCGCGATGGCGTTCGCGTTTTGGTTCGTATAGACGCGGAAGTAACAAAACTTGCACCGCTTCCGACAGAAGGGGATGTGCAGGTAGAGGCCCATCGGGACCGAGCGATCTGGCTCCGCAGACAACGCCGTCCGTATCTCGGGCACCTTGTCGCGCGTCCATAACGAAAACGGCGGATAGTTCGAGATGAAGTAGCTGCCAACTTCCGTCGCAGCGGCGGTTTCGATGGTCATCGAGTCAATTCCCAAGCAGAAGAGGTTGAACCACGAAAGACGCGAAAGACACGAAATGGAAGAGGAAAGAGATTGAACCACGAATCTCACAAATAACACGAATCTGAAAGGCGAAAGTCAGAAGACAGATGGCTTGGCGATGTGGCATAGGTTCGGCATGACTTGGCTCCCGACAATCTCTTCTCATTCTTATTCGTGAGATTCGTGGTTCCACAGTCTTCGCTTTACTTTCGTGCCTTTCGAGTATTTCGTGGTTCAAATTCCTACTTCTTCCCGAAACAAAACACCTTGCCGTCGCGGCTTTCGCTGCCGATGACGAGGGCTCCTTCGCCGACGGCGGGGGCGGCGGAGATCGGTTTGCCAGTGTTGTGCTTCCAGCGTTCCTTGCCGTCGGTCAGGCCGAGTTCATACAGGTTGCCGTCGTTGGAACCGATGAAGACTCGGCCACCGACGACGACCGGTGAGCTATCGACTTTGGCTCGCGTGGCGAAGGTCCACACCTTCTTGCCCGTCGCGCGGTCGATGGCGTGGACGAGTTTGTCCCGCCCCCCGACGACCACGAGTTTGTCGGTCACTGCGCAGGAGGAGTGGAACGGGAACTCACCGTTGCCAGACGCATACCGCCACACGATCTCTTTTTTCTTCCAATCGACGGCGACGACTTCGCTGCCGTAGGTGCCGACGTAGAGGATGTCGCCGACGATGGCGGGCGAGGCGATCAAATACGTTTCCAGCGGGAGTTCGATCTTCTGTTCGCCCGTCTTGATGTCGATGCCGCGCAGGTGTTCATCGCATCCGGCGATGAACGCGATCCCCTCGACAACGGCCGGGGCGCAGTGGACGTAGCCCTGCGTCTCGAACTTCTTCCACGCGGGCTGGCCATCTTTTTCGTTGAGGCAGTACAGGCTGTTGTCATACGAACCGAAAAGGACTTTCCCATCGGTGACGGCGGCGGAACTGTAGATCTCGCCGCCGGTCGTGAACTTCCAGCGGTTCTTGCCCGTCGCGCGGTCGATCGCGTGAAACACGCCCTCTTCATCGCCGAGATAGATCGCGTCGGCAGTCACTGTCGGCGACGACTTGAAGCCCGGCGCGAACGAGTTCTTCTCGACCTTTTCGACGGTCTTGTACGTCCAAATTTTCTCACCGGTCTGCCGTTTCAAGCAAACAAGTTCACCGGACAAACACGGAACGTAAACGTGTTCGCCGACGATCGCCGCCGTGGCGACGACCTGCTCGCCCAGCGTCACCTCCCACAGCAGTTCGAGCTTATCCGGAAGCGACGATGTCGCCACGCCCGTCTGCGCCAGATCGTGCCGGAACGAGGACCAGCTTGTGGGCGAGACCGGCTTCGGCTCAGCACGGTTTGATTCGGCGAAGAGGCTCATCGAGCGAACAATCAGGCAACTCGCGACGGTCAGCGCGACGGTCACATTCAATCGGGACGAGGCAAGTGACATGGTTCGGCTCCTCAAACAGACTCGTAGGATGGGCACTCTTGCCCGTCCGCTCCTCAACACCAAAGCAGGACGGGCAGGAGTGCCCATCCTACAGGGCAGGCGGCGGACGATCCTCACCTCGGATCGAACGCGGCCTCGTACAGTTCCAGCAGGCTGGCTTCATCCACTTCCCGCGGATTGAACGTGCCGGTCCATTGCTTGGCGGCCTCGATTGCCAGTTGAGACAGCATTGTTCGCTCAACACCGCACGCCGACAAGCAAGTCGGCGAACCCGACAACGCGATCAGCGCGGCGACTCGCGCGGCGAGCAACTCCGCCGCGCGAGGATCCTCTGCGGCACACAGCCCGACATCCTCGGCCAACTTCGCGTACAGCGCGCTCACGACCGGAGTGTTGAATCGGATGACGTGCGGCAGCATCAAACCGACCGCCAGTCCGTGCGTGATGCCGTAATGTGCCGTCAGCGGATTCGCGAGGGCATGAGTCGCGCCGAGCATCGAGTTCTCAATCGCGGCACCGGCTAGGTGGGCACCGAGCAGCATCGCGCCACGAGCGGGGAGAAGAAGCGACGAGTGACGAGTGACGAGTGACGAGAGGGAAGAGATCGTCTGGCCGTTCTCCGTCGTCGCGTCTTCATTCTGACTGCTGACTGCTGACTGCTGGCTTCTCTCCCCCACGACTTCCTCAAATCCTCGCGCCAGCAGCTTCCAAGCGCGGCGGGCGAACAGTTGCGAGATCGGGTTGCACTTCGTCGTCACGTAGCTTTCGAGGGCATGGCTGATGGCGTCGATCCCGGTGGCCGCCGTCACGCTGGCGGGCATACTGAGCGTCAGTTCCGGGTCGAGGATCGCGACTCGACACGCCGCTTTTTTGTCCCCGCACGCCATCTTCATGTGCGTCTTCGCGTCGGCGATTAGCGCGAATGATTGAGCCTCGCTGCCCGTCCCCGCTGTCGTCGGGATCGCGATCAGCGGGAGCATCGGCTTCGTCGCCTTGCCGATCCCCCAGTAGTCCTGCATCTGGCCACCGTTGGTCAGCAGGAAGTTGATCCCCTTCGCGCAGTCCATGCTGCTCCCACCACCCACGGCAACGAGGAAGTCGATCCGCTCGGCCTTCGCGACAGCCAGCCCTCGGTCCACGTCATCGGTCGTCGGGTTCGGCTGCACGTCCTTGAAGACGATGGCGTCGAGACCCGCCTCGCGCAGTGAAGCGACCGCCCTTGCAACATGACCGGCTCGTTCGATGCCATCGTCGGTGACGACCAGCACGCGCGAGCCGCCCAGTTCGCGAGTCAGTTCGCCGAGTCGCGCAATCGTCCCGGCTCCGAAGACCACGCGCGTGCGCGGGTCGAAGTCGAACGCGGCGAGTGCGTCGATGTCGAAGGCATCGGAACGACGAGGTGCATCGAGAGGAACTGACATCAAGGCGGGACTTTCAGCGGGCGGGCGATCAGTCAGCGGGCGGTGTCCGCCAGAGTAACCGCCAGCCGGACAACGGAACAAGCCGACGCCATCGTGATCGGACTTGGCGGGTGCAATCGTCAACCGATCGTTTAACCGCGTGGGCAACGCCCCGCGCGTCGCGCGATAGTCGGGCCAGTTCAGCTCATCGACGCGCGGGGCGTTGCCCACGCGGTTAAACGATGCCGCCGCACAATTTCAGATTAACCCACCCCCTACGACGCTTCGACCATCAGGATCGGATCGACGTTGCCCGTCTTGTCGAAGCGGCCGACGACGGTTTCGTTGCGGGTGTGATGGCCGAGGACCGCGCGCGATTCGCCAGTGTCTTTCAGGCTGCGGAAGACCAGCAATTGCAGGTCGCCGAGCTTCAAGCGGTGACCGGCCGCGATGTCGGGCGTCACCACGCGACCCGCTTCGGTCACGGTCAGCGACCTCCATTGCACGTCGGCTCGCGTGCGGTTGGGATGCCAGTCGAACAGGACCGGCGCGAAGAGGCCCTCACCCTGAGCCACCTGTTTCAACGACAGTCGTTCCGCTGTCGCCGTGAACTCGTGCGGCGAACTAAGGACGCGATCTTGAGTCAGCGCCAGCGGGAAGACACGCGCCTTGAGGCCCTTCATCGTCAGTTGTGCCTCGCGCGTCGGGGTGTCGAGCCGCACGAGGATGTCGTCGGCGAGAGGCAGCGTCGCGTGGTACTCGATCCGATCACTGGGAACGCCCGACACCGAATCGGCCAGCAACAGAAAGTGATCCGTGCGCGAGAGCATGATGATCCGCTCGACCCGAATTTTTCCCGGCCCGCACATTTGCAGCTCGATGTAGTCCGCGTCGGGATCGCTCTGCCAGCAAACGCACGCCCACTCGGATGCGAGTTCCACCACGGCATCACCGATGGTCAGGTTGAGCGTCCAGTCGCCATGCAACAGTGGCTTGCCTGCTGCAGTCACGTCGATCTGAGGCAGTTGCCGGTGATGAGCCACCGCCACGCTGTCAGCCTGCACCGACCAATCGCTGCGCAGGAGCGCGAATCGCGCCCAGTCCGACTGGTTCGACGGCATGGTCATGATGCCATCGTTGCGAACACGCTTTGCGGGCTGTCCGGCGGCGATCCGTTTGACCGATTGCAGGTAGCCTCCCTCGGGACTCACGGCGGGCAAGTCGAACATCTCCGCAGCCGCAATGAGAACGGGGAGCGGATTCAGCGCGTTGCCGTTCGACAGCGTCGCCTTCCCATCGGGGCGACACAGCGGGATCGCTCGTTCGATAGCCGACCGGAGCAACTCTTCCTGATCGTCCGTCCAAAGCTTCACGTCGAAGCGGCGCGCGACGAGCGTGGCGCGAATGAGCGGCGCGAGCCACAGCGGCAACCGCTCGACCATCTCGGCGCGCGGCGTTCCATCGGTGTCCGCATTCTCGGTGAGCGTCCGCGCCAACGCCTTGCGCCCCAACTTGACGAGTTCCGCCGCACCGGCCACATCGCTGAACAAGACGCCCGCCACGAACGGGACTTCACCACGCTCGATCAGTTGAACATCTGCCGGAACGGTCGGATCGTGATCGTCGTCGCCCGGTGTGGTTCTCATCTGGCGCACGACCTGCGCCAGCGTGTGCCGCCACAATTTCCACAATTGCTCGGGACGCAGCCGCGCGCCGGTGAGCGCCAACACTTCCAGCGACGCCACCAACCCGAAGACCGACACGCCGCCATCCTCTTCGGCCAGCCGACGAATCAACGGATCGACTCGTTGAGCCAACGTCTTGGGAGCCTTGTTCGTCGCACGCTTCTCGCCCGTGCGCACTTTTCCCGACGAACCGCCAACCTTCGTGAGCAACTTCCCCAGATCCGCTTCCTCCGGAAACGCGGCGAGTGACCACAGCGTTCTCGCCCCACAACCGAGAGCCGATTCGCGCCCCGTGGACTGGGGTTGAAACGCCGCCTGCAGCGCGGTGCGTACTCCCGTCAGATCGCCCTCGGCGGCAGCGGCTTTCAACGTCAAGTCGGCCCCGCGCTCCCAAGTCAGAGCACGCAGAATCTCAACACCGGGCAACGCGGAAACATCGACCCCGCAACCGGACAGACTGATGGGCACCGGCTTCGATTCGGGCGTTGCTTTTGCCAAAGAAGCCGTACTGGCTGAAGAAACGGAAGCGGACTTGGAAGCAGAACGGGAACTGGAAACGGGCATCGTGGTCTCGCAATGACAGCACTCGAAACGGCTCCCTGCCGACGTGGTGCGATGAGTAATTCGCGAGGCTCCGCCTCAAGTCGGCAGCAGAGTAGCCAGCCACGGTCGAATTGCAACGCGAGGTGAAGTCCGGCGGACAAAGCGATCCTTTGCGCGGCCAAGACTTCTTCGTTTAACCGCGTGGGCAACGCCCCGCGCGTCGAGCGACGTGGGATGTCGTTTCGACGCATCCGCGCGGGGCGTTGCCCACGCGGTTAAACGAACCAAACCTCTCACGTTGGACCGTGCGAGGTACAAGCCAGACTTCAGCCGGGAACATCACTCCACCGCGAAGTTCCAACACCCGCCGCGCACTGTGCCGATGACCTTGCTCGAACGGGCGAACAGATCGCGCGACAGATTGTTCGCGCGAGGAGCCGCCAATCGCACGAGCGCGAAGTCCGTCGAACATTCAACAGACTCGTCACCCAGCAGCGCCCGATGACCACCGCGCGTTGCGAGGTCGAGCAGCGTGAGGTGTGAGAAGTCGGGATGCTGTTCCGCCACAAATTGCAATTCGGCGAACAGACTCAGATCGGGATTGGACGCGCGGCTGTCGGTGCCGAACGCGACGGAGCCGCCCAGTTCCAACAGCCTGCGCCACGGATGAGCGCGATGTCCGAACGCGGCGTGCGTGCGCGGACAGTAAACGAGCGTCATCTGCGGGCGAGCCGCCAAGAACCGCAACTCATCCTCGTCGAGATAGTTGCCATGCACGATCAAACTGCGAGGAGCGTCGGCCAACGCTTCAAGCCACTCCTTCGGCCGCCCACCGCCACCGAACAACCCGTCACGCCAAATCCCAAACTCGGTGAGCAGCTCGCGAAATTCACCGGTCCCGTCCGCGAGCAACTCCAACTCCGCCTCGGACTCTGCAATGTGCATCGCGATTGGCCGCGCGGCAGTTCGCGCCAGGTCGATGGCATGCTTCAGAAGATCAGGACGGACGCTGTACGGCGCGTGAGGACTCAGCCCGAAGCTGCCATCCGTGGCCAACATCTGTTGAGCCAGTGCGGCCTGCAAACCAACTCGCTCGTCGGTCAGCCCGATCAGTTCCTGAAACACGACCCCCGCGAAGTCGTTATTGAGATAGTCGCTGTTCGACCAACCGGTCGTCGCAATCTCGCCGATCAGCGTCGTGCCGCAGCGCGTACTTTCTGCAATCCCAGCGCGAATCGCGTCTTCCGTCGTGTTGTAGCCCGGACGCCGACCAGCCTGTTGAAAAACCCCACCGGGCTTGTCCCGGTGGCTCGCGGGTCTTTGCACTACTTCGGAACCCAATTGGACTTGAGTAGTGCAAAGACCTGACTCCACCGGGGCAAGTCCGGTGGGGAGGTTTTTCAACAGGCGCCCACGTCCGGACGAAGGCGCCTGGACCACAACACGATCACAATCATCATGAGCCTCTGCGAACAACTCCGCCTGCTCCCGCCGGTAGTTCACGACCGAACGAATCCAATCGGTGAAGCGCCCCGCCGTGGGGATCGGCTCGCGAAGCAGGCTGAACTCCAAATGCGTATGCACATTGACCAGCCCCGGAATGAGGGCGACATCCCCGAGATCGACCGCCGCCGGATCGCCACCACGCCGCACGTCGAGTCGCTCATCCGCCGCGACGCAGATTGAAACATCCTCGACAACATCGCCCGCCGAATCGACGAACCAGCCAACGCGATACACAGGCGGAAGGGAGGGGAGAGAATTTGTCATGAGGTCCGCCATCGTAGCCGCAGTGAACGGCGAGGTCATGGCGACGAAAGAGTCTTCGTCGAAATAGCTTTCATGCAGCCAAAGCGAACACCAACCCGAAGCGTGAGCGAGGACGCGAGCGAAGCGAGAGGGTTCATCCGATGTTTGGGGGGGAGTCACTCATTGGAGTGAAAGAAACGATGATCAAAATCTTCATCCTGAAGGGATGTCAGCCATTAGCCGGGGGTTGAGCAAAGCGACACCCCCGGAAGAGGTTGGACAAATGGCTGTTGCATCCTGAAGGGATGCCAGCCTTACGAAACGGGGAGACATTCTGAGCTGGCCAGCATCCCTTCAGGATGCAAATTCAATCTCGATGTCTTCGCACCGGGGGTGTCGCGGACGCTCAACCCCCGGCTAATCGCTGACATCCCTTCAGGATGAAGAATCGGGCAGACCTCTGTTTTGCTCCAAACTGTGATCCCCCCAAACATCGGATGAACCAGCGAGAGCAAGAGCTGAGTGGCGTCCTCGCTCACGCTTTTTGAAGTTGCGCTGTTTTGGATTTCCGCCCCAAGGGGGCAGCCGTAAGTCAGCCCAGGGCAAGCGACCAACGGGAGCGCCGCCCTGGGTTCCGAACGTCGCCGATTTTCAAGCCCTGAAGGGGCGGTTCTATGCAGATGACAGGAATAGTGCCGCCCCTTCAGGGCTTGGTTTTCAGGGTCATCCGCCAACCCAGGGCGTTGCCCTAGGCTGGCATAGCATCGCCCCTTTGGAGCGGAAATCCGAAACAGCGCAACTTCAAAAACGCACGCTTCGGGTGAGTGTGTCCGGCGTCAAACCGTTCTATTACGACCTCGTGACGGAGGATATCCTCAATGCGGACGCTGGCGAGTTGTGTCACCGTTGGCGAGACTCACGTCCTCACGAAGATCCCTCTCGCGCGAAGATCGGTTCACTGGAAGGCGTTCGTTTCTGATGTCGATAGCCACGAGTTCAGCTCCTGAAAGACAGCGCGCGGGTGTCGCGTGGCCGGTCCAGATCGCGGGCTGGTGCTGCGGGCTGGCCACCTGCGTCGTCGCGATGCTCGGTTTGATCGCCGAGTGGGATCCGGGACTCGCCACCGCTCAGTTGCTCTGGCTGGCAGCGGCTCCCATCGTGGTCATGCTGTCCCGGTCGCGACGAGCCAGGCCAATCACACGAATGGAAACACCGGCTTCCGCACCACGCAGTTTGGCGACCGATTGGTTACTGGCGTTGTTGTGTGCGGGAGTCTCGTTCGCCGTGAGCTCGGTGATCGCCACGCGGATCGGAGACCTCCCGCCCGCGTACCACGATGAGTACAGCTATCTCTTCCAAGCGAAGACGTTGTTGGCGGGACGGTTCTCGTTCCCAAGTTCACCGGTTCATCCCGAACTGTTCGACCAAATGCACGTCTTGAACGAAGGCCGAATGGCGTGTCGCTATTACCCTGGAACCGGTCTCTGGCTGGCACCGTTCGTCGCGTTGGGCCATCCGTATTGGGGGCCTCAATGGGCGGGAGCCATCGCCACGTTGCTCCTCTTCTGGACGGGACGAGAACTGGGCGGGCGGTTCGTCGGCACGATCTCCGCGCTGACGATGGCGTTGTCGCCGGGAGTCGGCCTGTTCGGCAACATGCTGCTGGCTCACCACCCGACGCTGGTTGGTTTGGGAGTCTTTTTGCTGGGGATCACACGACTCGGGCGAACACGTTCCGGTTGGGATGCGGTGATCGCGGGGATCGGCCTCAGCTTCGCCATGCTCTGCCGACCAATGACCGCTGCCGGAATCGGACTGCCGTTCGGTATTGAAATCGTGTGGTGGCTGCTGTGCGGCGAAACACCAACCCGCAGCGTAAGCAAGGACGAGTCCACACTCGACAGCCCGCCGCCCTCCTTGTCATTAATCACGTCGTCCTTGCTCACATCCTTGCTCACGCTGCGGGTTGGTGTGGAAACCGGCTCGCAATTGACGAAAGGGTCGCGGCGTTTGGTAGTGCTGCTCGGCCTGGGACTCCCCCTCATCGCGGGCTGGTGTGTGATGCTCGCGTACAACCGTGACATCACGGGCGAATGGCTCACCTCGCCCTATCAGCTTTACACCGACACATACACGCCACGGCATGTCTTCGGCTTCAACAACGTCGTGCGCGGAGAGCAACACCTCGGACCGAAGGTGATCGAACACTACGACCGCTGGGCCGAAAACCTCACTCCCTCGCTGGCCGCTTCCAACGCCTTCACGCGCGGAATCGCAAGCTGGTTGTGGACGCTGGACGTTCTCCCGCTGCTCTTCACCGTGATCGTCGTGACCAGCGCGGCGAAGCATCTCGACCGGCGCTGGCGACTTGTGGCCGCGTCGATTCTCAGCCTGCACGCCGCTCACGTTCCCTACTGGTACGTCGGCATCATGGGTTGGCACTACGTTTTTGAAACAGCGCCGTTGTGGTGCCTGCTGTTGGCCACAGCGACACAGCGACTGTTTGCCGAATGGTCCCATTCACGCTGCAACGGACTCAAACTTTGGTGGTTCGGCTTGCTAGCGCTGTCGCTCGCCGGAAACTACATGGCTCCGACAGGCGGTTGGAAACCGCGCCTCTTTCGCGGAATCAACGCACTCGCGCACCCTCGACGCCAGCAAAACGAAACCCGCCGGTGGATTGAATCCACCGTGAAAGAACGACCGGCACTCGTGCTGGTCGATCAGAGCGAGACCGAAGCCAGTCACCTCGACTTCGTGACCAACGAGCCAGGACTGTCGGGAGACATCCTGCTTGGCCGGATGCCGCCTCGCGAAACCGATCTGTCAGCGCTCGCCCGCGATTTCCCAAACCGATCAGTCTTCGTGATCAATCCGAAAAGAAAGTCGATCCGAGCCGTTGAGCCTTCCCGCCAGCCGAAGTGAGGCGACGGATCGCATTCGGCTGCGGCTGGGCGACTTCTCACTGCTGCGCGTGGGAGATTGTTGGCGAGCCGTGTGCTGTCAGGTCACGGGTTTCCGACGACGCGATCAAAAATTTGCAGCCTGACGGCATCCGGCTCGCCAAACTCGGTTCATCCGACGTTTTGGGGGGGAGTCCGATTGGAGAGTACCGGACGATGTCCACCGTCTTCATCCTGAAGGGATGTCAGCCATTAGCCGGGGGTTGAGCGAAGCGACACCCCCGGAAGAGGTCGAGCCAATGGCTGTGGCATCCTGAAGGGATGCTGGCACGGTGCAAACGGGCTGACATCAGGAACCTGCCAGCATCCCTTCAGGATGCAAATCCCATTTCGGTGCCGTCGTACTGACATCCCTTCGGGATCAAAACAAACGGCGTCATCCGTTTCACTTGAATCGACAATCCCCCCAAAACTCCGGATGAACCCCAAACTCTCACCTTGGATCGCTCAGGGTGAGCATCGGGCGCGCCCCTGGTTTTGAAAACAGAGCAAAGAAAAAAAGAGGACTCGTCGCAACGAATGCGACAAGCCCTCTTTTCAAGCACCACTCCACATCGTTCATGCCAAGCATGGCGACGCAGCAGGCGTGACAATTCACGCAGCTGGCTTTGGAGCATTTTCAACTGGGGGCTGAGGAGCAACGGCTGGAGCGGCAGCGGGAGCAGCGACAGCACTGCAACCACTGGCGCAAGGAGCAGCAGCGGCCTTGCAGCAAGGAGCTGGAGCGGCGTTGCAGCATTGCTTTTCAGCCTTGCAGCACTTGACCCGAGGAGCCTTGCAGCACTTGACCCTTGCTGGCTTGCAGCAGCTACGAGCTTCCGCAACACCACTCATCGCGAACACAACACCAAACGCCATCGCCAAACCAAACAAACGGTTCATCCTGATCTCCTTCGATACCAAACTAGATCCCAACACGTGGTGACCGACCTTCGGCACACCCACCTCCCGCAGCAGTTCTGTCCCTAGACCGTTCTGCGCGAGGAATTCTTTTGCGAAGACTGGGGAACCTGCTCCGAGTTTCCCCCCGCGAGGCAGCAGAATATCGGCAGGTTTCGGCATGTCAAACAACTGAGGGAAGTTTTCCCGAGAATAGGGATTGCGGGGGATCGTCCGATCAGCATGAGAATCGGCCCGAGTACAGAATGCTTCACTGCTCACGACTTGGTTGATGAGGCACGTTGGTGAGTCGATTGTTTCGTGGATCAGTCGCTACGATTCGGCGAGTACATCTTGCTTCAAAGACGTTTCCGCCAAAAGTAGCCTTCATCGCTCCGCGTGAAGTCAGCCGAGTCACCAGCGACCCGGATACGCGGGAAACAGCGTCATTCCGCGTTCGGCTCTCTTCACGCG
>JAYSQC010000099.1:0-2679 GCA_043721755.1 Schlesneria sp.
GATGCCCTGCGTGTTCCAGTGCGCGTGAAGGAAGGACGGAATGAGACTCCCAGCGCGGCCTGCCTCGACACACAATCGGTGAAGACGACGGAGATCGGCGGAGCCGACCGAGGCTACGATGGGGGCAAGCGAATCAAGGGACGCCAGCGACATTTGCTGGTGGATACGCTGGGATTGTTGATCGCGGTGGTGGTGACGGGCACGAATCTGGACGACGGCACCGCCGCACCCCAATTGCTGTCGCGCGTCGCGTCGGCAGACTTCCCGCGCTGGATCACGCTGTTCGGAGACAACAAGTACAACAACCGCGTCTGGAGTGCCTGGCTGGCCAAACAACGCCCCGAGTGGCGGATCGAAATTCCGTCGCGCCCCGCCGGATCGACGGGCTTCGCGCCGGTGAGAAAACGCGGGGTGGTGGAACGCACGAACGCCTGGGTCGGCCGCGCTCGCCGCACCAGCAAGGACTACGAACGCCTGCCCAGTTCCAGTGAGGCCCTGATTCAAATCAGCGCCTGCCATCTGATGCTCCGCCGCCTCGCTCCACACCACACCGCCAAGTTTCACTACCGAGACCACAAACCCGCCGCTGCCGCCTGACTCAACAAAACAAGACCAATCTTCTCGGATAGCCGCTTACTTTAGAACCGATCAAGTAGCGGCGCAAGCCGCTCGGTTTTGTCGAGTTTGCTCTCGCTTCAACCGGACGGCTCGCGCCGTACCGCTACTAAAGTCAGTGCCATTGGGCTCGCGCCGTGCCGCTCACAGAATCACAGTGTCAAACCGGGAAGTTATTGCGAGCCAGTTCCTAAGAACAAATTCGCTCAGATCATTTTCGGAGAACGAATCGGATCTCTATCGCAGAAGACACTCAAATACAGCGACCTCTCTGAAACACCGGATGAGCCACGAATGACTCCTGCGGCTTCCCCCGGTTCCCTCCGGAAATATCTCCGCTCGGGCCTCACAAAACTCGATCGGCCCTTTCTCTGCGGAACGTTCGAGTTGAATGACGCGCTCGGACAAAGGATTGCGGAGACCCGCAGTTTGCGGTATTCCGACACCACTCGGTGCGAGCGGCTTTGCAGTCGGTGGCACCTCATTTCTGGGCGGGTTTTAAATTGGCACGGGTCGCAGAGTAGGAGGGGCATCTTGGACGCCGAACGTTGGACAACCCTCAGTTCCGTAGAGATCCCGATCAACTTGGTGTTGATTGTTGAGGACGATGCCGACGCGGCGGAGATGATCAAGTCCATGCTGGAACGCCAGGGCATCAAGGTGCGTGTCGCCAAAGAGGGCGGACAGGCCCAAGCCACGTTCGTCATGCAGAAGCCGGACTTCGTCATCCTCGATCTGATGCTGCCCGGTGAAAGCGGGTTTGAGATCTGTGAGCGGCTGAAGAACACCGATGACACTGTTCCCGTCTTGATCGTGACCGCCATCGATCGGCCGGATGCGCGAGAACTGGCCGAGCGGGTTGGTGCCGATGGCTATCTCGCCAAGCCCTACGAACCACGACACCTGCTGGAGAAGATGCAGGAGATCGCCAAGCGAGTCTGGGAGCGGACGCATCTCGATCAAGTACCCGATCCGACGCGAGTCCGATTCAATTGTTCGTGCGGTAAGAAGTTCAAAGTCAGTGCCTCGCACAAAGGGAAAAGTCTGACCTGCCCTCAATGCGGCGAGCCGCTGATCGTGCCGCGCAGTTAGTTGGAACGTAGGGTAAGCGTCTCGCTTGCCCGTTTTCCAACTGCATTCACGGGCAAGCGAGACGCTTACCCTACGTTTTCAACAGGCGGTTCGCTGCCTGTTCTAGTTCAGTCGTGGCGCGGGCGGTTTGCCTGTGCCGCTCAACGGTCAATGCGAGCAATCACATGGCAGAACTCATCATTCATGCGGGCAAGTTGCAAGGCAAACATCTCGTCCTGCCCGAGCGAGAATTGATCGTTGGGCGAGACGAAGAGTGCCACATGCGGCTCACGTCGAACCTCGTCAGCCGTCAGCACTGCATCTTGGATGTCGGTCCTCACGGCATTCGCGTGCGCGACTTGGGCAGTCAGAACGGAACCTACGTCAACGACGTGGCCATTACCGAGCCGCTGTTATTGCGTGCGGGGGACATCCTGAGAATTGGTGCCGCCGTGTTTCAAGTTCCGGAAGCTGATTCGGCCACTCCGAAAGCGAAAGCCAAGAAACCGGACAAGAAGATTTCGGATGCGGACATCGCCGACTGGCTCACCGACGAGGATTCCGCGACCGGCCCGCGCGGCCCCGGTTCCACCGTGATTCACGGGCGCGTTCCCGTTGCGACGGAGACACCCACCACCGAATCCACTCCCCCAGCCCAAGCCGCTCCAACCCCCGCCCTCGTCACTCGCCCACCTGTTGTGAAGAAGCCCGTGTTTCGCACGGTGAAGGAAGAGGCCGACGAAATCATTCAGAAGTATTTGGCCTCACTTCAGCCTGACCAAGAGGAGCCGATGTGATCGCACGTAGTGGATGCGGTCTTCGTACTCGGTTGAACCGCTTCTCTGCTTTCATTTTTCAATGTGGCTCGCCTAGTTCTACTGTCCGGTTTAGGTTCTTAGGAACGGGGCCGTGATTACTTCCCGAAGTTAGGTTTGTGGTGTGGGGAGTGCTCGGTCGTTCCATTTGGGGAGGAGTTCGTCGCGGAGGATGCGG
>JAYSQC010000100.1:0-1745 GCA_043721755.1 Schlesneria sp.
CCGCATCCTCCGCGACGAACTCCTCCCCAAATGGAACGACCGAGCACTCCCCACACCACAAACCTAACTTCGGGAAGTAATCACGGCCCCGTTCCTAAACGGGAACAAGTATGCAAATCACACGATGGGGATCAGCGGCGGACCACGGCCCTAAAGAAGTACAGATACAGCCAAGATGGGTGGCATGGAGTCCGTCGTCCAAAACAATCGAAATCGCGGCTTTTCAGGTTAAGGACTTCACCACGTCGGCCAATCACGACTGGCTGATACAGATGTCGCTGGCGGAAATTCAAAATCTAATCGATGCTGCGGCAAGTGCTGTCGGTGGCAACGATTCGAACGCGGTTCAAATAGCAATGGCACCGGCTCTCACGTCCTTGCTGCGACTCGCCACCGAAGCATCAAAGGACACAGTGTTAAAGCCCACGCCGACACCGCCGTCCGAAGAGACGTTGGGTGGCAGTGCCCACCCAAAATAACTACATGACATTCGCATTGATACAGTTCAAAATCGGGCACAGAATTCGACCGTTGGATTCGCCGATGTTGTCCGAGTTGCTCCACCATTGAAAGGCATTTCATGCGAGCGTTGGGTAGAAATGCTGCGTCGTCACAGTACGCGACGCCGCTGAGGATCCTCTTGGTTTGTTCTCCACTCCTGATGATTGGCTGCGATTCAAAGCTGCCCAGTGAACAGCAGCGAGTCAAAGCTCAAATTGTGAAGGCTCACCAGGGTGACGCTGTAACGTTTTTGTCGTGGTCTCAAACCACAGTCCAAGGGGCAGACGTGATGCAGTTTCTGCGGGAGCAGTCAGTCAAACTGTATGGCGCGGCTGATGCGAAGAGGCGGGACGAACACGCGAAGCAACAGAAAGCTCGAACCACGTCGCTTGTTGATCGCAAGATCATGGAGAAAGCGTGGAAGAAGATCGACGATGAATTGGCCGCGTCAGAGGAACGACGCGCGTCTCTCAAAAAGAAGTGGGAACAACAAGACCGTGAATGGCAAGCGGCCGACAAAGCAGGCAAGCCTGAGTCCCCAACGCGAGCGACCGATGTCCAAGAGCGCATCGCCGAACAACGGAAGCAAATCCTATCGAAAAAAGAAGACGAACGGCATCGGAGCAGTAAAGGCAATTCAGAATCAACTTACAAAAAGCAATGGGCCGACGAAGACAAGAAGTGGGAAGCCTTCATCGCGATGTGGACTGGGGAAGAACAGCAAGCCAAATTACGTGACGAAAAGCTATCGGCCCCCATCCCCGACATGACGCTGGTCCATGTGAGATATCGTGCTCCTAATCGAGTTGGGCTGAATCAGCTTGAAGAGGACGTTTTCAGCGTAGCCGAATCGAAGGTCGTGAGAATCACCGACAATGAGTTCGTCGCGTGGTTGCTTCCAAAGATGAAGTGACGTAGGACGGCGGGGTGGCCGGGGTTGGAGCCGCTTTGGGCGAAACCCCGGTCGGCGGGGTGGCCGGGGCTGGAGTCGCTTTGGACGAAGCCCCGGGGTTTCGCGAAACGCTCCAACCCCGGCCACCCGACCGCCAACAGCTTGGCCTCGCGCGATGATCTACGGTTCTCTCTGACAGATGGAAGGAATGAACATGCCCACGAAACAAGCTGCTTTGGAATTGCTGAACAAACTCCCCGACGGATGCACCTGGGACGACGTCATGTCCGAGTTGTTCGTGCGTCAGAAAATCGAGGCCGGAATCGCGGATGCCGACGCGGGGCGAGTTGTC
>JAYSQC010000101.1:0-5038 GCA_043721755.1 Schlesneria sp.
CTCCCCTCGGCGGGGAGGGTTAGGGAGGGGGGACGAGTGGCACATCGACCTGACCATCCTCCCCCCTCCCCGGCCCTCCCCGCCGAGGGGAGGGAGGAAGCAGGAAGTTGTTTCGCACTGAATCCTGAGCGAACACGATCAACGGAGTTGATAACAGCCGCAAATGAAAACTGGCCGCGACTGCAAGCAGTCGCGGCCAGTCCGTGTGACAGGTAGATGCCAAAGCATCGCAGGTTAGAACGTCAGGATGGCGTCGATGCCGTAGACGGTCTGGTTGTAGAGCTGACCATTGAACAAGCCTGGAGTCACGTAGTTGGCTTCGTTGCCGGGCGAGTTCATGTAACGGATTTCCGGACGAATCGTCAGGTTAGCCGTGGGCTTCACGTTCACACCGATGGTGTTCGTGTAGTACGAGGTGCCGTCAGCCTTGTACCACTCGTTGCGGTAACCAGCCTTCAGCTTGCTGGTGATGTCGTAGAACCCGTAGTTGATCAGGCCCACCGAATCGCCTGCGATGCCGCCTTGAACATTGAAGTTCGCACCGGCGAGGTCAGTGCCGAGCACGTCGAATTGATGAACCGTGCTGAACTTGTCTGACCATTTGCGGGTCAGGATGGCACTGTTGATGTTTCCGTTACCGCGCCAACCGAGGTTTCCGGAAATCATGGCGTAGGCCAACGAGGTCTTGTCGTTAACCGCATAGTTGAACCCACTGAGGACGGCTCCACCACCATTGAACCGCTCGAACCCGGTGTCCATACCGAGGACGTATCCGCCCAAGACTGACAACTTATCGTTGACCTTGTAGGTCGATAACGAGCCGGTGTGGGTGAATGGCTCGCTGTTGAAGTACGTCAATTGGCGGCTCAGGAAGAAGTTGCCGTTAGACGGAACGACTTCATACCCGAGCGGCGTATAGAAGTGACCGATCTTTGTCGATAAATTTCCTATTGCCGTTTCGGCGTACAACTGCGGGAAGGCCCACGAATACTGACCGTGGTCGAACCCGTTGTTGTAGTCCCAGCTTCCCGACGGCTTGTTACCGAACGCCTGGGTATCGCGACCATCCACACCGAACAGCGCGTCGGCACGGAAACCCCAGTCAAACCCCTTGCTCCCGTCGGCCACTTTCGCGACGTAAAGGTAGGCTTGATTCAAATAGGCGTGACGGAATTCTCGCTGACCACCCGCCACGTTACCCGCTGCCGTTCCGTTACCGGCGAACGCACCGTCCGGATTGCTTTGGTAACCGTATTGAGTATGACCACCAATGATCCAGCCTTTGTCTGTGAGACGATTGCCACCGCAGTCATTGTCGAACAGACTGACCAGCGTGAACGGCTCGCCCAAATCGCCACTCAGCAAACCGCAGCCGCTGCTGCAATCGCTGGCGGTTGCGCTGCCACAGCCGTTGAACACGGTCGCAGGATCGCAAGTCGTCGCTGGTGCAGCACAAGCGGCGGCCGCCGGTGCGCAACAGCCATTGTTCAGGTTGCGAAGACGCGCGGCGGCGTCTTCATAAAGTTTGTCGCAGCATCCGCCACCCTGAATCGTGGGGCGGCAGGCAGCCGGGGCAGAACACCCCGGGTCCGCTGCGTGCAGGGCGCTCGTGACGAGCAACCCTGCCGTGCCGATCATCATGGACAATCCTGTCCCGAGATCGACAAAGCGAAGTCTCTTCAGACCAAACATTTCTAACTCCTAGTTTTTGGTTCCTGTCACCTGTTCCGCGTCGCAACCGAGTTGCTCGCTCAGTGGCACAGAGGTCGTCGGCCAACCCCAGAGGGCAAAGTCGTGCGTTGGCACTGATGCGACCAGCCCAGACGACCAAGCACGACCCGCTCATTGAGCGCTGGCAGGCCGATAGGTCTCACCGTCAGTATCGGAGCGGGCGTTAGATGCGACAGAAAGATTGCCAAAGGCGACGCACGATCGGCATTACCGCCAGACTCTTCGATTGCACCCAGTCTTGACTAACCTGCCCAGAGATCCTGTCCGGTCACGGCATTTCAGGCTTCAGCAGTGGCCGTAACCTGTTGATCAGACAAGATTCATGTGTTTGTCTCATCAAGAGTCCAGTCGCTTGCAGGCGGTCTCATTGAAACCTAGACTCTCCGCCCAAGCCGTTTTGTCGCTGGGCGAATCGCAGGGATGAGCTTCGGTTTTCCACGAGCCAAAGGCTCAACGCCGTAGAGGCGTCCATTTTTTTTGCAGGTGTGCGGACCATGAAACAAGGCATCCATCCCGACTATCAAACCGTCGTATTCCAAGACTCCTCGACGGGGACGCAGTACATGGCGGGATCGACAATCAAGACGACCAAAACGGTCGAGATTGATGGCAAGACCTACCCCTTGGTGACGGTCGATATCAGCGCCGCTTCGCACCCGTTCTACACGGGTAAGCAGAAGATCATGGACCTCGCCGGGCGCGTCGAGAAATTCCAGCGCAAGTACAAATGGGGCCAAACCGACGCTCAAAAGGCCGAGGGCGAAGCTGCCGCTGGCGAGAAGGCGTAGGTTTCGACGCACTCCGCACTCACGCGGCGCAGACGATTGTCGTCGCGCCGTGAGGGTGATTGGTGTGGTTGCTCCGACTTTGGCGTCGCCGTTTGATTTGTGGAGTCAGTTGATCCGCAGAGCCTCGCCGCCACTCGCGCTGTTCCGCTTTCTGCGTCAGTATTGGTTTGCACACCATGTTCCCCGTCTTGCAGGCCAAGCTTGAGCGATTCGAGGAGTTGGAGCGTCTACTTCAAGACCCCGAAGTCCTCGCCAACACGTCGCAGATGCTGGAAGTCCAGCGCGAGTACGGCGGTTTGGGAAAGGTTGCCAGAACGGTTCGCGAGTTCAACGAACTCGAACAGAACTTGGCAACCGCCCGCGAGATGCTCGACTCGGCAGAAGATGCCGAAACGGAAGAGTACGCGCGAGCCGAGTGTTCCGAACTGCAGGTCCAGTTCGATGTCATGCGCGTCGAACTGGAAGACATGGTGACAGCGGGTGACTCGCTGACTCGCGGCAGTCTCATTATGGAAATTCGCGCGGGCACGGGCGGCGACGAAGCGGCCCTCTTCGCCCGCGACCTGTTCGAGATGTACACGAAGTACGTCGAGGCGCGCGGATGGAAGTTTGAAGTCTTGGAAATGTCCGGTACCGAACTGGGTGGGATGAAGGATGTCGTCCTATCGATCACCGGCGAAGGCTGTTACCACCAGTTGCAGTTTGAAAGCGGTGGCCATCGCGTTCAGCGCGTTCCCGAAACCGAAACACAGGGCCGCGTTCACACCAGCGCGGCAACCGTGGCCGTGATGGCCGAAGCGACCGACATTGATGTCGAGATCCGCGACGAAGACCTGCAAATCGACACGATGCGCGCGGGTGGTCCCGGCGGGCAGAAGGTCAACAAGATCGAATCGGCCGTGCGCATCACGCACATCCCGTCGGGCATCGTCGTCCGCATCCAAGACGAAAAGAGCCAGCACAAGAATCGCGCGAAGGCGATGCGCGTCCTCCGTAGCCGACTGATGGAAGCACGCCAGAATCAGGCCAACAAGGAGCGATCCGAACACCGCCGGACACTCGTCGGTTCGGGCGATCGCAGCGAGCGAATCCGGACCTACAACTTCCCGCAAAATCGCCTGACCGATCACCGCATCAACCTGACCCTTCACAAGCTCGACCAGATCATCATCGGTCACATGGATGAGGTCATCGGTGCGATGGTCGAGTTCGATCGCAACGAACGGTTGCTCGGCAACGTCGAGTGACCGCGACCGATGGAGTCCCGCTTCCCGATCAGGCGTCATGGTTAAAGCACAATTCAAAACTCGATTTGCATTTCAAAACTAGCCCGACGCGCAAGCGAGGGCTTCAGAAACATTGAACGGTCAGCCCTCGCTTGCGCGTCGGGCTAGTTTTGAAATGCGCTCTAGGCAAGCCCCGCGTTCAGGGAGAGCAAAGTGTCACAGGCTGATCCGCCGACTCCCGTTCCACCTGATCCTTGGACCGTGCGCCGTGTCCTTGAATGGACGACGGGGCATCTCAAGAAGCACGGCAGCGATACGGCGCGACTGGATGCCGAAATCTTGCTGGCCCACGCACGCGGCTGTCAGCGCATTCAACTCTATACGGCTTACGACGAACCGCTGGCTGACGCCGTACGAGCCACCATGCGCGATCTGGTTCAGCGGCGCGCACAGGCGGAACCGGTCGCGTATCTCGTTGGGCATCGCGAGTTCTTCAGCCTCAACTTTCGAGTCACGCGCGATGTGCTGATCCCGCGCCCGGACACCGAGACGCTGGTGATCGAGATCATCGAAGGCGTGAAGACACTGGTTGCAGCGCGCACGTCCTCGGGACAGCCGGCGGGTATCGCGCGAGTCCTCGATTTGTGTACCGGCTCGGGTTGTGTGGCCGTGGCGGTGGCGAAGAACTGCCAGATGACGAAGCTCAACGTGAACGTCGTCGCCACCGACATCAGTCCCGCTGCGCTGAGCATCGCTCGCGAGAACGCCGCCGCAAACAAGATCGACGATCGCATCGAGTTCTTCGAGGGAGACTTGTTCGCGCCGCTTGTCTCCACCGCGAAGTTCGACATCATCGCGGGCAACCCGCCCTACATTCCGTCGGCCGAGATCGACACGCTCGATGCCGAAGTGGCGAAGCACGAACCGAGGCTCGCGCTGGACGGTGGCCCGACGGGCTTGAGTGTCTTCGAGCGCCTCATCGCCGCCGCACCAGACCACGCCGCGCCCGGTGCGCTCTTCCTCATGGAGATGTCGCCCGAACAAGCCGAGCCGCTACAGCAGATGCTCACCGCTCACGGCGGTTACTCGGACGTGACCGTTCGCAAAGACCTCGCCGGTCGCCCGCGCATCATCAAGGCGCGAATCACCGGCTGAGTGTGACAAACGGCGTCTTTGGCCTGCTGCACACCAACCCGCAGCGTAAGCGAGGAGTGTCTGTTCGACATCCTCGCTCACGCTTTTTGAAGTTGCGCACTTTTGTCTTCCCGCCCCAACGGGGCAACCCTAAGTCAG
>JAYSQC010000102.1:0-9001 GCA_043721755.1 Schlesneria sp.
GGAAGCGGTGAAACAAATGGCTGTGGCATCCTGAAGGGATGCCAGCCTCGCGAAACGGGGAGATATTCTGAGCGTGCCAGCATCCCTTCAGGATGCAAACCCCCGTTCGATGGCATCGCACCGGGGGTGTCGCGGACGCTCAACCCCCGGCTAATCGCTGACATCCCTTCGGGATGAAAACGACGGACTTCATCCCCCTCATCGCACTCCCCCCAAAACATTGGATGAACCTTCAAATCGGAAAACCTCCGCCGTTTGTTCCGGCTGAACCCTCGTTGTTCACCGGCGCCGGCCGCGCTTCGGCGGGCCGTGCGATCCGTGTCGAGGAGCTTCGCGATCCTGTCGCGACTGTGTTTCGCGTCGCCGAGACTCATTCGACACGTCACGCGGATCGATCACCAATCGCAGCTCCAGCTTGCGTTCGGCCAGGTCCACTTTGGCGACGCTGACTTTCACGAAGTCACCCAGCCGATAGGTGCGGTTGCTGCGGCGGCCGACCAGCGTGTGCGAGCGGTCGTCATAGTCGTACTGGTCGTCGCCCATCGTGCTGATGTGGACGAGGCCCTCGGCGGGGAGTTCGATCCCGGTGCAGAACAGGCCAAACTTTTCGACGCCCGTGATCGTCGCGTGCAGCTCGTCACCGATGTGATTGGCGAGATACCCGAGCAGCTTGAGCTTGATCAGTTCGCGTTCGGCCTCCTGCGCCCGCCGCTCCGTCAGCGAACACCATTTGCCGAGCATGATGAGTTCGCTGGGGAAGCGGGCTTTCGGTGCGTCGTCTCTGTTCTGATCCCCTCGCCCCGGCTTTGTGGAGAGAGGGTTAGGGTGAGGGGGCTTCGCCTTTGGCTTTTTCTTCGCTCGTCTTCCGCCCTCATCGACTCGAAGCTCGGACGACGAACCGTCGCCTCGCTCAGTGTGCGAGCTAACGACCGAACTCGTTGCATTGTCCACGATGTCCTCGGTCGTATCCGCATCGCAGCCGTCCTCACCGCTTGGCCCCCTCATCCTAGCCCTCTCCCCCGAGGACGGTGGCGAGGGGACGACGGTCGCTGCGCGACGCGCGGGGACGTTGGAATCATCAATGTTGACCCCGCCCTCTTTCCGAATCACCTCGTCCAGCAACCGGTGAATGGTCAGGTCGGGATAGCGCCGAATCGGGCTGGTGAAGTGCGCGTAGTTGTCTTCCGCCAAGGCGTAGTGACCGATGTCGTCGTCGGGGCCGTACATCGCCTGCTTCATGCTGCGGAGGATCGCGTAACTGATCGCGTACTCGTGCGGAGTCCCGTGGACTTCCTTGAGCAACTTCTGAAGATCGGCCCGGCCCGGCATCGGCTTCGTTTTGTAACCGAGCGATTTGGCGAACTCGCCCAGCACGCGGAGCTTCAGCTCGTCGGGCGAGTCATGCGTGCGACGCAGGAACGCGTGGCCGCAGTCGGTCAGCTTCGTTGCGACGGCGATGTTGGCCGCCAGCATGAACTCTTCGATGATCTCATGACTCTCGTCGTGCGAAGCGCGATGCGCCCCCACGACCGCTCCGTCGCGAGTCATGTCGATCTTGACCTCGGGCAGATTCAAGTCGAGCGCTCCGCGCGCAAACCGTCGCTTGCGAAGAATCATCGCCAGCCCGTGCATGTCGCGCAGCAGCGCGAGGACGTGCGGAGCGACGGCAGAAGGTTGAGGGTTGAGGGGGACTTCTTCTCGTGTCCCCTCGCCCCTCGCCTTGGAGGGGAGAGGGTTAGGGTGAGGGGTTCTTCCTTCGCTATTGGAATTGGCGGGATCGTATTCAGGGTCCGCGTTGAGAGTCGCCTTTGCGTGGAGGCCGTCCTCGCCGCTTGGCCCCCTCACCCTAGCCCTCTCCCCCGAAGACGGGGGCGAGGGGACAGGAGCCGCTTCTCCGTCCTTTTCTTCTCCGACCCTCCACCCTCCACCCTCAACCCTCAACCCGCTGATCAGCGGCATCACCTGTTCATACGCGAACCGCTGCGTGACGTTGATCTTGGTGTTCGCGAACTCGGAATCGAGCGGAATGCCCTCGGGGCTGAACGTGATGAAAGCCGACTTCGTGTAGCGGACCCTGCCCTGCTGAAGGCTCGCGAGTGCGTTCGAGATCACCTCGGGCAACATCGGCAGGACTTTGTCGGGCAAATAAACGCTCGTCCCGCGCGAATGAGCTTCGCGGTCGAGCAGCGTCCCCGGTCGAACGAAGTGCGCCACGTCGGCAATGTGAACACCGAGCCGCCAGTTCCCATCGTCCTCGCGCGTCAGCGAGATCGCGTCATCGAAGTCCCGCGCGTCAATCGGGTCGATGGTGATGATCGTGTCGCGGGTCAGGTCGAGACGAGTGTCGAGGGGTGAGTGATGAGGGGCGAGGGGCATGTCGTCCGAAGGGTTCCCGGCCAGTTCGCCCCTCGTCACTCGCCCCTCGCCACTCGCCACTTCCTCCTCAAACATCTGCGCTTGCAACCGAGCTTCGGCCAGCACCGCTTCGGGAAATTCATCGGGCAGCTCGAACTCGTGGATGATCGTGAGCAGATCAACACCGGGAGCGCCTCGCACGCCGAGGACCTTGGTGATGACCGCTTCACCCGCATCGTCGCGACTCGGAAAGCGGAGCATCTCGACGACGACGCGATCTTCGGGGATGACGCCCTTCGCGCCGGGATCGCCCACCGAAATCGCGCTCTCGAACTGATTGCCGTCGATCCGCACGAAACCGTGGTCGCGCCGCTCGAAGTAACTCCCGACGAACGCCTTCGATCCGCGCGAGACGATTTCAACCACGCGCCCGCACCGCTGACCCCGATTCCGCGTGCGGAGCAACTGCACCAGCACCTCATCGCCCGAGTAGGCGTCTTTCAAATCCTCGGGGAAGACGTAGAGCGACTCATCCGCCTCCAGGGACGCCGGATCGTGAGGCCGGAAGTACCCGTTCCCTTTCCCCGTTCGCTTGATCGTCCCCGCGATCGTGTCCACCGGCGCGGCCGATCGCACCAGCTTGTTGCCCCCCATGAGCAACCGACCGTCCGCGACGAGCGCTTCCACCGCATCTTTGAATCGCTTGTAGTCGTTCTTGCCCAGCCCCAACTCCTGAGCCAGCTCCTTCGGCCGCAGCGGCCTCGCAAGGGGATCGGCAAAGTAGTCACGGAGGAGAGCTTGGTAGTCGTGCATGATGTTCCTGATTCAGCCTTCCATCACCGAATGGCCGGAGTTGGCCGGCTAGTTTTTTGAACCGCTTCACACGCGAGGCAGCATCACCGCGCAGCCGTTTTCGTTGCGGCTCCGATGCAGAACAGATGCTTCTCGCCCCGGATCAACAGTTGGTCGCGACTGATGGCAGGGGACGAATAGACCTCTTCGCCGAGCGGGTTGGTGGCGAGGACTTTGAATTCCGGGCCGGCGTCCAAGACGTGGGTGATGCCGTCGTCGTCGATGAAGTAGACGCGACCGGCGGCCGCGACGAGCGACCCGCTGTGGTGACGGCCGAGCCGTTCCTGCCACTTCACGTCGCCAGTCACCGCGTCGTAGCAACTGGCCACGCCCCCATCAGACACACAAAAGAAAAAATCGTTCGCGGCGACGGGGGACGGAACGTAAGAAACTCCCTTGTTGAGATGGTGCCACTTCACATGGCTCTGCTCATTGATCGTGCCCGAACCGCGCGGGTCGATGGCCAAGATGTGCTTGTCGGGGAAGCCGCCCGTGATGAAGACCAGTCCCTTGTTCATGACGGGTGACGCGACGAACTGCTCGGTCGGGCCATCGAGAATCCAATGTCGTTTGCCGGTGCGAGGATCGTAACTCGCCACGCACTTGCTGCCCGACAGGATCATCTGCGTCCGGCCATCAATGTCGCGAATGAGGGGCGTGCAGTAGCTGCGCGTCTTGTTCTCACGCGGCGTCTTCCAGAGGGTCTGGCCCGTCTCGCGATCAAGCGCGACGAGATACGCCTCGCCGTCGTGATCGCCGTTCACGATCACCGTCTGCTCGAACAGCACGGGGCAACTGCAATAGCCGTGAACGCTGGAGAAGACGCCGGGCCGCACGGTCCACTTTTCGTGGCCGTCGAAGTCATACGCGACGACGAGCATCTCTTTCTGATCGAGGAACGCGGCATAGATCAACTTGCCATCTGTAGCCGGAGTTCCCGACGCCCAGCTATTCAGCTTGTGCTTCTTTTCGAGCGGCGCCGGGGCGACTTTCCGTTCCCACAGCGGCTTGCCGGACTTCCGATCAAACGCCATCAACATGCGACGCGGATTCGCTTCGTCCGCTCCCGCCACGAAGACACGGTCGTCCCACACGACCGGTGACGAATGGCCTCCGTAAGGCACCGCCACCTTCCACGCCACACCCTCATTCTTCGTGGCATCCCACGTCAGCGGCACGTTCGCCTCGACACTGCTCCCGTCCCCGCGCGGCCCCCGCCAACCCGGCCAGTTCTCGGCAAACGCGACCGTCGGAATGAGAGACAACAGCAACAGAGCGAGCTTGAAGTGTGTCATGAATGAAAGACCTTTGGAGTGTTCAGAACATTGTCAGCGTCGGTGGTCGTGATCGCGCGAAGTCGTAATTGATGTGTTCTGTTTTTGCCTTCATTCGCGCTCCCCTCAATTCGCGCGGTCAGGATTTTGCCGCGCGAATTGAGGGGAGCGCGAATGAAGACAGGTCTGAAGCTGGCAGCTCGATGTGCGCCACTCTGGACTTGCGGTGACTTCACAGCGACGGAACGGCCACGTTCAGTTTGCCGGCCATCTCGACGAGTGCCTTCCAGTTGCCATCGTCGAGCGGGATGCCGCTCGCGCGGCGCGTGGCCAGCGTCCGACGTTCGGGGTCGCCGGGAAGAGTCACATCTTGGACTCCGTCGATCAGGGGGACATCGCGGACGTAGGTCTCCAGTTTGCCGACTTCGTTCAGCAGGTGAGTCGAGCCGCCGAAGAACTCGGGGTTGATGACCCAGAAGACGGCGCAGTTGCCGAGCGGTGGCGGCGGACTTGCGAACGGACATTGACCGCCCGAAAGGCCACCCGCCAGCATGTCGATCATGAACGCGAGGCCGAAGCCTTTGTAAGCCTGATCGCCACCGAGCGGCAGGATCGTGCCCGGTGGGTCGCCGTAAAGTTGGTTGGGGTCGGTGGTCGGTTTGCCATCGGGGTCGATCACCCAGCCGGCGGGAACCGGTTGTCCGGCGATCTTCTTCACGCGGACTTTGCCTTCGGCCGTGGCACTCGTGCCGATGTCGAACACGAACGGGCCGCTTGCCCCGCCCGGCATCCCGATGCAAATGGGGTTCGTTCCCAGACGAGGCCGCTTCCCGCCGACGGGAGCGACACGCTGTCCCGATCCGTGCGTGTTGGCGACGATCATCGACGTGAAGCCCCGCGCGGCGGCCATCTCGGCGTACTCGCCCAATCGGCCGATGTGTGCCGCGCGACGAATGGTCCCGCACGCGATGGCCGAGGTCTCGCACTTCGCGATCAGCTTCGTCATCAGTTCCTGTGCGAGAACCTGACCGAGTCCCCAGCCGCCGTCAGCGACGATCGAGCTGGCCGACTCCTTCTCGACCGTCAAATGAGACTTCGGGTTGAGCGACCCATCCTGCACCTTTTGGATGTAGAACGGCGCCCGCATCACGCCGTGCGAGTCATGTCCGCGCAGATTCGCTTCGACAAGGCTCACCGCGACGATGCGCGCCTCGACAGGCTCAACCCCCGCAGCGAGGAACAACGCGGTCGTGAACTCGACCAAACTGGACTCTTGAATCGTGGGCAACGGAAGGCTCCTAAACGAGGGAATGACTTGGAGTAGCTGATTTCAAACGTGATTCGGCGTGGCTGGGGTCGGCGCTTCGCCGCCCCCAGCGAACGTGGACGCCAACCACACTAACCCGAAGCGTGAGCGAGGAGTCGCGATTCGGTCTCCGCGTCCTCGCGACTTCCCGCGTCCTCGCTTACGCTTCGGGTTGGTGTGCGTCACTCGTCACTCGCCACTCGCGTCGCGACGAAGCCGAACTTGCGACCGGACATCGTGACCGTGCCAGCCATCTGAGACTTGTCCTTCGTCCAGAGATAGCCGTCCACGGAAAGTTGCGTGTTGGCGAGGAACACTTCCAGCTTGAGGTTGTGCGGTGTGCTGCCCGTTTGGCCGCTGATCTCGTAGGCGTTCTTGGACTCATCCGACGTGAACGAACCGGTCGTGCGGCCCGCTTCGTTGATCTTCAATTCCAACTCGCCCAGCCACCGACCGTCGGCGTTCAGCTTCCACGTCCCGGCGAAGTCGAGTGCGACAACTCCATCGTGATCGCTGGGATCGTGCTTCTTTGCGGTCTTGTCGGCGACAGGAAGTTGTGAGCCGTTGAGTACGACGAGCTTGGCCTCGCCACTCACGGCCAGCGTTCCTTCGGCCGTGAACTCGAGGTCGGCCCCTTGTCCGGCCGGGACAACTTGACCGATGTCGAAGTCGAATCCGAAACCGGGGAAGAGCATCACGTCCTTGCCGATGGCAGCCGTCAGATCGAGTCGTTCACCGCGATAGCTGGCGTAGCGTTCGATCAACAAGAGCGGCGTCGGCTTCTCTGTCCCTTGGCTTCTTCTTAGCCCCCAACTCACCAACGCTTTCGTGTAGTTGCCCGCGTCCGTCTTGAGCACGATGCACGGCGAACCAATGTTGGCGGCGAGCGGCTTCAGCTTGGATGCCTCGACCATTGTCAGCTCCTTCGTCGCAGCGCCCTCATTGGCGAGCCGCTTCACGAGCGGAGCGGCATGTCGCTCGAACACGTCCGCAGCGGAAGCGACCGCTGTCAGAGTGAGCCAGCAGAGGAAAAGTGTCGATGTTCGAAACATGGGATGCTCGGGAGTGAAGGAGGGTGAACGCGATGCGGATCGTGGCGACGCCATTGACGACTTCCTCGGTCACATTTCAATTGGGACGTGTTTCAAAACTAGCCCGACGCGCAAGCGAGGGCTTCGGGACATCGAATGCTCAGCCCTCGCTCGCGCGTCGGGCTAGTTTGTTGAGGCAAGAACAGGCTTTTAAACCCGCTCACGGCTCCAACACGATTTTGCCGCGCAGCGTTCCCTGTTTGCCGATCGTGTTGTCTTCTTGAAGTTGATGCGCGGCGATGGCTTCGCTGAGTGGCAGCGTCTTGCCGATCAGCGGTTGCCAGCGGCCGAATTCATGCAGCGTGTTGAGCTTGTCCGCAGCGGCACGTTGTTCTTCGGGAGTGCCATTGAACATGGCGAAGCCGATCAGCCGGAGGTCCTTCACGTAGAACGGACCAACAGGAAGCTCGGGTCGCGCGGCACGACCGGCCATCAGGACGAGTCGGCCTCGCGGAGCCATCAGGCTGATGGTGCGATCCATCGTCGGTTCGCGCAGGGTCTCGAACCACAGATGGACTCCGCCGTGCGGAATACTGAACGCACGAAGCTGATCGTCGAGGTTGGCGTCACGGTAATTCACCGCGATATCGGCACCGAGTTGCTTGCAGAGCGCGAGGCTCTCATCGCTCCCGCCGGTTGTCGCCACGAAGGCTCCCGCCGCCTTGGCAAGCTGCACGACGGCCGAACCGACTCCGCCTGCTCCCCCGTTCACGAAGACCACTTCACCCGGCTTCAAACTCGCGTGCAGGAACAGTCCCAAGTGAGCCGTCAGCCCGACGAGTGCTCCCGCCGCCGCCGCCGCATCCGTCATCTTGGCGGGAGTGGCATAGAGCCAGCGTTCATCGACCGAGGCGTACTCGGCAAATGTTCCTTGACGCCCGAACAGACCCTGATTGCTGCCCCACACACGGTCGCCCACTTTGAACCGTTTGACTTCGGTCCCGACCTGCTCGACCGTCCCCGCCAAATCGCAGCCGAGGATGTAGGGGAAGTGGTTAATCATCGAGACCGCGCCGGCGCGAATGTACGTGTCGATCGGGTTGACGGCGACGGCTCCCACTTTCACGAGGACTTCGTTGGGGCGCGGCTTCGGCATGGGAAGTTCGCCGAATTCAATGACGGACGGTGCGCCGGTCTGGCGGATAAAGGCTGCTTTCATGAACAAGTCTCCCGAGGCGGTGTGATCGCAGGCAGCACGGCCTTGAGGAACAAGGGGCCACCAACGCGGGCGGGATTGTAGCCGCCGTCCGTCAGCGTCGGAATCAACCCACACTGTTGAACAGCGGCACCGCTTCGGCGGAATGACTCGTTCGATCTCAGCAGGGCTGCTCTCCTCGCGGTTGTTCTGCCGGAACTTGAATCGTTCTGCCGTGAGACTCAACGGCCACTCAATTCGTGCGACTGAACGCCGTCCGCTGATGGGTGTTCACGGAATGTTCGCCAAAACTTCACTCAAGCCTCGTGGAGTCCGATTGGGACAATTCGCGCGACGGTGCGAAGTCTGCCAGTCGAACGGCGGGCCAACGTGCGTGAGAAGCCTGGCCGGTTCACAGCCGATCAAATCCGTTGCTCACACATGACGCGACAGACCGAGATCGACAACACCGAATTTCGTTGAGGCCACTCGATGACTGATGGGTCCGCTCACGTCCGCACCGTAGACGATCTGCGCCGTTACGTTCACGACACGCTGTGCCGCCACGAGAATCTCGTGGCGGACCAGTTCGTATTGCAGGTCATCCCGCTCACACAGGCTGGCAAAAACTGCGGCTTGCAGTTCATTCTGCGAGGACCGCGCAGCGTCCGGCTGGGAGCGGTCTGGGCGTCGCAACAGAACCAGCTTTACTTCTATGACGCACGCGGCGAACGCTTCCAAAAGGAACCGTTGACGCAATCGATCCCAGTGGTCGAAGCCGCGGCTTAGGGGCCTGTTGAAGAACGTAACTTGGACGCCCTCGTCCGAGCGATTTCTAGTTGAAAACGGACGGACGAGGGCGTCCATCCTACGATTTTCAACAGGCTGTTAGAGGCAGGGCTTCCAAGGTGCGTGAAAATGTCGCAAACTCCGTCTTGGACAGGAAGTTCCACTGATCGAGGAGGCGACAAGGATGTTGCTCAATTCG
>JAYSQC010000103.1:0-7333 GCA_043721755.1 Schlesneria sp.
AAGTAGCAGGCACATTCCATGTGCCGTCCGCAATTTGCAGGTTACGGCACATGGAATGTGCCTACTACTTTCCAAAGTGAGTGCCATTGGGCTGACGCCGCCCCGCTCAGAAATGTCTCGCTTTGTCCCGCGCGAGGTGTAACCGATGTGCTTCTGCAGAATGTCGTCCTTTCGCTCGGCGAAAGGACGTTCTTTCGCCGAGCGAAAGACGACATTCGCGACCGTGATTGCTGAACCGATCCTCGGTCGAGGACGACACCGCCAGCGTCAGTCATCAGCGGAGCAGGTTAGCCGTTTCTTCCAGCATTTGGTTCGCCGCGCTGAAGGCTCGGGCGTTGACCTGATAGCCGCGTTGGGCCGCGATCAACCGAGTGAACTCGGTCCCGATATCGACGTTGGAACTTTCCAGTGCTCCCGACTGAATCGAGCCGGCACTGCCCGCTTGTGGAGCCGTGATGATCGGTTCGCCGGAGCTGGAGTTGTACTGAAAGTAGTTGTTCGACTTTCGGTCCAAGCCCTCGGCATTGGCGAAGGAGGCGAGGGCGATCTGGGCGAGGGACTCCGAGCGGCCGTTGCTGAACTGACCGGTGACGATTCCGTCCGCCTCGACACTCACGTCCACCAGGGTTCCTTGAGCGAAGCCGTCTTGTGATGTCGATGCCGCCGATGTGAATCCTCCAAACTGCGATAGCCCATCGAAACCGTTGGGCGATCCGAACCCCAAGGTGATTGTTTGCGGATTGCCGAACGAGGCAAGGTTGGTGATCTGGAACGTGATGCTGTCATCACCGTCGGTGCCACGAATCGCCTGCTTGAAGTCGCTGATATCGGTCCGGCCGGTGTTCGTGGGCAGGTCTTGCAGATGCAGTTGAAGTTGGCTTTGGCCGGAGATCTTCGCGGTCAGCTCGATGACTCCCGAACCATTTAGAAACGCGGTCGCACCGGAGAAGGCACCATTGATCGCGGTGATCAAGCTGCCGACGGTGGCTCCCGAGGTGGGGAAGTTGATCGGGCCAACGGCGACTCCGTCGTGATCCAGGCCCGAGATCCGAATCGCATCGGTGGCACCGTAAGCTCCGCCCGAATGTTGATCGAGGGCGTTGAGCGAAGTCGCCGCCGTCGCGGGAGTACCGCCGGCGGTAAAGGGCTGATGCAAGGACAGGACTTCCGTCACGCTCGTCCCGACGACGCCCAGAAACGAGCCGTCCTCGTTGAAAGTCAGTCCGGCAACCTTGTTGTCCTTACCAAAGCCGGTGATGACACCCTCACTCGATTCGAGTGTGGCGGTCACGTCCCAGCGATTGGCCGAGGCCTTTTGAAAGTTGAACGTGACGTTGTGCGGTGAAAATTGGGCGTCAAAAATCTGGATGGCCGTGGTCGCGGAATCCGCCGCTTTGCCATCGACGGACACCTGAAAGTTTGTGAACTGTGTGACCCCCGTGAGCGGCGTCGGATCGGTCGGGCTGCTCTTCAGATTCAGTGTCAGGCTTGAGGAACCCGCTTGATTGGCCGTCAGCACGATGTGCCCGGCGCTATCGATCGACGCGGTCGCTCCCGCTCCCGGCGTGGCGGAGAGAAAGGCGTTGTTGATGACATTCAAGACCGCACCGACGGTGTCGGTGGCTGTTCCGGTTGCCGTGTAGAAGGCGTTCACGGAGGTGCCATCCACGCGCGTGCCGGTGATCTGAATTTGATCGCCCGTTGCGTACGGAGAGCTGGTCTGACCCAAGTTGTTCAGTCGAGTACTCGCCGTGGCCGCGAAGACCCCTTCGGTCAGCGGTTGGCCCAACGTCAGCACTTCCGTGATCGCCTCTTTGGATTTGGAGTCGAGGTTCCCCTTGAACTTGACGTTCTGAGTCTCGTTGCCGGGGACCGTGATGCCCTTGGGGATCGTGATGCTGCCGTCTCCCAACGTTTGAAAGGCAGGTGATGTCGCCGTGCCTTCACCGACGACTCCCGTGCGTTGCACCTTCGCTCCCGTCGAGGGATCAACCAAGTTGTTTTTTGCGTCCACCGCGAACGAACCCGCGCGGGTGTAGAAGGTCTCCGCACCGCTCTTCAGCACGAAGAACCCACTGTTCTGAATCGCCAAGTCCAGCTTGCGGCCGGTGTTCTCAAACGTTCCCTGGCCGAGGTTCGTGTCGGTGGCGGCGACTTGCACGCCCAGGCCGATCTGAATCGGGTTCTTGCCACCGTTCGTCGCAGTCGGGGCGCTTTGAGCGGTCAGCAACTGCGTGAACTGGTTGGAGAACCGCAGTCGCTGCGACTTGAAGCCCGCCGTGTTCTGGTTGGCCAAGTTGTCGCCAACGACATCGAGCATCTGTTGATGGGCGCTGAGGGCCGAAGCACTGGTAAACAAGGAGCGAATCATGGGGCGGGATCTCGCGGCGATGACAAAAAACTGTTGCCGGCGTCCCTGCCGTAATCACGATGGCTCCTGAAGTCTCCTGAGGAACTCGCGTCAGAATCTGACGATTGAGTCCCGTAGAACACGAACCGATTGAGGCTCCGCCTCAATCACAATCTCACTCAGAGAGTGCGTTCGCGAGAACGCACATCAGACTCGGTTTTTGCATCGAGAAACTAGCCCGACGCGCCAGCGAGGGCTGGGCATTCGATGATGGTGAAGCCCTCGCTCGCGCGTCGGACTAGTTTTGAAACACGCTTTACGCCGCCGCCGAAGTCATTCCAATGACGTTGTCCAAGCTGACGGCGTCGTTGCCGATCTGAAGTTCGACTCGTCCCGAATTGATCGCGAAGCCTTGTACCGTTCCCCGGGCGGTCGCTCCGGCGGCATCCTTATAAGCAACCTGTCGTCCAATCAGATTTGATCCTTGAGTGATCTGCTGAAGTGACAACATGTCGGCAAAATTGGCGTTTAACTTCTCAATTCCGCTGAGGGTCGAGAACTGAGCCAACTGTCCCAAAAACTCCTGATCCTTGATCGGCTCCAGCGGATCCTGGGACTTCAATTGCGCGACCATCAGTTTCAGAAACTGATCTTGGCCGACTTGCGATGAGATCTGAGTTTCCGCCATGAAATCCCTCTCCGTCCGGATTGTTTTCTCTGGCGACCTCGACTGCATGGGCAGATCCCGCCACAGCCAGTCCTATCGACTCTTGCAACTTCACTTGTCGAACACGGAGCCACGGCAGCGACATGAAAAATGGAGCAGGCCACACAACTGAATCCGCCTGCGGCGAATCTTGCTGATGCGGATTGATTGGTTTCAGTCACCTGTGGGTTGTTGGCAATGAAGTGAGCCTTCGTTTAACCGCGTGGGCAACGCCCCGCGCGTCGAACGACGTGGAAAGCAGTTTCGCCTTCGACGCGCGGGGCGTTGCCCACGCGGTTAAACGAGGCAATTGTCTCAGTTCCTGCCGCGAGAGGTATGAGGCGAGACTCGCCTTATGCGACGAAGTTGAGGCGGCCTGAATGTCGCTCGTCGCGCAATTCGTGAGTCTGGTACCGGGACCACGCGGAGGGGGTGGGCGCGAGCGGCCGCCGTGGCGCGGGGTCTTCTCCACGCGATTGTGATCCGTGGTCGCTGCCTGTTTGTGACGACACGTCGAACTGGCCGAACGAAATGCCCGAGTCGGTGAGCGACTGCCGAAGCTCATCGAGTTGCCGTGAGATGGCGTGTCGTGCGGATTCGTCGTGCGCCACGAAGCGGATCGAAATGACATCGTTCACGACCGTGAGTTGGACCTCGACCGGTCCCAACTCACGCGGGTCGAGCCGCAATCGGAACGTGCGTGACGTGGAGAGTGGCTCCGTCTCCAACTGGCTCAAGACCGCCGAGGCCAACTGCTCCGTGACGGTTCCAGGGACAATCGCATTCGATTTCTGAAGTGATGTCGCTGGAGAGCCAAGTGGGGAGAACATCACTGACGAAGATGAGTCACGATCTGGCGGCGCGCTCGGCTGCTGGGAGTCGATTTTGGGGGCGGTCTGTCGTTCGTCAATTCGGCTGTCCGACGCGAGGGCCGTCAATGCTGTGTGCTGTGCCGTCGCAGCGGCGTTCGGACGGGACGGCCCTGCAAATTCGGGTTGGCTGAATTGCTCGTTCAACGATTCAACTCGATGAAATTGCTTGAAGAAGTCTTTCGCGGCCGGTTGCTTCAAGTCGACTGGAGCGAACGCAGGCAACTCGGCATCCAGCGCAGGGGTTTCACGGGAACTGTCAGGCCGTCCCGGACGAGACTCGGAGGCGGAGACGGGTTCCGTCGCGGTGGCCTCCTCTTCAACTGGAGTTTGCACGGCATCAGTAGGAGGCAGAGCCTTGGGGACAGGGAAGTCCGTGATCTCATCGAGTGCCACGTCGGCCTGATGCCGCGTCGGTGGCAAAGCCGTGTCATCGGCAAGTCGCTGCGTGAGATTTGCCACTCTGTCGAGAGCCGTCGAGTCCTGTTCGTGGCCCGTCTCCGGTAAGGGCGGTTCTGAGAGACTCGAGTACTTTTCCACGGCCGAGTTGTCGGCATCCCTTTGCACAGGGACCGGACACGGAGCGGTATCAATCGGGGGCGTGGTTGGCGCGGAGCGTATCTCATCGGTCGCAACGGGAGCGGAGACTTCGTCTGGCAAACCCCTCGTTTCATCAACCAACGGCACGGCCGGTACGTTCGCGGTGAGTGTGTGGGCGACCGGCTCTGGTCGCCCTATCGCGGGAATCGTGGTGTCGCCCGTTCGCGTTTCTCCCGTCGTTGGAGCAGCAACGACGGGAGCTGCCGGTCGCTCAAGTCCGACCCGTTCGGCCGATACGTTGTTTGAGTCGTTTGGAACGGGAGCGGCTTCAATGGGACTCGCCACGGGCGGGCAGGCCGTCATGGCCAGCAGCAGCTCGAATGCGGAAGGGTTGCCTGTCACATCGCTGGGCTGAGCGTCGTCTTTGGCACCGCGCGCTCGATCCGCGCGTCGGCTCGAACGGATCGAACGATCGGAATCGTCCGGTCCCGGATCGAAGTCGCGGAGAACTTTGCTGATCGCGAAGGATGTGACGATTTTTGTGAAACCTTGTAGGGGTGAAGTACCGAAACAATCGAGTGGCGGTGAACTCCATCTTCAAACGCATTCGGCCAATCGTGCCGGAAATGTGTGATCTACGCAGGGATGACCGGGAATGATCGAAGTCCGCATTCCGCTGAGTCTGCCGATTCGGAAGGTCGTCCTTGCCGAACGTGGGACTGCTGTTCCGGAATGGCTGCGTGCCGAGTTCGCCCGCCACTCGGAATCGCTGACCGAGCGAAATTACGGCGGTCATACCACTCCTACGTCAACCACTCCCGCCACACCGCAGCTTTACCAATCACTCGCGTTGGAACGGAAGGCACTGGGAGCCGAGCGTGCCGCCGTCGCCGCAGAGCGGCAGGCGCTACAGCGAGACCGAGCGAACTTCACGCGGGGACTGACCGCACTCCAACAGGCCGCGAGTCGCAGTGACGAGCAACTCCAAAGCCTGATCGGCGAAGTGCGGGAGGCGACGATTGAACTCGCGCACGCCATCGCGGCCAAGTTGATCTTTGAACAGATTGATCGTGACCGATTTCCAATTGCGAACCTCGTCCATGAAGTTCTCGCGCGGCTGCAAACGCGGGACGCCGCCGTGGTGAGGTTGCATCCCGCTGATTTCGCGCTGCTGGAGGAGATTCCGACCATTGCCACTCCTAGCGACGAGCGGTCGCTGCAATACCTTGCCGACAGCACGCTCGCACGCGGTGACTGCCGGGCGACGGCGGGCGAGATCAAGGTCGTCTACGAACTGCGTCACCAGATTGAAGAAATTCGGCGGCAACTCCTTTCGACGGTCAGCGGCCATGATGAAATTGGACCTTGAACGCTTGTCGCGCGATGTCGAAAGCTGTGACGGCTTTCGTTTGCAGAGTCGTCTGCAAGTCGTCGAAGATGGGTTGGCGTGCGCGCTCCCTGCGGCGCTCGGCGACCAGTGCCTCATCTACGAACCGTCCGGGCGAAAAATTCCCGCCGAGGTGGTTGGATTCAAACGTGGCCTCGCCAAACTCGCCCCGTATGAACGGGCGGAAGAAATGCGCAGCGGACTGACCGTGGTTCGGTTGCCCGAGCGGCGATCTGTTCCCGTCGGCAACGGCATCTTGGGACGCATCTTTGACGGACTTGGCCGACCGATCGACGAACTCGGTTCGGTGAAGCCACTCGAACGGCGGACTGTTCGCAACACACCGCCCTCCGCGCTGAAGCGTGAGCGGATTCAGCAGCCGTTCATTACCGGGCAAAAGGCGATTGACGGTTTGCTGCTCTGCGGGCGTGGTCAACGCTTGGGCATCTTCGCGGGGAGCGGCGTCGGCAAGAGCACGCTACTCGGGCAGATCGCCAAGACGGCCGAGGCGGACCTCAACATCATCTGCCTCGTCGGTGAGCGAGGCTGCGAACTGAAGCCGTTCATCGAGGACAGTCTGGGTGAGGACGGACTGGCTCGCTCGGCAGTCGTCATCTCCAGTTCCGACCAGTTGCCGCTGATGCGCATCCGCGCTGTGGAGACTTCGATCGCGATGGCCGACTCGTTTCGCGCCCGTGGTAAAAACGTGCTGTTCTTTCTCGACAGTCTCACACGGTTGGCGATGGCTCAGCGCGAGTTGGGTCTGGCGCTTGGCGAGCCACCGAGTGCGCGCGGGTACACGCCGTCGGTGTTTCAACTGCTGGCGAACACGGTCGAACAACTCGGCAACGGCGTGACGGGGAGCATCACCGGGTTTCTCACGGTGCTGGTCGAAGGGGACGATCTGGGTGAGCCGGTCGCGGACTCCGCCCGCTCACTGCTCGACGGTCACATCGTCCTCGACCGCAAGATCGCCGAGTCGGGCCATTTCCCGCCGATCAACGTGGGACAGAGTATCAGTCGCGCCTTCCTACAGGTCTCCGAGCCGGCTCAACAACTCGCCGCCCGCAAAATTCGCGACATCATGTCCACGTATGAAGGCGTGCGCGACCTGCTGCGCATCGGAGCCTATGTCCCCGGAAGTAGTCCGCAGGTGGACTTGGTCGTCAAGCTGATGCCGCAGGTCAACGCTTTCCTGCAACAAGGTCTGAACGAACCGCGCTCTCACGCGCAGACCTGTGACGCGATGCAGCGACTGGCGTCCGCTTGGCCGTATTGAATGAAAGGCTCTGTCGTTGAAGCCTGGCGTGGTCCGTGATGAGACCTCTGAGCGGGGCGGCGTCAGCCCCCCGGTTCTTGGGCGTCAGCCCTCTGCGAAAGAACCGGGGGCTGACGCCCAATGGCACTTACTTTACCCCAGTAACCCGCAGCGTAAGCGAGGGAAACAAAGGGAAACGCCTCTTGTCATCGCCCTCGCTTAC
>JAYSQC010000104.1:0-8062 GCA_043721755.1 Schlesneria sp.
TACTCTCGCAGCTCGTCCTCCTTGACGACTTGAGTCCCAGCGTGTTTTACATCATCCTCCAATCTCAATCATCGGGAACTTGTTGCGGCCCTGTTCCTATGTCGGATGAACCCTAAAACGGACCTTGATTCACCGCGAATTCCCTTAAGTTGGTGCCTATGGGTGTCGCGGACGCTCAACCCCCGGCTAATGGCTGACATCCCTTCGAGATGATGAATCGGGCAGACCTCTGTTTTGCTCCAAACTGTGATCCCCCCAAAGCCGCGGATGAACCAGAATTTGCTGGGCCATTCCCGATGCTGAGAAGTTTCGACAATTTACACAGCGTGTGTTGTTGAAAATAAATGGCCGGTTAGAATCCCGCAGGAATTCATTCGGTGGAGCCTGACTGCGGTCGTGGCCAAGAAAGTATCGAATATGGCCGTGGAACAAAGTGACGACCAGTTCCTTCAGCAGCTTCACCAAGCGGGTGGAGGGACGGTCCTTGAGTTGTGTGAAGCGGCGGGAGTGACTGCCACGGCAGTGCGACAGCGGCTGAATCGGCTCCAACACTTGGGGCTGATCGAGCGGCAGACTGTTCGGGCGGGGCGGGGCAGGCCGCATCACGCTTATCGCGTGACGGATGCCGGGCAGCAGCAATTGGGTGACAACTACACGGAACTCGCCCTGCTGTTGTGGGACGAATTGCATGGCATCGAAGAAACCGCAGTCCGCAAGCGCGTGACCAATCGGATTCGCGAGGCTCTCGTGCGGCGATATGGCTCATCGGTGCGAGGGACTTCGTTGGTCGAGCGGTTTGGAGAACTCCAAGCGAACCTCGTGGGACGTGGGTTTCGAGTGGAAGTGGATCTTCACGGAGAACTTCCCGTCCTGCGCGAAACCAACTGCCCGTATCACGAGCTGGCGCAGCGGGACTCCTCGATATGTGAGTTGGAACAACAGGTGTTTGAACAGGTGTTGGGGACGCCGCTCAAGTTGGCGTCGTGCTGTCGGGACGGGCACTCCTGTTGCGAGTTTCACCCGGCATGAGTGAGATGAAAAGTGAAGACATGCTCCGGACACCAACCCGAAGTGTAAGCGAGGGCGAACCGTGACGACGCCCTCGCTTACGCTGCGGGTTACATTCTGGCAATGAAGAATCCCGCATAGCGCCAGACGTTGGTGTCAGCGGCGTTCATGCAATTGATCCCGTGTCAGGCGTTCGGCTTCACCAAACAACGGAGTGGCATCGCTGAGGTCTCGGAACTTTCGCAGAGCTTCCAGCTTCCGATCAACATCCTTCGCGATCGGGGCGACAGTGATTTCAACTCGGCTCTGCTCGGGCAAGTCCAACGGGTCGTCCAATTTTAATGAGCCATCAACGACCGTCGCGGTGTGTCTCGTTTTCATCGTTCCATTTCCTCGAAACGCCGTGCAGCGACTCGCCGTTTTGACGAGTCATCGAGTTTGCGTGAGTCACAGTTTACGCCGCTGCGAAGAATCCGTGAACGTCAGCTTGTGATTCCCCATGACGCAACGTTTGCAGATCAAAGTTCACTGTCGGTGGCCGGTTTCGTCGATTGCGGTGTTGGCCTTCCAGGCGATCGTTTCCGCGCGAATCACCGGTTCCATCGTCGCTCCGCGACGAGATGGTTTGGCGGGATGGCCGATCGTGGGTTGAAACCCACGGCGACCTTCGGCGGTCGCTCTGCGACCAAGGCCAAGAACCCTGCCGACTCGTGGAGGGAACTGCGGGGTGCCACGGTCAGGGAGTCTTCGACAGGACCGTGCTCTTCGGTGAGCGAATGTCGGAGGCCAGGGTCACACCGTCTGCGGGATGGACGTGCTTGTGGCAGTGATGGCTCCGTCAACAATCCACGTCTCTGCTTCATTCGCACGGCCACGTCGAAGACTCCGTGACCGTGGCACCCGCACCCGGCGCGCAACAACGGAGGGGCGGACGACGCATTGTCGATCACGGAACTGCCGCTCATCAGGTGGTGCATCTCACTCACGGCGATGCTGTGGCCGATCCAGCGGCTGACTTCGTGTCGAGGATATTTCCTCGCGAAATCGGTCTCGGCACAACTTCGCAACGTCTGGAACAAGTCATCCCACGGAACCAGCCCGGCTCGGAGGATGATCTTCTCAAAACCGCGGTGCAGGTTCGGCCGGTGTGAACTCAGTTGGACGATGTTGTCCAATCTTCAACGACCAATCCCGCCACTCGGGACAACTCGCGGACATTGTTCGTGACCAAGATTGTTCCCGCGCTGAGCGAATGGGCGGCGATCATGTTGTCGAGAGGACCGATCGGAGTTCCACGAGACTCCAACTCGGAACGGAGAATGCCGTAAAGCCGCGCGGCGTCTTCGTGAAACTCCAAGACTGCAACCGTCGTCAGAAACGCATCGATGACCGCATGGTTCTTGGACGGGTCGCTGCTCTTGTCGGCACCGTAGCGAAGCTCGGCCAAAGTCACCGCCGAAATGCCGACTTCTCCAGGCTGAGTCTGATGCAGGCGTTGAAGAACGGAAGGAAACTTCCGTCGAAAGACAAACACGCAGATGTTGGTGTCGAGCAGATACTTCACTCGAAAATCGCCTCACGCGGTTGTTCCGGGGGTTGGTTACGCTCCCGCAGGAAGTCATCCGTCACGAGATTTAGACTTTCGTCAAAAACCTCCCACGGGTTGGCATCTTTCGGGATGAGCAACACCGACCGGCCCACGCGTTTCACGTAAACTTCGCCAGCGTCGAGTTGAAATCCTGCCGGCAATTGGACCGACTGTCCAATGCCGCGAGTTGTCACCGTTGCCGTAACCATGTGATGCCCTTTGTGCAGTTCACTAGCCGCACAGATTCTACTTCCCCACCTAACCATCGGCAATTAGGGTTGAAACCTGCGGCGACCTTCGGCGGTCGCTCTGCGACCACGGACAAGAACCCTGCCGACTCGTGGAGGGAACTGCGGGGTGCCACGGTCAGGGAGTCTTCGACAGGGCCGTGCTCTTCGGTGAGCGAATGTCGGAGGCCAAGGTCACAGCGTCTGCGGGAGGACCGTGATGGTGGCTGTGATGGCTTCGTCAACAATCCACGTCTCTGCTTCATTCGCACGGCCACGTCGAAGCTTTGTGACTGTGGCACCGCACCCTGCGGATGAGTGGCGGGTTCATCATCTCTCAGCGATGATGAGGGTGGCTGGAGTCGATGCTTCGTCGCCCCCAGCCCCCACGCCGTGGTTGTCACAAAAATTTCTTCAGGGAGAAAATCGGCATGTCGGACAGCAATCGACACGACGGCAGCGACTTCTATCGCGAATACAACTTGGTTCAATCGCGGAGCACAATCACGACCAAGGAACCAGCAGCACATCAAAATGCCGCGCTCGTCAAGCTCCGAAGTTGGTACAGCTCATCATCGGCAGAACCACAGGGAGCAATTCTTGTTTTGCCAACGGGTGCCGGTAAGACGTTCACTGCCGGACACTTTACCTGCCGCGATCCGCTGTCACATGGGTTCAAAGTCCTCTGGCTGGCGCATTCCCATCATTTGCTCAAACAGGCACTGGATTGCTTTGACGGTTTGGTGCCATTAATCCTCGAACCAAAATCTCGTCTCGCGATTCGTGTTGTGTCTGGAGCAAGCGAACATTTTCCTGTTCACTCGATTCTTGCGACCGATGACGTTGTGGTTGCGTCGTTGCAGGTAATTTCCAAAGCAATGATCAAGGAACACGAATCGCTGAACCGCTTTCTCCAATCGGCGAATGGAAAGCTCTTTGTTATCTTTGATGAAGCTCACCATTCTCCGGCACCAACCTATCGGAGACTTCTACAGCATCTTCGTGAACGCTGCCCCGAAATGCGGCTCTTGGGTCTGACTGCGACGCCGACCTACACAAACGAGAAGAAGCGTGGATGGCTCTTGAAGCTGTTTCCACAAGGAATTGTCCATCAAGAAACACCGCAGGAGCTGATGGCAGCAGATGTTCTCGCAAAGCCTGTCATTGAAGAAGCCCGCACGAGTATCAAGCCCGAATTCAGTGACCAGCAGTATGCAAAATGGGTGGGAACCAACCGCGACATTCCCGAGGACACCATCCTCTATCTAGCTGAGAATCGGACACGCAACGAATACATTGCAGGCTATTACCTGAAACACCGCGAACGATTTGGGAAGACGCTCATCTTCGCTGATCGATGGACTCAGTGCGAAACGATCTGCACCCTTCTTGCGAGCCGCGGCGTACGCGCCGATGCAGTTTATTCTCGTGTTGCTTCGACATCCGGAACACCCGAAGATCGCAACCGCCGTACTCCCAGCGAAAACGCAAAGACATTGCAAAAGTTTCGCGATGGGGAACTGGATGTGTTGATCAACATTCAGATGCTTACGGAAGGCACCGACGTACCGGATGTGAACACTGTTTTTCTCACACGCCAGACGACAAGCAGCATCTTGCTGACACAAATGATCGGCCGGGCCTTGAGAGGCCCAAAATTTGGCGGGACGGAAAAAGCCTACATCGTCTCGTTCATTGACGACTGGAAGCAGCGTATCCATTGGGCTGCGTACGAGCCGATCACCGGCCAAGCAATTGACGGATCGGCGCAAGAGTATGGTAAGCGGCCTCCAATTCAACTTCTTTCGATCGATCTCATCCGTCGCCTAGCACGCCAAATGGACTCGGGCATCAACATGAACCCCGCGCCATTCCGGTCGTTCTTGCCTCTCGGTTGGTTTCGCGTCGAATTCGATGCGCAGGTCCAGGGCAAAGACGACGTCGAGGACATCGAACCGGTGCGTCAACTGATTCTCGTCTATGAGCAAGAGAAGCCGCAGTTTGATGGGTTTATCAACGCGATCAAAGGCGAAAACCTGCATGACTTCGAGGAGAGTTCAGTCCAACTGGACGATGTACGTTCACGCTTGGAGGGTTGGGAAGGTCGTTTTTTTACCGAGGCCGCACACCGCCTCGGTTTGACGCTCGTCAATGACATGTTTTCGATTGTTCGGCACATGGCGCAGAACGACAACGAGCCACCGACGTTCTTCCCGTTTGAGAGCCGCAAAGAACACGACTTAGACAGCGTCGCGGGCAATTTTATCAAGCAAGGATTGTCGCCAACGGCTATCAGTCAGTCCTTGAAAGTCGAGTTCGGTCGGCAGGACAGGTTCTGGGGTGCAATTTATCCGAGCTATCAACTTTTCAAGTCACACTACGACGCATGTAATAACCGCATCCTTGAGGCACTTGAGCACAAGAGCGATCCTGACGACTACCGCCCACACGAGTATGTACGTCCTGAAGCGATCCCTGACCGCGAACCTTCCGAAGAACTCAAACAGCAGGTCAAGAGTCGTGATCAATACCGGTGCCTCTGCTGTGGCTGCACTGAGAAGCGATGGTTGCAAGTGGACCACATTGCATCTTCATACACCGGCGGGAAAAACCACTTGGACAACCTCCAAACCTTATGCAAGATGTGTAATGTGGCCAAGGGGACCGACACAATCAGATTTCGGATCAACCAGACCCCGCTACGGACTTCGCCAAGCCAGGTGTTCCCCTTGCGCCCGCCAACGGGTGATCGGGTAAAAGTCCCCAAACAGTGGGAAATGTGCATCCGGCGCTGGGTAAATCTCAATTACCAATGCGCAGCGGCGCATGAGGTCGAAGTGGGAGAGAAGGGAGAGCGCCTGCGCGTTTGGGCGATTCGCCTATTTCCTGGGAATGACCCCAAATGGCTCACGCCCCACATTGCGGCACTCGTCAGTCTGATTCGAGAGACAAGACAAGAGGCAGGATACACCGCAGCGCCAGATCGAATCACCATCAATGAACCGAAGCCAATCGTTGAACCCCAAGTGCGAGAAGAAAATCTGACGGCTCTCGATGATGTCCTCAGAAAGATCGAAGAGATCGAGGGTTTTCGAGTCTGCATCTCCAATCACGACGGTCGAAAAGTTCGTGGCGATTGGGCAAAAGATATACAGCCATATCCCTATAAGCACGCTTGGAATGGTGCGAAGACCGTCAGTGCTTGGAAGAACTCTCGCTTCTTCAAGAATTACCCTGTCATTAGTGACCAAGGATTTCAAGTCGATCTGATCGACGGCAGCGGCAATCGCTGCGCGGGACAGAGTAAGCTGAAAACGGTTCGCGAATCGTATAGTAACTAACTCTTCCGGCGGGGTGGCTCGGACGCCAAGTGGCTCAGCTTGCCTCTATCGTGCGCTGGTTCTCCTGACCCCACACGGCAGTTGGAGAGGATGCCGCGTGTGTCCTCCGGCAGGTGGCCTAAGCCTTTCAGCAACGTGGCTCGTTGGCCGGCGGGCGTGTGACCGGAGATGTGTTTCGTCCAAAGTTTTCCCGAAGGCCGAGCCGACCGCGTCAGGTGCGGGATCACTCCCGGCAAGGAATCTCGCCGTGTGGCATCGACGAACCGGGCGGCCTTCGCCACCGACGAGTGGAACGTGATCAGCTTCCGCAGATCGTATTTCTGCATCGCCTTGGCCAAGCCGATCTGTGCGGCCAGCGTCCGAGCATCGGTGCTGAGGCCCTCGGCCGTGCGGACCAACGTCGCTCGCTCGGCCCACGCTTTGGCTTCGCGGTCGGTGACGCCGATCACGACGACCTGATAATCGGTCAGCAACGGCTCCGGTTTCGCGCTGATCGCTTCGTGGAACGTGAGGACGTGGAACTCGGGGCCGAAGACGTGCGCGTCGTCCATCGAGACGAGTTCAAATTCCAGTTCCGCCGCGCGCCGCTTGACGTGCTCCTTGAAGTAGCGCGGCGTGGCGGTCATGAACAGCCGCTTGGACGCCTTGATCTTCTTGTCATCCAGCACGGTCGCGAACAAGCCCTCGGCGTGTCCGGCCAGACGGTGAGCTTCGTCGCAGATCGCCAGATCGAACGGCGTCGCTTTACCGGCCTGAGCGGCTGCAATGCGGTCGGACGATTGGTATGTGGCAAACACAACCGCCGGGCGCTTCCGACGCTGGTCGAGGAACTGCTGAATCTCCGCAGGCTTGGTGGTGACCTTCACTCCGAGGTCGGCCGTCGATTGAAGCGCAGTGTCTTCGTTGCGTTGCACGACCGATTCGTCAGAACAGACCACGAGCGTGTCGAAGTCCTGTGTTGAATGTCGGCCCCACTCGGCGAGGTTCTGCTGCACCAGCGAGAGCGACGGGACGAGCACCAGCGTGAGAGAACTCTGCAACCGCTCGGCGACCCATAGTGCAGTGAGCGTCTTGCCTGTGCCGCAGGCCATGATGAGTCGGCCTCGATCATGGTCTCGAAACCCGTTGACCACGGCCTCAATCGCAGTGGCTTGATGAGGTCGTGCCGTCCATCGAGGCAGCCGCGCGGCGGTTCCTCCAATCTGAACCGGCCACTGAACTTCTTCCGTCAGGAAGTGACCACGCAGGACAAGCCCCACCGGCTTCTCTTGTCCGTGCAGCGTCCGGCGAGCGGTCGCTCCGATGTCGTCCGTCGTGGCCATGAGGAGTCGATAAGCGAACTGCGGACGATTCGACTCGGACAGGAACGAGTCGATCTCTCGCTTGGGGATCGCTCGGTCGAGATGAACCGCCTTGGCCTGAATGGCCCACAATTCTCCCGCTCGCGTGCGAGCGACGATGTCGATGCCCGCATCCGGCCCCCACTTCTCCGGCCAATCTTTCCACAGCCAGACTTGGTCGAACTGGCCTCGATAGCGAGGCGCGTTTTCCAAGAACCACAGGCACAGCCATTCGAAGTCGCCACCAAATGAAGTCCCGTCGGCTTCACGACGAATCTTCGCTTCGATGTACTCGAAGGTGCCTGCGACGTACGCGGAATCGAAGTCGATCATGACCGGTCGCGATCCTGGAAGATGATTTGTGTGCTGTCCGTTCCGCCCACGGGCCGGTGCATCATGCCCACAGTTTGTCTAGGCCGCAGAAGCGCAGCAACGGAGACGTGTTTCGTCCCAAGTCTTCCCGTGGGCCGAGCCGCACGTCGTCCTCGTTGGGTAGCCGTTCACAGGTCGGGGATGAGTGAGGGCAAGGGTTGGTGGCGGCGGGCTTTGGCGATGGCG
>JAYSQC010000105.1:0-3244 GCA_043721755.1 Schlesneria sp.
GTAAGCGAGGGAAACAAAGGGAAACGCCTTTTGTCATCGCCCTCGCTTACGCTGCGGGTTAGTAAAGTAAGTGCCATTGGGCTAGCGCCTTGCCGCTCACGACACACAACTTTCAACAGGAATGGCGGAGAGCCTGGTTTGTTCGTGCTTGATACCCGGTTGGCTCATCCGGTGTTTCGGGGAGGTTCTATACTCCGCGCGGCCGAAACTGACACATTTGCGACCGCAACACACTAACCCGAAGCGTAAGCGAGGATGCAACACACGTCCTCGCTTACACTTCGGGTTAGTCTCAGTTTCGGCCGCGTGAAATACAATTCTGCGTCTCACTCCCGCCAGAGCGGTCTGTTGCTCTGGCGACGGGAACGTCATCGACGAGCCTTCTGGTTTTAGCCCGGAGGGCGGCAGGTTGTAGCCCACGGGTTGAGCGTCCGCGACACCCCCGGTGCGAAGCCATCGGGAGGGGATTTGCATCCTGAAGGGATGCTGGCAAATTCCTGATGCCAGCCAGATGGAACCGTGCTGGCATCCCTTCAGGATGCCACAGCCATTTGCCCAACCTCGTCCGGGGGTGTCGCTTCGCTCAACCCCCGGCTAATGGCTGACATCCCTTCAGGATGAAGACCGATCGCTGCCGTCCATCGCGCTCCAATGAATCCCCCCAAAACATCCGATGAATCATCATGGTTCATCCGAGTTTTTGGGGGGATTGCTGGTTCAGGGCGGATGTGTGCCGTCGTCCGTTTTCATCCCGAAGGGATCACAGCCATTAGCCGGGGGTTGAGCGAAGCGACACCCCCGGAAGAGTTCCGACAAAATGATTTGCATCCTGAAGGGATGCCAGCACGGTTCCATCTGGCAGGGATCGGGAACCTGCCCGCATCCCTTCAGGATGCCACAGCCATTTGTCCAACCTCGTCCTCAAGAAGCGGATCGTCCGGAACGCGGCCGCTGCTGCCCCGCATCGTCATGCGCACGGGGGAGGCTCTCGTCGAAGCGGCTCCCGCGTACTCGGCCGCCGAGCCGGAGGTGGTCATCGGGGAACTCGACGGACCCGTCGGCGATGCGATTGCCAATCTGATCGGCGATCAAACCAAGGGCCACTCGCGCGTGTTTGCGATTCTCAACTGCGACGTGCAGGTCCGGCCGGTCACGCTGATGGTCAGCAAGGTCACGGTGAAGAATGAGAAGTACACGAACATCCTCATGGGCCGCGTGCAGGCGGGGATCGCCCACGGCGTGCTCGACGCGGCGGGGTGGCCGGGGCTGGAGTCGCTTTGGACGAAGCCCCGGGATTTCGCGAAACGCTCCAACCCCGGCCACCCCGCCGCTGAGGCCAACGACCATCGCCAGAACCAGGCCAATTTGGCCGAGAGGATCAAACCGCTTTCATCGTTCCATAATTTCGCATCATGAGAACTTCTCCCACAAGAGGGGGATTGAAATTGAAGTCGCGGGGAACCATGGTCAACCGAGGTTGGGATGACCAATCGTGCGTACTGTGACAAAGATTGAACATTGGTTTACGAAAAAAGACTGGTCCCACACAGATGTGGGACCAGTCAATTTTAGGCGACGATTACGATACCCGAAAGACGCACTGTTAGATCGTCAGTCGAGATTACTTAGCTTCTGATGCAATCGAAACCGTGCCACAGACCAGTTCGCAGCTGCTGTTGAGATCGCAATCATCGGTGTCGTCCACGAACCTCGAACCGGCTACCCGGCTCTTCGCCTTGTCGTCACTGCCAGCCTTGAAGCCGGTGTGGGAGTAGGTCTGGTTCAACGAACCGATGGCGTTCGAGAGGTCGTTCAATTCGGTGTTGACGGCCACAGCGACTTCGCTGAGTCCGACGACCATCGCCAACACGGCGATCGTCAGCACGAGGGCCAATTCGGCCGAGATGATCACACCCGATTCGTCATTGAAAAGTTTACGCAACATAGTCTGAATTCCTTGTTTGAAATGCACCGAACTTTCGACACGCCCCGAAGAGAATCTTCCGAGCGATAGACACCGAGCCGAACGAACACCCTCGTTCAAACACGGCTTGCTGACGAGAACACCCTCCCGTCAACGTGGCAAAGTCGTTTGCAAACAACTTCACCGCTTTCCCTGCGCAGGAAACTCACAACGAGCGATGAAAAACCGCCGCTCGATAACAGACTTTGAACGGCCTTCAGCAGAAACTGAAAGCCGCCAAGGGAGTGAAGAAAAACGGTTGGCGATGAGTCAGCAAGCTGACTCGCATCGGTGCGTTCACGAACCGAGTACTCCGCGTTTCTTCTCAAGCAGAACTAATGGGCCGGTGAATGCGTCCCGGCAGACTTCACAATTGAACCAGCGAATGGATCGTGTGGCGGCAAGGCTGTTTGGACTGGCCTAGCCACCGCGATTCGACGGAACAATCAGTTAGCAGCGGCCGTGCCGGGGGGTTGCCGATCAGCAACACGCGGGCACCGATCATCGCCGGGCGCAGCGCGCAGCCGGGACGCAACTCGTTCATTCACAAGGCAATCGTGCGACGGCGCGAGCCAGCACGACCATCGCAAAAATAATCGCGATGGCGCACACGGCCCTGCGGACACGTTGCGTTTCGTGAACGTCACGTCAATGTCACTCGAACCATTTGTTCGAGGACTGAATCAACTCCCTGCCAAGACGATGGGAACCCTCACTGAGTCGAGTTGCGTAAGGCAAAGCTGGTCATGAGCTTTGCGACGATTGCGTCAGGAAGTTCGACGCAACGCTCCCTCATGAAGGCAATCACCGTGCCGGTTGAATGACTTGTCTGGATTGATTCTGAAATCAGGAGTGCTTCTGATCGTGGGATTACGGCGGTCGCAGCGATCACCTCCGACAGTGACGAGTGAACGCTTCGTGCGTGTCCCATTAATCATGGTGGGTGATGTGCGTCTGTTACTAACCCTCAAACAAGCGAACCCCACCGGGTTTGTCCCATTGGTCTCTCCACCACTCTCGCCCCGGTACTCCGGTGAGAGTGGCAGAACGATGGAAGAAAGGCATTGGTGCGCGAATCCGTCTTCATCGTTCTGCCCCCATCGTTCTGCCATTCCTGCTGGCAGCGATGGGGGCAAATTTCTGGCGAATGAAAGGCTGATGCGGAATTGTGTCGAGACCAATGGGCTTGTCCCGGTGGAAATAGGTTTTTGCACTACTTGCTCATTCACTCGAAGCGGCGCGACGAGTCGTGCAAAAACCCGCGAGCCACCGGGGCAAGCC
>JAYSQC010000106.1:0-1806 GCA_043721755.1 Schlesneria sp.
GGTGATCTCCTGTCCTGGGGCGGACGAAGTGTCCGCCCCAGGCTTTACTCGGACGCCGCTCTGCGGCTCAAGAAATCCCAACTCTCGGAAGTTGAAAATACACAGCCCCTTACTGTGTCGCCCAGCGCGATCAAGCCGCAGACATGCTCGTCGTTGGCGATCACTACGACGCTGTGACCGCGAGCGGCGAGTTGTTCCAGCCGATCGTGCATTTCGGGTGTTTCCTGTCCGCGTTCCTCGAAGGCACGGTGCGAGCCGATCCAATAGCGCTGGCCGGATAGCGTGGCCGTTGCTCCTTTCCAGGAGATGGCTTGAAAATCGTCGGCCGGTTGCGGTCGCAGGCCGAGCGATTCTGCATGTCGCACGATGGCAGCCGCGAGAGGATGTTGCGAGCGGACTTCGATGGCGGCGGCAATGTCGAGCAGTTCATTGTCCGTGTGACCGCTCAAGGCGACGACCTCTTTGACTTCCGGGCGGCCCTCTGTGAGCGTGCCGGTCTTGTCGAGCGCGATCGCCTTCAGACTCGCCACCAGCTCCAGAAAGCTGGCCCCTTTGACGAGCACACCCTGATTCGCGGCCGAGGCCAGCGCGGCGACCATGCTGACCGGTGTGGAGATGACCAGCGCACACGGGCAGGCGATCACGAGCAGCACCAAGCCCTGATAAAATCAGCCGGTCCAACTCCCTTTCGCGACGAGGGGTGGCAACAACATCATGATCACAGCCAGTCCCCTCACGGCGGGCGTGTACTAGCGAGCGAACGTCTCGACCCACTGCTCCGACTGCGAGCGTTTGCTCTGGGCGTCGCTGACAAGCCGTGTGATCCGCGCGAGCGTCGAATCGTCGGCGGGCTTTGTGGTCACGATCTCGATCGCGCCGTCCTCATTGATCGTCTCAGCAAACACGTCGTCGCCCGGCCGCTTCGCCACGGGAACCGATTCACCGGTGATGGGTGCTTGATTGACGGTCGTTTCCCCTTTGGACACCCGACCGTCGAGCGGAAACTTCTCACCGGGACGCACGACGAGCGTTGCCCCCACGGAAACCTTAACAGCCGGAACGATGGTCTCTGTGCCATCGGGACGCAGCCCGCAGGCGGTCTCGGGAGTCAACAGCATGAGCGATTCGACCGCCCGTCACGCCCGGCCGACGCTCCACGCCTCGATTGCCAGTGAGACCTCGAACAGGAACGAGACGGTGGCCGCCTCGGAGAATTCCCCAATCGCAATCGCGCCCGCGACGGCAATGACCATCAGCACGTTGATCTCCAGCCGTCCACGTCGCACGTCGCACGGCCGCCCAAGCCTTCGGCAGAACGATCAGGCTGGCCAACAAAGCCGCGACGACATAGACGACTCTGGCAAGGATGTCCTGCTCGGACACAGCAAACCCGAATGCACCTCGCCAACCGGCCGTCTACCAGTCATACGCGAAGGCCACCGCGATACAGACGCCACTGGCCATCGTTAGTGTCGACCGCCACCAGCGGCCGTCGTCCGTCGGAGCTACCATTTTGAGAGAGTCGTCCCGCCAGACCTCCGCCCGCATTCCGGCTGCCGCTACGGCTTCCATCAGCCGCGTCGTGGTAGCAACCGATTCGTCGTGATCGACAATCATCAGACCCCGCAAATAGTCAGGGCCAGCGCACACTCAGTCCGTTGTGCGTTGAGAACTTCGAGGAGAACTTCGAGGAGAACTTCGAGGAGAACGTCGCAGTTCCAGCCGCAGCGTCGGCGTTGCAGGGCGAGGCGGTGACCGTCGGTGTGTGGTTTTAACAGGGACCGCGTGCAGCGGTTCCGCCACGCG
>JAYSQC010000107.1:0-7786 GCA_043721755.1 Schlesneria sp.
GCTCCACACAACACACCCCAGTTTCACTACCGAGACCACAAACCCGTCGCCGCAGCCTGAACCTACAAAACAAGACAAAACTTTTCGGATAGCCTCTCAGTCAGGGCTCGGGATCGGTTCGCGAGCCGCTTTTCTTGCCGTCTCTCCCGGTGACTTCACAAGAGTGGGAGCAAAGTGATGCCTCGGCGGTAAACGCTCAGGGGCGGCGCAGCAGAAATCTCCCAATGACGGCATAGGAACGGGGCCGCGATCACTTCCCGATCTGCCCGGTTTTCCTCCCTCCCCTCGGCGGGGAGGGCCGGGGAGGGGGGAGGATTGTCGAGTTGATTCGCCACTCGCCCCCCCTCCCTAACCCTCCCCGCCGAGGGGAGGGAACAAGAAGGGAACTCGGGAAGTTATTGCCCCCCGTTCCATAGCCAGTGGATGACGGCCTATGACGTGTTGATTATCCGTGCCGGAGTACGTTTCCGGAGTACTCATCCGGCAAGTAGAGTCCTTCCGGAAACAACGACCGAATTCGAGGAGCCCACAACGATGATCGAGACACTTCTGCCAAAACTCTTTCACCCGACGATCGTCCGTGTGTGTGCGATCACGGCGCTGACCTTCGCGGTTAGTGCTGTGACGACGTTTGGTGCGGAATCGCCACCAGACACGAAGCCGATCGGCGGGCGGTGGTCCGTCAAACCGGGTGACAAGCCCGTCTACTTCTATCGCGATGGCGAGCGGTTCGTGGACTTGTTCTCGTACCACACGCAGGACTCGAACAAGGATGGGATCGACAACGTGAAGGTCCGTCACGACGAGCGGTTCCTGATCATCGAGAGCCAAGGCTATCCGAATCACCCGACCGCCGTTTTTCCGAACAGTGGCAATCCCAATTCGATTCGCGTGCAGAACTTCACGTTCCGGTTGCCGCTCGAACCGAAGCTGGCGGGCAAGATCACGCGCGTGCCAATGGGGGCGATTGGGATGGCGTCGAATGGGGTCGTGTTCTTCAACCCGTTCGAGATGGGCGGACAGAATGCCGTCGAGGGTTACTCGGAAGTGTGGCTCGATTCGTGTTGCGGGCATCCGCAGCAGACGGGCGTCTATCACTACCACAAGTATCCGAGTTGTGTGAAATCGCCCTTCGCCGACGATGGCAAACAACACTCGCCCATCATCGGCTTCGCGTGGGATGGCTTCCCGCTCTACGGCCCTTACGACGAGCAGGGCGTGATGGCGAAAGACCTCAAGGGGAACCGGGCACTGGATGTCTGCAACGGGCATCAGGACGAGCAGCGCGGCTACCACTACCACGTCACACCGGGGCGGTTCCCGTACATCATCGGCGGCTACGCGGGAGTGGTCGAGACATCAAACAACTGCGGTCTGAACCGTGCGGGCGAGGGAGCGATCACGGACAACACGCAGCCGGGAACGCGCATGGAGCAGGTCATCACGGCGGTTCGTCCCGGCACCGCGTCGCGCGGCCAGACGCAATCCATCCAGTTCGAACTGACTCCCGCAAACTCACGCCGTCCGTTGCCGAACGACAAACCGAGCTGGGTTCAAATCGGTCCCTTTGACGCGGCGAAGATCATGCGTACCGGAAACCTCGTCACGGCTGAGTTCACGATCCCCGCAGATGCGGCGGTCGGAGTTCTCCTCGACTGTCACATCGAGTTTGGCAGCGGTGCTAATCCGATTGCGATCAAGAAGAACGACGTGTTTCGCATCGTTGAGTGACGTGTTCGAGCCAGTCAACCGCGCATTTCCAACCCCGTCAGCGTGCCGGTGCTGGAGCCAAATTTGTCGGCTTCGATGTCCATGCGCTGGAGCATGCTCACGAACAGATTGCTCAGCGGCAGGTTGTTGTTTTCGTCGAAAGCCAGATGCTGGCCGTGCTGGAAACCGCCGCCGGCCAACAGCACCGGCATGTTCTTGACGCTGTGCTTGCTGGCGTCGGCCAGGTTGCTGCTGAAGAAGACCATCGTGCGGTCGAGCAGGTTTTCGCCCTCCTCCTGTGTCTGTTTCAACTGGGTCAAGAAGTCGCGGAGAATTTTCAACTTCTCTACTTCGAGGATTCTGAGCTGGGCGATCTTGGTCGGGTCTTTGCCGTGATGCGACAGATCGTGATGGCCCTGGTTCACGCCCGGAATCGGCGGCACGCTGCTGGTCCCCAGAAGCTGCAGCGTGACCAGCCGGCTGGAGTCGGTTTGCAGCGCCAGGTGAATCAGGTCGAACCACAGCCGAGTCCGGCCAATCAGGTCGGCACTGTTTTGGATGTTCTGTGGCGGCTTGGCATCGACCTTCGGCTTGGGCTTCTTGGCCCAGGCCGCGGACTGAGTCAGACGCTGCTCCAATTCGCGGATGCTGGTGAAGTACTCGTCGAGCTTTTCGCGGTCTCCAGCGCCGACGTTCGTTTGCAGCCGCTTCGCCTGATCGCGAACCGCGTCGAGCACGCTCTGACCATCTTCCAATCGCCGAGCCTGAGCCTGGACCTCGTCCGGCCGCCCCTCCAGAAACAGTTTGGCGAACACGCTCGACGGCCAACTTTCCGTCGGCACCGCCGCCCCGCTGCGCGTCCACGACAAACCAAACCCCTCGCACGACAGCGGCAGAGCGGCGAATCGCGTCTCGCCGTGCAGGTGCTCGGCCGCGAACTGATCCAGCGAAATGCTGTTGCGGAATCCGGCCCGTTGCTCCGGATGCGGTGCGGCGGTCAGAAAGCTGTAGTTGGAATCGTGGCTGGGGCCGACATCCGGATGCGACAGCCCGGAGATCACCGTGAAGTCGTCGCGAAAATCCTTGAGGACTTCCAGGTACGGAGACAGCTCATAGTCCCGGCCCGCCTTCTCCGGGAAGAAATACTCCGGATGCACTCCCAGCGGCGTGTTGATGCAGACCATGCGTCGCTTGACCATAGGCGTGGCGGCAGCAGCCCGCCGCGTCATGACATCCAGCAGAGGCAACGCCATCGCGACACCCGCGCCGCGGAGGAAGGTTCGGCGATCAAGCTTCATGGCAAGCTCCTTGTTGAGCAGAGTAGTGGCAGAACGATGGGGGCAGAACGATAAGACAAACAAATTCATATTCCTTGACGCTTCCGACAGAAGTCAAAGTCGTAGGCACATTCCCTGTGCCGTTCACCGAATTCCTCGGCGAATCACGGTCTCGCGGACGGCACACGGAGTGTGCCTGCGACTTTTGTCGGACACGTCTTCCCTGTGTGGCGGCGACGACTCAGCGGCTGAACTTGGGCGAAACGAACGTGAAGGTCTTGAGCCGCGAGGAGGGTTCCGCTCCCGCTGGAACGATCGTGGCCGGGTCGAACACGGCCGTCGGATCCAGCACGCTGCAGGGTTGGACGGTGATGTCCAAATTGCCGCCGCTCCCGGTCACTTTGGTCACCATCACACCCGCGAAACCGACGATGTTGTAGCTCGCATTACTGCCCGCTCCGCTCGCGGCCTGATAGGGCGTGGTCGAGGCCGGCTGGAACAGCGGCAGCAATCGCGGTTGCCCGATGATCGCGGCGAAGTCACTCCTCAAGGTGGATCGCAAGCCGGGAGTCCCTTTCCAAGGGCGGGGTGATTCCTGACTGACGGGAAATGCGTCGCTACTGACCAGAGACTGCAAATCCGCGACACAGGGGCCGTTGAGTATCCAGTTCTGGAAGTCGGGAGTGGCGTTGGTCGGTGTGCCAATGCACAACAACCCGAAGTTGCCCGGAGCCTGTTGGGGGCTGGGATAGATTTTGATCTCGGGCGTTCCGGTGTCGTCGGCGTACACGAGTCCGTCGGGTGAAGCACCCGATGCGAAAAACAGGTTCCAGGTGTTCACGTCGAAGGCGACGGGCAACAGACCACACTTGAAGCCCGCCCCGTCATTCCAGTAGTCGTCGCCCCAGGCGCCGTCTCTGTCGCCGCCGACTCCTTCGCCCACACCGACTCCAACGCCGCCCCCACCATTCCGGCCTGGAACCTGCTTCGGCGGACCGAACGAAGTGATCAGCCCGGTATAGATGGTCGATGACGCGGCAGCCGTCAGCGCCGTATCGCGGTGACCAATCGCTGCGGCGAAGAACAGTGGCAGTCGCCCATTGGCCCCTCCATCACGACGCGCCAACACTTGAACCGTGTTGGGATAGCCGGGGCGAGCCGAAGACGACTGAAAGTTGCTGGCGGCATCGGTGAATCCGAACTGGATATCCTCCGGCAGCATGTTCAACGAAGTCACTCCCCCCGCTTCGTTGTGGCCGCTGAAACGTCGGCTGTACGTGGTGGCATCCCGCTCGGCACCATTGATCAGATTCGGACGTTTGGACGAGGCGGCGCGGGCATAAACGCCGTAGTTGTCCACGAGCTGGCGTGCTCCTGCGGCCGCCGCAGAATCGGCGGCATTCTGCAACTCGCTCTTGGTCGATGTGACCCAGCCGATATCCACACAGAAGGCCACAAACGCGAGCAGTGGAATCATCAGCACCGCCATCAGCACCGCGATCGCCCCGCGGCGCCGGGCCGCCGCTGGGGCAGAAACCTGAAAGACCTTTTTCATAATGCACCTTTAACTCAAAGAGACGTGACGGAACACGGCGTGGGGATTCACGCCATTGAAGAGTGCTGAGCATCATCCCTGTCTCAGCATGACAGTCGTTTCTGACCGGAGTGAATTGCGGGACACGAAGACGGACGATCCGGTCCACGCGGCGGCGGACAGGGGAATCGCCACGGTCACGGTGATTTTGTCGTTCCGCTGGGCCAGGGCGACATTCCCGACCACATCGTTGACCTTGATGGTGATCACCGCCGCACCGCCATTCAGTTTGAAGGCGGACAGCGCTGTCTGCACACCCCAGATGACACGGGCGTTGGTGTTGCCGGGTTGGCTTCCGGCGACGCACCCCTGTCGCGATGCGTCCGCCAGAAAGGAATGGAGCCGCATCGCTTGTCCGATCTCACAAATTCCCAGCAGCAGGAACGCGAGGAACGGGGTGACGAGCGCCATCTCGACGATCACCGCACCGCAGCGTGAAGAGTCACGTCCGACGGCCGCTGACCGGCGACCAGCGACCGAATCGTGGAAAACCCGCTGTGAGGAACGCATGGAACTGTTCTTTCGTTTCTTTGGTCAATCGCGACGCATCGTACAGGTGGCATTGAGCTGGCCCTTCAGAAAGCCTCCTGTTGGAAAGAACGACACTTGCGACAACGGCAACGTGAGCTGAACACTGATGGAGTCACCCGGCTTGGCGGTAGCCACGTCACCGGACTGGTTGTTCACGAGGATCGTGGTGGACGCTTTCGGAATTCCACCCGACTTGAGCAGTCGATCGACGGTGGCCTGCACCGCCACGTTCGTCTTGTGATGGCAGACTCCGGCCCGGCAACCCTGTCGGGACGCGTCCTGCATCAGATGCTGCACCATGAATCCGTGCGCGATATCGAACAAACCAAACACAAACAGGAACAACAGCGGAGTGACCAACGCCATTTCTACCGCTGCGATACCAGCACGCCCCGCGTTGCGACCAGCGTGACATGTCCGTTGTTTTCTCATGACTTGCTCCGTGACACCTGTCTTGTTCCCTCGCCCCGGCTTTGCGGGAAGAGGGTTCGAGTGAGGGGTCTTCTTCTTGTTCTTGACTGTGACCGCACCTGGAACCATTACCAATTGCTCACCGCCGGGAGTTCGATCTTCCGGTCGCGCTGTGGTGCGAGGGGCGACTCCCCCCGGACAAACGTGCCGACGGCCGGTCGCCCGCTCACCTCGGTCATTCGCAATCGAAGTGATCGAGATGGGGGGAGTTTTGAAGTTCGACGGTGGTGTCTCCCTCGCAGACAGATCACACCCGCCGCCGTCCCCTGCGGTCGCTGACCACGGGTCGGAATCGACCGGTCACCGCAACGCTAGGTCAGGCCGAAACGAAGTCAAACCGCGCTTGCGATAATTTTGCAGAATACGGCCAAAGGCTGAAAACTAGGCCAGTGGATGTCTGACATTCCCCTCGTGGCGTTGATTTTATGACGCGCGTGTTGCCGCCGCTGTTGACCTGCCGCCTCATGCTGGCACGCGCGGCGCGGCCTCGTCTGCAACCGCGAGTGGGTCCGAGAATTATCGTTTGACCGTCGATTTTGTGAGCCAGACTGGAAGGCCACGCACCGTCCCGGACCGCGTGGCCAATTCCAATCCACGGGACAAGTCAAAGGGGAACTCAAATGAAAAGGGAGACACAAATGAATCGTGTACTTCGTGTGGTGGGGCGTGCCAGTCTGGCATTGGTGATCTGGGGAGTGTCGAGCCTACCTGCCGAGGCCCAGACCATCGGCAGCTCAATGGTCACCTTTCTGAATGGGAAGCTCAGCACGCGCCTCGGCGGCGGCGAATGCGCCCACATGGCGACCGAGGTCCTGCGCGTCAGCGGCGGCGAGTTCTTCCCGGCCGATCTGGGAGCGGATTCTCCGGCCACGGGCGATTCTGTCTGGGGCACGCTCGTCACGACGATTTCGATCGTCAGCACCAAGTGGAATGATTCGACTCCGGCCAGCGAGTGTCTGGTGGGTGACATCATCCAGTACGGCACCAACACGAAAATCGGGACCGCGACATACACCGCCCGTCACACGTCCGTTGTGCAGACCGTCAATACGACCACGAAACGGCCCACGGCGGTCTATCAGCAAAACTTCGGCAGCGTCCGCACCGTGAAGACCGCGACCATCAACGTGACCACACTCACGGCCGGCTGGATCCGCATCTACCGGCCCAAGGCCCGTGTCGATGGGACGAACGTGTGGAAGTTCACCGTGGTCAACAACGCCACGACTTCGCGGACGTATACGGTCATGGTGGACACCACAACGGTCAGCACAGTGTCGGCCACCGCCGTCAATACTGCGGGCAGCTTCCGGATTCACAAAGTGACGACGACCGGCACGGTCCCTTGCGTGGTGAATACCCCCAATTCCATCTATGTACAGAACGCGAAGGGAGACGAAATCTATAACCCCACGACGTCCACATTCGGCCTCCGGCAACTCGCCCAGTAAGGGCAGTCGCAATCAATGAGTGTCACCTTTCGCTCCGCGAAAGAACGTCGTTTCGTGGAATGAAAGACGACGCGGCGATATACCTCACGCGGCCGAAGGTGAGACATTTGTCGCGGCAACGCACTCACCCGAAGTGTAAACGAGGATGTGTGTGGCGTTCCTCGCTGACGCTTCGGGTGAGTGTCAGCCTCTGCCGCGCGAGGTCTAGCAGCCCGTTGAAAAACGTAGGATGGACGCCCTCGTCCGTCCGTTTTGAACTAGAAAACACTCGGACGAGGGCGTCCAAGTTACGTTTTCCAACAGACTGCTAGGCCACAGCGACGCACGAGGACGCGATGACAGACCTGGCCGAGTTTTGGATCGACGTGGGTGGCACCTTCACCGACTGTTTGATGAGGTCTCCCGAGGGGCGGCTCACCACGTACAAGGTGTTGTCGTCCGGGATCACGAAGGGGAGCGTCACGTCGTTGCCCAACGAACTTCAACTGCGCGACGCCGCCCGCATCGGCGATCCCCCCGAGTTCTGGACCGGCTACACGCTGACTCTGCTCGACGAAACGGGAGCCGCATCACAGTCGCCGCGTGTCGCCGCGTTCGATGCTGCGACGGGAACATTCACGCTCGAGGAAACGCACACCACTCAGCCCTCTCTACCTCACGCGGTCAGTGATGAGACATCTGAGCGGGGCGGCGTAAGCCCCCCGGTTCTTGGGCGTAAGCTCTCTTTGGAAAAACCGGGGGGCTTACGCCGC
>JAYSQC010000108.1:0-2018 GCA_043721755.1 Schlesneria sp.
TTCATCGTCCTGCCCCCATCGTTCTGCCATTCTTGTTTTGGCGAAAGGGCAGCAAATCTCTGACGATGGAATGGCTGATCCTGAATTGTGTCGAGACCACCGAGACAAGCTCATTGGTCTCGACACATCTCCGTTGGACGGTTTCCAACCCTTTGGACTGCGGCAATGGATTGCCGCTTTCTGTTCTGGATTTGGTTTCGCTGCGTGATGGACACAGTCGTCTTCGAGGTCTCCCGAAACAAAGTGATCAAAGTCAGAGAAAAGAAAGCGGTGATGAATCCCCGCACTCCAAAACTGGCGACGGTCGAGCTGAGATGTGCCGAGACCACCGGGGCCAGCCCGGTGGGTCGCTGGCTTGAGGACTAGCGGCTGGAAACGCCGGACTTCATGGAGGCGAACGAAATCGCCTCGACCGACTTTGCGGGTTGAATCAGTTATCGGACGACGGCAAGACCGGGCTGTTGGCATTCGCGGTAGATGGGGCAGAATTTGAGTGCCGCGAATAAACACTCAAGCGGATGTTTGTCAGAACCTGCCGGTCTGGGGAGGCCGCAGCGCGTGCCAGACGCACCTCATTGAACGTGATCAATCGTGGCTGCGTCTCCAATCCGGAGAGGAATTGGGCGAGGCAGCCAAACTCTCCTTGGCACGCCAATGAGAAGGGGTGGTTCGTATAGGAAGCGAAGTCCTCCTGCGGCAACGGCTCCAATCGTGTGATAACGACTTCGGACTGCCGCGCCAGCTCCGCCACTTCCTGAAGCACCTCAGCCACGGCGGCGTGTGACGAAACCAAATCGTGCGGCCTGCGAGTCCGTTCTTGCCGGTGGTTGAGTTGCTCCTGGACTCGATCACGGTCGGCAATGTGATGAGGCCGCGTCGTGAGAATCTCTTGCAACTGTCTAATCTCAGACTCGATCACCGTGGCCTTCAACTGTTGTGGTCGCACGATCCCGAAAATGAAGCCGAGTGTCACAACCACCGTTCCAAGTGAGCCAATCAGTCGATCATGGCGGATGAAGAAGGTCATGGCGGGATTCGGAAAGAGATTGTTGGAGGACATTCAAAACAACTTCCGGCATGTTTCCACCGGCAAGGCGTTGGGAGTCAGGAGTTGGGAGCCAGAAGTCTCCTCTTTCTGACTTCTGACTCTTTGTCATCGTCGGTTGGCTTGAGTGACCGTGGGGTGGGGAGCGACTGCCGAAACGGCTTGTTGGCGGGCGAGCCGATCCGGGATCGGCAGGACTCGCAGTCGAATCGCAAACGTCCGCTGCGCTCCGTCGCGCGGGTGTTCCTGGTCCGTGTAGAGCAGTTGCACACGATCAAACACGTTGGTTTGTTGCAGGGCGTCTAAGTAACTCGATACCGCCCGACCGTCGGGTGCCGTACCGCGGAGTGAGATCACCACAGAACGCCGTTCTGCCAATCGAGCCAAGCGTTCCAAGTCACGTTCGACGGAGTTCGTTGGCTCGTCGTCGAACACAATTGATGAATTGACGGTGGTCGTTGACGGAACATCGGGATTCGCGAGGTCTTCCTGCGCCGAGCGGATTTCTCGAAGAGTGACCTGCGACGGCAACGCGCCGCTGAGTGCGGACAGCCATTGCGACGGATACGCGTTGAACTGCAATAGGTCGAGCAGCCGTTCCCGATTCTCGGCCACAGCCATTTCGTGAAATCGGACATCGCGCGATCCCAACTGCGACCGGAGTTCCTGTGTCTGCCGATACAGTTCATTCCGATGAGCGATGAGTTGGCGCGTCGTGGACGCCTGAGCGATCCAACTCACCGCCACCAACGTCGCCAACGTGACCCAGAGCGCGCGCAGCCAGTTGTTGCTGGACCGCGTCTCGCGGAGGCAAACATAGTCGGCCGGTAGGAAATCAATGTCGTGCATGGCGCTTGGTCAGGGTTGACGTGTCCGACAAAAGTAGCAGGCACACTCCGTGTGCCGTCCGCGAGACCGTGATTCGCAGAGGAATTCGGTGAACGGCACATGGAATGTGCCTACTACTTTGACT
>JAYSQC010000109.1:0-5245 GCA_043721755.1 Schlesneria sp.
TTGACTGATTTCACGATGAAGGTCGGAAGAAACATCACGCGACAAAGCGAGAGGTTTCCGAGCGGGGCGGCGTCAGCCCCCCGGTTCTTGGGCGTAAGCCTGCCTTGGAAGAACCGGGGGGCTGACGCCGCCCCGCTCGGAAACCTCTCGCTTTGTCGCGTGATGTTTCTTCCGACCTTCATCGTGAAATCAGTCAAAGGCATGAATATGACGAGCGCCGTGTTGGAAGAGGGCTGCGCGACAAAGGCGAACCCACCGGAAGAACTGCGGTCGCGGTTGCTCGCGAAGGGCGACAAGCTGCAGATGGTTCCGGCCGTGGCGATGAAGGCTTTGGCGATGGCCAAAGATCCCAAGTGTTCGATTGCCGAATTTGCCTCGGTCGTGGAACGCGATGTCAAGCTGGCGGCCGACATCCTGAAGATCACAAACAGTGCCTTCTATGGGGCACGCCATCAAATTCTCAATCTGCGTCAGGCGGTCGTGAGACTCGGGTTCTCCCACTGTCGCAACGTGATTCTCGCCGCGAGCCTGGGCAGCATGATGAAGCGGATGCCGCTGAGCGAGGCGTGGCTCCAAACCGTGTTGTGGCGACATGCGGTGCTGACGGGAATCCTCAGCGTGAAACTCAATCAATCTCTGAAGCTGGGCTTCGACGGAGAAGAGTTCACTGCGGGGTTGATCCATGATGTGGGACGTTCCTTGATTGGCGTCGTCGCCCCGAATCATTTGAGCGCCGCCGACCCGCTCGACTTTGAAGAATCGCCCGAAATGTTGCTGCGCGAGCGCGACATTTTGCGGACGGACCATTGCGAATTGGGGGCGTGGTTCATGGCTCACAGCAAGCTGCCCGAGACGTTGGTCGAGGTCGTGCAGTTCCACCACAATCCGTCGGGAGCAACGAAAGAGAACTTCAAGCTGGTGGCTCTCACCGCTGTCGCCGATGACATGGCGAACTACCTCCAACGCTGTGACACGGCAGACGGGTATGACCCCGAATCGAACTTCGCCCTTGATGATCTGTTCGGAGGCGACCCCGCAGGACGTCTGCAGTTCGTGACGGAGGCGGTGGGCATGATGGAACTCGTCAGCAGCGAAGCCAACTCGACGAACCAGCCTTTCAGCCTGTCCTGACAATTCGCCTGGCGAGTACCGCGTCTGAACTGGGTTTAGCAGGCTCTTGAAACACGTAGGGTAAGCGTCTCGCTTGCCCGGAATTGCGGTTGGAATGCGGGCAAGCGAGACGCTTACCCTACGGTTCTTTAACAGGCAGTTCGGGGGGCCGAATCTCGTGAGAGTTCCGGATTTCTCACGTCTCACGACTTCAGTGACTTTGCCGGCCAACCAGCCCTATTCTCACGCCACTTGTACAGCCAGCCACAAGTCCGTGCTTCGCTCACAACTTGATGATGATGACCAAACACCACACCGCGGCCGAACGGCAAAGACGTTCGGCAGGCGTTTCGAGGGATTCCGATGCCAAGTCGAATTCGAGTGTTGGTTGCAGACCATTCCACGGTGATTCGCCGACTGGTCGCAGAGGCACTGCACGCGGACCCCGAGTTCGAGGTTTACGCTGCGATGGATTGCCAGGACGCCATCGCACAGATTCCCCACGTTCGACCGGATGTCGTGTTACTTGATCTGGAGATTCCGACGGTGGAAGGGATCGACGCGGTCCACGCGATTCGCAGTTGCGACCGCAGCCTGCCAATCCTCATGCTTTGTCGATCTTCCGAGGCAAACGGAGACCGTCTGTTTAAGGCGATGGCTCGGGGGGCCGGTGACTACTTGACCAAGGCGATTCGGATTGGACACGTTGATGCCGCCGTAAAATATTTCGAGCGACATCTTCCCTCGAAGATTCGATTGTTGACTCGAAAAAACGAGTCGGCGATCCAGCCTGACGTTGCTCGACGTGATGTTGCCACTGAGCGTCACGAGGCCGCAAAGGCCGTTGAAATCGTGGTCGTGGGAACGTCGAGTGGTCGTTGGAATGAGCTGGAAACGTTTCTGAGCCAGCTCCCTGATGATCTGTCTGTGCCAGTGTTGGTCGCTCATCACATGGCTCCCACGTTGACTCAACTCATCGTGCAGCGACTGTCAGCCGTCTGCACATTACCCATCGCGGAAGCGGTCGCTGGAAACCCCTTGGAACCGGGCCAAGTCTGGCTGGCTCCGGGCGAGCAGACACTCACCATCGCCGACGTTCACGGCCAGAAATACTTGGCCACCACTCTCGATCAGTCGTTGAATGCCAGTCGGTCGTTGATTGACTCGCTGTTCCGCTCCGCTGTTCGTCACTATCGCAGTGCCGTCGTGGGAGTCGTGGTGACCGGATCGAGTGATGACGGACGCAATGGGAGTCGTCTCATCTTGGAAGCGGGCGGACAGGTACTCGTTCAAGACCGCGTTGCCGCCACTGGATTTCTACCCGATAGCATCTCCGTTTCGTCGAATGCTCCTCAGCACTTCCGATCCATGGAAGCGATCGCTCACGAAACAATCCGGCTGATCAAGGTCGGCGACCCCAGTGATGAATCGGCACTCGTCTAATTCGACTGTATGACTTCCCGTAGGGTGGGCTGTGCCCACCACAATTGGTTGTGGAATGGTGGGCACAGCCCACCCTACATCTGCACAACTCAGACAGTCGAACTCAGAAGCCACGATCATTGCCGCGATAACGTGAATCACGAGTGAATCGACCAACAGATTCAACGAGCCGCCAGTTGCGATTCGTTCACCCTAAGTTTCTCTGGAAGGCCAATCATCATGCGATTCGCTCACGAAATGCTGTCGCAAATCACGTTGGAAGTCTGTGGCTCAATCTTGGGGTTGGAGCGAGTTCGAGTCACCACACAGCCCGAGGTCGATCATGGTGTCGATTGCCTTGAAGGGCGGATTCGGATTACGGGTGAGTGGGATCTCGAACTCCGAATCGTCTGCCCGAAGCCGTCAGCCAGCCAGCTTGCCGCCGAATTGTTCAACATCTCCGAACCGGATGTGACCGACGCCGATGTGAAAGATGCGTTCGGTGAGGCCGTCAACGTGATTGGGTCCAACATCAAAAGTGTCCTCGGTGGTGAGTGCCATCTCTCGTACCCACGCATCCGGTTGATCAGCGGTGACCACAATGTGGAAGTGGCCGATCAGACATGTGAATTTGAGGGCGATGTCTTGACCGTTCACCTCGCCGACGCGACCGCTCCCACCGAGGCCGTTTGCTGAGCGTGCCATTCCGCCTTTCATCATCGGAAGTCCGGCTTTCGGAAAAGCCGGACTTCGAGTGAGATCGCGGGACGATCGCGAGAAACATGAGAGGGCATTTCAAAACCTGTTTGTGCCTCGCAAAACTAGCCCGACGCGCCAGCGAGGGCTGGGCATTCGATGAGAGTGAAGCCCTCGCTTGCGCGTCGGGCTAGTTCTGAAATGCTCTCTAGCCCGCGAGAAACGCCTCAATCTGATCGAGTCCCGCCGTGATCGTCTCGATGTTCGTGGCGAATGACAGCCGCACGTAGCCGGGGGCACCGAAGGCATCGCCCGTGACGAGCGCGACGTGAGCTTGTTCGAGCAGCGCCGTGCAGAAGTCGGTCGCGTTGTAGACCGTGTGGCCTCCCGCCAGCGGCTTGCCGAACGACGAGTTCACGTTGAAGAAGGCATAGAACGCGCCGCCCGGTTCGGCGAACGTCACGCCAAATTTCTCACGCCACGGACGCATCCGGCCCATCACATAATCGCGCCGTTTCTCGAACTCGCACCGCATCGCTTCGACGCTTTCTTGCGGCCCGTTGAGAGCTTCGACCGCCGCGTACTGGCTGATGCTGCACGGGTTCGAGGTCTCCTGACTTTGGAGGTTGTCCATCGCCTTGATGACCTCGACCGGCCCAATCGTCCAACCGATGCGCCAGCCGGTCATCGCGTAGGCTTTGCTCACGCCACTGACGATAATCGTCCGCGCGGCAACATCCGCACCAAAGCTGGCGAAGCAACGGAATCCGGCTCCGGCGTACAGCAGCTTCTCATAGATTTCATCGGACAGCACGGGGATGTCGTGTTCCACTGCCACGCGGGCGAGTGCCTCCAACTGATCGACCGGATACGTGGCTCCGGTCGGGTTCGAGGGATTGTTGAGCATCATCAGGCGCGTTCGTGGCGAGATCGCCTTGCGAAACTGATCGGCCGACATGCAGAAGCCGCTCGCCTCGCTGGTATCAACGATCACGGGGACGGCCCCGGTCAGTTCCACCAGGGCGCTGTAACTCACCCAGTACGGCGCGGGAATGATGACCTCATCACCGGGACCGCACAGCGACGCGATGACGTTATGGATCGAATGCTTCGCGCCATTCGAGATCAAAACCTGAGCGGCCGTGAAGTCGAGACCATAGTCACGTTTGTACGCCGCGCACACCGCCTTCTTCAGTTCGGGGATGCCTCCCGATGGCGTGTAGTGCGTGTGTCCCGCTTCCATCGCGGCAATGGCCGCTTGTCTGACATTCGCGGGCGTGATGAAGTCGGGTTCGCCGAGCGTGAAGTCATAAACATTGACCCCCTTCGATTTCAGATCCTTCGCTTTGGCGGCGGCGGCCAGTGTCGCGGAGGGCTTCAATGATTGAACAGCGGGGGATAGACGCAGGGCACTCATACAACTCTCTTTTCAGTGAGACTCATCGACAGTTCGTTCGCCGCCAGTTTCAACTCCGACTCGGGCAAACGAACGGGCCGGATTGTTGAACCGGGTCCAAAGCGAGTCAAGCCACGCGGCCAGGTCCGCAGGCAACCGGCTGATTCTGCCGTCGAAATGTCGGGTGAGCCGTGTGCCTTAAGGGTTCGCTTACCCGATGGGGTCAGACACCGCAGACTTCCTTGATCCGAAGAACACGTATCGCACGTGTCAAGTTTTGGCAGTGCGTCACGTCTCGGATCAAAACGGGAACGCAACGTCAATCACACGATGTTTCCGGCTTTCATGCGCGCTCCCCTCAATTCGCGCGGTTCATGTTCCGCGCGAATTGAGGGGAGCGCGCATGAAAGCCGGCATTTCAACTCGTCGGTCTGAGGCGGAGCCTCGCTAGTTTGTCAGTGTCTAGTGGTCGGACAACTTGAGATTGCGGGGTTGTTCCACAACGAGCCCGCCGCGCCAGCAAGGGCAAACCGTTGTCGAAAGTGAAGCCCTCGCTGGCGCGGCGGGCTAGTAATGAACCCCTCAAGACAAAGGTGTTCGACCACTATACTTCGCGCGGCC
>JAYSQC010000110.1:0-8907 GCA_043721755.1 Schlesneria sp.
GACGCGCGGGGCGTTGCCCACGCGGTGAAACGAACCACAGAGCGTTATCTCCGAAGCCATTTCACGCGGCGTCTTGGCCGTCGAGCAACTCTAGGATGACTCGCACCAGTTCCGGGTACTGAAACGGCTTCTCGATGAATCGCTCGTGTTGGTTGGTGACGACGGGGCGATGCGTGCCGATCAAGACTCGCGGTGAGGACTGCCAAGCGGCGGTTGCCAGTTGCGCATCCGGCTGGCCGTCGAGGTCGATCACGACAACTTCGGGCCGCGACGACGAGGTCGATTCAGACGCATGAAGCTGGTTGCGGCGGCGTCCGACCGAGGTGCCGCGCGGTTCGAGGACCGCTCTGAGAACCGTCTCCGTATCGGAGGATTCGTCGATCACGAGTACGCGCGGCGATAAGTTCACTCGGCCGTCCTTGCCTGTCAGGTGGGAGGCGACCTGCATGACAGATCGCCTTCAAATAGACCAGCCAATCCTTCGGCTCGTCGTTGAGGGGCGGGACTTTAGTTGGAAGGGAAAAACGTGTCAAAACCAAGTTTTCACAACGAGAACCAGAACGCCAAACCCCTCGCGCGGTCCGCGATCAGACATCTGAGCGGGGCGGCGTCAGCCCAATGGCACTCACTTTGGCCGCAAAGTAGCAGGCACATTCCATGTGCCGTCCGCAAAACGCCGGTTACGGCACATGGAATGTGCCTACTACTTTCTAAAGTGAGTGCCATTGGGCGTCAGCCCCCCGGTTCTTTCAAAGCGGGCTTACGCCCAAGAACCGGGGGGCTGACGCCGCCCCGCTCGGAAACCTCGCTCCTTGTGCCGCGTGAGGCATGAAGACCTCACGCTTCCGCTTGCTGTGGATTAAACACCAAACGAAAAAAGCCCCGGTTGTGCTGACAACCGGGGCTGCTCGTTTCAAGCGTCATCAAGAGTTCACTTCAAGCGGCCGCTGGCCATCAGCTTGCTGGCGTTGCCAGCTTGTCCGAACGAGATCATGCGGGCCATGCAGACCTGCTTCATCGCTTCGCGGGCGGGCTTGAGATAGTCGCGGGGATCGAACTTCTCCGGCTCCAATTGCAGGATCTTGCGGATCGCGCCGGTGATCGCCATGCGGCAGTCGGTATCGACGTTGATCTTCCGTACACCAAACTTGATCCCGCGCTGAATCTCTTCGACGGGGACGCCGAACGTCTGCTTCATCTTGCCGCCGAACTGGTTGATGATGTCCTGCAGGTCTTGCGGTACCGACGAGCTGCCGTGCATCACGAGATGCGTGTTCGGCAGACGGCGGTGAATCTCTTCGATCCGCTTCATGGCGAGGACTTCGCCGGTCGGCTTCGCGTCGAACTTGTAGGCTCCGTGGCTGGTGCCGATCGCGACGGCAAGAGCATCGACCTTGGTGGCCGCGACGAATCGCTCGGCCTCTTCGGGATCGGTCAGCAGTTGATCGTGCGAGAGCTTGCCCGACGCTCCGTGACCGTCTTCGGCTTCACCTTCACCCGTATCGAGCCGACCGAGACAACCGAGTTCCCCTTCGACCGAGACGTTTCTCGCGTGGGCCAGCTTGACCACTTCCAGCGTCACGGCGACGTTGTAGTCGTAGTCGGCGGGCGACTTGCCGTCTTCCATCAGCGACCCGTCCATCATCACCGAGGTGAAGCCGTTGTCCATCGCGCTGATGCAGGTCGAGGGGCTGTTGCCGTGATCCTGGTGCATGACGATCGGAATTTGCGGATAGAGTTCGACGGCGGCGAGCATCAGATGGCGGAGATAATTGTCCTGCGAGTACGACCGGGCACCGCGCGAGGCCTGCACGATGCAAGGCGAGTTGGTCTCTTTGGCCGCCTCCATGATCGACTGGATTTGTTCCATGTTGTTGACGTTGAACGCGGCCACGCCGTAGTTGTTTTCGGCGGCGTGATCGAGCACGGTGCGAAGCGGAACCAAAGGCATTGTCGAATCTCCCGACAGAACTCTGTCTGCGTATTGTGGTCTCGCGCCACAGGCTCTCCACACCGGAAAGACTGCTGGACACGATCAAGAAGTGAGCGTCGGGCCAAAGGTTAGCGGGTGCATCCTCGCTCGGCAAAGTCATCGCCAGCGAAACTGTGACGGCTTCGGTCAAATGAACTCGGGGGCAGTCGTTGATTGGTGGTCACACGATTGAGGTATTGGACGATTGAGGTATTGGAGTCGCTCGTTCCAGTTCCCTCCGCTCGGTAGGGAGGGTTAGGGAGGGGGGAAGAGTGGCAAGTCAGCTCGACAATCCTCCGCCCTCCCCCTCCCCGCCGAGGGGAGGGAGTCCGAAGGCCACGCGATCGGGTTCCTAATGACCACCAATGAACGACTGCACCAAATGGACTCAACGCATCAGAGTCTGCTATCCGATGCCTGTGGGGTGAGCTACGATCACTCCGCTGCTGGTTTTTCCGCCCGATCTCCTGCCCGAAAGCTTCGCGATGTCCCGCACTGCGATTGCGTTCACGTTTGTTGTGGGGCTGCTCGTTGTTGCGAGTGGTCGCTGGTCTGGGACCGCCGTTTGGATGTCGGCCACGTTCGCTGAAGACGCACCGACACGAGTGGTCTCGCCTGTCACCCCCAAGCCTGTCCTGTTCGAGACGCACGTCCGGTCGATCCTCAAGGCGCATTGCTGGCAGTGTCACGGGGACGATGAGCAGCCCGAAGGGAAGTTGGACCTGCGGCTCGTGCGGTTGATGAGCACGGGGGGCGAGTCGGGGCCAGCGATTTCTCCGGGGCAACCGGACGCGAGTCTGCTCTTCAAACGAGTCCTCGCCGACGAGATGCCGCCCGGTAAGAAGAAGGTGCCAGCCGCCGAGCAAGCCGTGCTGCGCGAGTGGCTGGCTCAAGGAGCCAAGACCGCGCGGGCCGAACCCGACACGGTGCCGAGCGATAGCCAGTGGACCGAGGAAGAGCGGACGCATTGGGCGTTTCAACTCGTCGTGAAGCCGCCGGTCCCGATGGTCGCTCGGCCCGAGTTGGTCGCGTCGCCGGTCGATGCCTTTCTGTTGCAGCGGCTGGAGACGACTTCTGTAGGATGGGCACTCCTGCCCGTCCGGCTGAATGGACGCAGCAATACAAACAACACATCCAACACAAACAACAGTGGCGTTCGTGTCGAAGAGGGGACGGGCAAGAGTGCCCATCCTACAACTCCGTCACTCACCTTCTCGCCCCAAGCCGACCGGCTGACGTTGCTGCGGCGCATTCACTTCGACTTGCTCGGCGTGCCGCCGACGCCCGAGTTGGTCGAACAGTTTGTGAATGACCCCGCGCCGGATGCGTGGGAGCGGTTGCTCGACGAGCTGCTCGATTCGCCTCGTTACGGAGAGCGTTGGGGACGACATTGGCTGGATGTCGCGGGCTATGCCGACAGCGATGGCTATCGCGAGGAGGACCATGTCCGGCCGTGGGCCTTTAAGTATCGAGACTATGTGGTGCGGGCCTTCAACGACGACCTGCCCTTCAACCGGTTTGTCGTCGAGCAATTGGCGGGCGATGAGTTACTGACGCCTCCGTATCAAAACCTGACTCGCGCGCAGCAAGACCAGCTCGTGGCGACCGGCTTCCTGCGCATGGGACCGGACGGAACGGCCAGCGGTCCTGAGCAAGAGGTCGCGCGGAACGAGGTTGTGGCCGAGACGATCAAGATCACATCGACCGCGTTGCTCGGCTTGTCTGTCGGTTGCGCGCAGTGCCACTCGCACCGTTACGACCCGATTTCGCAGGTCGATTACTACCGCTTCCGCGCTCTGTTTGAACCGGCCTATGACTGGAAGAACTGGCGTGCGCCATCGAGCCGGCTCGTTAATCTGTGGTCTGCCGCCGATCACGAGCAAGCGGCTGCCGTCGCGAAGGAGGTGCAAGATGAGGAAGTAAAACGGCTCGACGAATACAAGGTCCTCGTCGCGGAGACCTATGCAAAGGAACTCGAAAAGATCGACCCCGAATGGCGTGAACCGGCCCGTCTTGCGCACGAGACGCCCGAGAAGAATCGCACAGAACAGCAGAAAGAGATCGCCAAACAATTCCCGTCGCTCAATGTGAACAACGGCACGATCTCGTTGTTCGAGCCGGGCAAGTCCACCGCGATCGAGACCAAGTACACGAAGCTCAAGGCGGACATCAACACCAAGCGACCGCAGGACGATTTCGTCGCGTGCCTCACCGAACCGCCGGGACATCTCCCGCCGACGGCCCTCTTCTTTCGAGGCGACATCCAGCAGCCGCGCCAGACCGTGACGCCTGCCGAACTGAGTGTCCTCGCCACAGTGCCCGTTGAGATTCCGGTCGATGATCCGCAGGTGCCGACATCAGGACGCAGGCTCGCCTACGCGAGGCATCTCACGAATGACAAACATCCGCTCTTGAGCCGCGTCTTCGTGAACCGCGTCTGGATGCACCACTTCGGGCGCGGACTGGTTGCGACGCCCGCCGACTTCGGAACTCAAGGCGATCGACCGTCGCACCCCGAGCTGCTCGATTGGCTCGCGTCCGAGTTCGTCTCGTCCGGCTGGCAGGTCAAGAAACTGCATCGGTTGCTACTGACATCGACCGCGTATCGTCAGACCTCAGCCCGAACCGACGCACTCCAAACGATCGACCCCGACAACCGGTTGCTCGCTCGCATGTCAGTGCGACGGCTCGAAGCCGAAGCCATTCGCGACGCGATCCTCGCGGTCGCGGGGCGACTCAGCGACAAGCAGTTTGGCCCGGCGATCACGGTCCTCCCCGATGCCGATGGCCAAGTCATCGTCGGCTCGGGCGAGCGCGACGGCAACGGCATCCTGATCGGCAAGCAAGACGGCTTCGGTGAGAACGAGTTCCGCCGCAGCCTCTACATCCAAGTGAGACGCTCGATGCCGCTCGGCATGTTGGAACCGTTCGATGTCGCCAACACCGCCCCCAACTGCGAACGCCGCACGTTCAGCACGGTCGCCCCGCAGTCGCTCCTCCTGATGAACAACGACATCCTCATCAAGCAGTCCGAAGCCTTCGCTCGTCGAGTCGAAGAGTCCTCCGCTGATCCCGTCGCCCGCATCCATCGCGCCTGGCAACTCGCCTACGGCCGCACCGCCAACGAAACCGAAACGACTCGCGCGACAACGTTCCTCGCGTCACAGCAAACCTACTTTGAAGAGGCCCTCGCAAAACTCCCCGAAGCCGAACGACCGAAACAGCTCGCACCGACTACGCGGTCGCTGTCGTTGCTGTGCCAGGCGTTGATCTGCTCGAACGGGTTCCTCTACGTGGACTAACAGCTCGTTGAAAGGCTGTAGGATGGACGCCCTCGTCCGTCCGTTTTCTGCTGAAGTTCGCTCGGAAGAGGGCGTCCAAGCTACGTTTTTCAACAGGCTGCTAATTTTGAGATGCGGCAGCTCGACACCGTTTTGGCTTTTTCAGATTTTCAAATCCAGCGAACAGGCACGATTTTCGGAAGACAGAACCAAGAAGTTCAACCACAGATTTCACGGATGAGCACAGATAAGAACAAGAAATTGGGAACACTGATTCACGCTGATCTCCGCTGATTCGAATCAGTGAAGATCAGCGGAGATCAGCGTTCTGATTTCTTCCTTGGACAAAAGGAAAAGACCATGCACTCACGACGACACTTTCTTCAGCAGCAAGCGTTCGGACTCGGGTCGTTTGCGCTGGCTTCACTGATGCAGCGCGACGGTTTGCTGGCGGCTCCGGCCAAGCCGGCGTTGGAGCGGCCGCAGTATGACCTGTTGCCGAAGCAGCCTCCGAAACCGGCTCAGGCGACGGCGATGATCTCGATGTACATGCAGGGCGGGCCGAGTCACATCGACCTGTTCGATCCGAAGCCCGAGCTGACGAAGCGGCATCTCCAAAAGTTCGATGGCGAAATCAAGTACGACAACGCGGCCGAGTCGAGTGCCAAGCTGTTCGGCTCGCCGTGGAAGTTCGAGCAGCGCGGTGAGTGCGGGATGGAGTTGAGCGAACTCGTCCCGCATCTGGCTCGAGTCGCGGACGACATCTGCTTGATTCGGTCGATGCACACGGGGGTGAACAACCACGGGCAGTCGCTCTACGCACTCAGCTCGGGACGTATCAACGCGGGGCGACCTTCGCTCGGTTCGTGGCTGACGTATGGACTCGGCAGCGAGAACGCCAATCTGCCCGCTTACGTCGTGATGACCGATCCGGGCGGGCTACCGGTGCTGGGAACCGACATGTGGACGAACGGCTTCCTCCCGTCGCTCTATCAGGGGACAGTCGTCCGCCCACGTGAGCCGCGAATCCTCAATCTCGACCCGCCGCCGCAGTTGGCCGGTCTGCCGCAGGACCGGTTCCTCGGACTGCTTGGCGAATTGAACCGCGAGCACATGGAGCGGCATCCGAATGAGAACGATCTCTCGGCGCGCATCGCCAGCTATGAACTGGCCGCACGGATGCAGACGGCGGCGAAAGAGGCTCTCGATCTGTCGCAAGAGACCGCCACCACACAGGAGATGTACGGACTGAACGATCCGAAAACAAAGGACTGGGCGTCGCGATGCCTCATCGCGCGGCGGCTCGTCGAACGGGGAGTTCGCTACGTCCAGATCTTCTCGGGGACGCAGAACTGGGACCATCACGGCAACATCACGACGGCGCTGCCGGCTCAATGTTTGCGAACCGATCAACCGTGTGCGGCTCTCGTCGCGGACCTCAAGCAACGCGGCCTGCTCGACGAGACGCTCGTCCATTGGGGTGGAGAGATGGGTCGTCTGCCGGTCGTTCAGAATGAGAAGAGCATCGGCCGCGATCACAACACCTACGGGTTCTCGATGTGGCTGGCAGGGGGCGGCGTGAAGAACGGCCACGTCCACGGTGCGACCGACGATTTCGGAGTGAACGCGGTGAAAGACATCGTCAACCACTTCGACTACCACGCGACGCTCATGCACCTGTTCGGCCTCGCCCCGCAACAGCTCACGTTCCGCCGGCCAACCGGCGAAGCCACGCTGCTCGACGGACAAGCGGGACAGATCGTGAAGGGGATCTTGAAGAGGGACGTGGCGTGAGTGCAACGCAGCCCCAATGCCTGTCCAGACCTCACGCGGCCCGCCGTGACACTCACCCGCAGCGTGAGCGAGGAACGCCACACAGCTCCTCGTTGACACTTCGGGTGAGTGTGTCGCAGTGACAAATGTGTCACTGCGGGCTGCGTACGGTCGCAAATCAATCCGCCCGTCATTGAAAACAGCGATGACCTTGCGATCGCCACATCGCGAATTGACATTCCCGAAATCGGCTCGTACCCTCTCGCCGCTCCGCAATCGTCCGTTACCGGTAAGCCTCCGCATCTAACCGCCCGATAAAAAAGTTCATTTGTCTCCGTAGCTCAATTGGATAGAGCGTCGGCCTCCGAAGCCGAAGGTTGCTGGTTCGACCCCAGCCGGGGATACCTTCAAAGCCTTGCCCGCAATCACTGCGGGCAAGGCTTTTTTGCTTGAAATCATGAGGTTTTGGTGTGTGGCTGTTCTCGCCACTCGTTCATCATCATCGCCTGATGAGATGACAGCAAACGACACAGTTTGCCAATGTTTGGTGCAACAGGTGGTGCAACAAAACTGACAGGATGTCTTAGGGAAGGCATGGTGTCTTGAACGTCGGTCCCGGTTGCACGCATTAACTGGCGTTCTGTTGAGGGTGACGATTTCCAATCGAGTGACGGCAGCGAATCCAACGCTCCGTACACGTCGAGCAACTTCGGATCGGTGTAGACGTTCATCGTCAGGTCGATGTTGCTGTGACGCATCGCCGCTTGAGCCGTTCGCGGAGCAACGCCCCCCTTGGACAACAACGTTCCGAACGAATGCCGCAGAGCTTGAACGTCGATGGTTCGGCCCCGCTCGTCGGCCTTGTCGATCCCGGCGGCGAGCAAGTCGCGGTCGAGAATCTTCCCGAGCGAGTCCGCGACAACGAACAGCGGTTCGCGTCCAAACGCATCAGGACGCCCTTGGAAGCGTGCCCGCTTCTCGCCGATCCAATCTCCCGCAACTCGGCGGCGAGGTCCGTTCTGAGCGGCAGTGTCGAGCCTTGCCGGTTCTTCTCATTGGCCGCGTTCAACACGACGAACGGCATCGGCCCGTCGAGTTCCAGTTGCCCCACCGTCAACGATGCGAGTTCCCCTTTGCGAAGCCCGGTCAGAACGAGCGTCTTGTAAATCAACGCCCGCTCTCGCCCGAGCCGTTCCAGTTCGGCAACCAACTCGGGATTCTTGGCGAGCCGTCCCCTTGCCCGTTCGACCGTCGCTTGCAATCCGTCGAGCGTCAACGCGGCTTTCGTCCAGTTCGATCGCTTCGCTGGATTGCCGGTCGCTTCGGTCTCATCCTCAACCACGGGGACAGCTTCCCGCCCGAACTCGGCGAGCGGTCGCAACCGTGCCACGTCGAGCAACGTCACCAACTCGGCTTCGGTCATCGACCGGCGTTGCCGTCTTCGATCCGTGTTGGCGTCGGCTTTCGGCACGTTGGCGAACGGATTCACGGACAACCGATGAGTCTCGACACACCAGTTGCCGAAGCCCACCAACTCTTGGCGGTACTCATTCCGATTCCCACCCGACATCCCTTCGGGTTGTTGACGGGCGAGCCAGCGTGTCAGAGCATCCGCCGAACAGTCGGCCAACCGGCGGAAGTCGCACTCGGCGGCGAGCCGTTCCAATCGCGACTTCGTGTTGGCGATGCGAACGGCGTTCAGTCCCTTGGCGGTTCGGTGTTCGTGGTACGAGGCAAAGTGATCGGCAATCGGCGTTCGTTGGTGATCGGCCGTCGCGGCTTCAGCCGTGGTGATGACTTCGCTTTTGACCAGTTCGGCCCGGCGTTCCAGTTTGCCGAGAACCGAACGGGCAGCGTCCAGGTCACGGCAACCGGTCGAGA
>JAYSQC010000111.1:0-13528 GCA_043721755.1 Schlesneria sp.
GCGGCGTCAGCCCCCCGGTTCTTCCGAAGAGGGCTTACGCCCAAGAACCGGGGGGCTGACGCCACCCCGCTCGGAAAACTCCCACGTGGTGCCGCGTGAGGCACAAAGCCGGACTTCGAGGCTCTTGTTCTTCACCCTCGCTCACTCACGCGCCGTACTTCTCCAACCGACCGGCGTGTGCGAGGACAAGGAGCATCAGGTGCTTGGCCTCGAAGTGGCCGAGACCGCCGCGCAGGCATTGCGCTTCACCGAACGAGGTCGATCCGTCGAAGCGGCAGGTGTCGGCGGCGAGCAGTGTCGGGACCGGGTGCCAACTGTGCGACTTCATCTTGCTCGGCGTGCTGTGGTCGCCGGTGACAACGATCACTTCGGGGTTGAGTGCCGTGATGCGCGGGATGAACTGGTCGAGTTCTTCCGTGCGCTGGACCTTCAACGCGAAGTTGCCGTCCTCGCCCGACGAGTCGGTGTACTTCCAGTGAATGAAGAAGAAGTCGTAATCGTTCCACGACGCTTCGAGTCGCGCCAATTGATCTTCGAGCGTGTGGCCCGCGTCGAGAATGTCCATCCCGACGAGCCGCGCAAGTCCGCGATACATTGGGTAGACGGCGATCGCGGCAGCCCGCAGTCCGTAGACCTCTTTCACCGGCGGGATGAGAGGCAGCTTGTCGATGCCGCGCAGCGTGAGGAAGTTCGCGGGAGCATCGTTCTTCAAAACGTCTTTGGCTTGGCGGAGGAACTCCTTCGCGATGGCAGCGGTCTTCTCGCTCCCGGCCGATCGCGCAATGGGATCGAGTGCTGGAACTCCGGTCTTCTGTGGATCGGTATCCCCCACGTCACCGCCGAGTCCTTCGCCTCGAAAAATGAGCACCGTGCGATAGCCTTCGCCCGCGCGGACGAAGACCTCAACGCCGGGAATCTTGATCTCGTTCAGCTTGGCACTCAGTTTGGAACCGATCTCCGTTCCGATGCGCCCCGCGCGGCGATCCGTAATGCGACCGGCATCGTCGATCGTGCAGAAATTGCCTCGAATGGCGACATCGTTGGGACCGAGAGCGAAGTCGATCCCGAGTGCTTCGAGAACGCCGCGACCGATCTGGTACTTGACCGGATCGTAGCCAAACAAGCCGAGATGTCCGGGGCCACTCCCCGGTGCGATCCCCGGCAGAACTGGCGTGCTGAGTCCGAGCGTGCCACGTCGAGCCAGTGCGTCGAGGTTCGGAGTATGAGCCGTCTCCAATTCCGTCTTGCCCCCCGGCGTGAGCGGCAACCCACCGAGTCCGTCTCCCACGAGGAACACAATTTTGGAGCCATTGTCTTTCTGCAATCGGCGAGTGAAATCATGCGGGTCGGTCATCGGGAAGCGATCACTTTCAAGAGGCAGTTGTGGGGATGAACTCGCGGCCAACTCGAACAAGAGCCGCCAGCAGGGCGGGATTGTCGGCGAGACTCGGATACCATGCAAGCGACGACGCGCGGCTCGCGCTGGCCGGGGTGCAGTCGTTCATTGGTGTTCATTGGAGATCTGACCCCGCTTCTTTCAGACTCCCTCCCCTCGGCGGGGAGGGCTGGGGAGGGGGGAGGATTGGCAGAAAGATCGTCCCTCGCTCATCTCCCCCCTCCCTAACCCTCCCCGCCGAGGGGAGGGAACTCAAGACGTTCGACTCCGGGGCTGCAATTGCATGACCACCAATGAACGACTGCACCCCGCTGGCCGTTGTCGATTGATTGCCTGTCACACCCATAAGCCGAACTCACACATGCCCACCGATACCGCTTCACCATCAGCATCTCGCTCAGACTGGTCGATCCCGAGCGACGTGACGTATCTCAACCACGGTTCGTTCGGGCCGTCGCCGCGCGTGGTGCAGGAGGTTCGTGAGGAGTGGTCTCGGCGGTTGAATGCCAACCCGATGGAGTTTTTTCTGCGGACGATGGAGCCGGCGCTGGATGAGGCCGCGGCGCGGTTGGGCCAACTGGTTGGAGCCGATGCGCGAGACCTCGTGTTTGTCGAGAACGCGACCGTTGCGATGAATGTCGTGGCGGAATCGTTGCCACTCGTGCCGGGTGACGAAATCCTGCTGAACGATCATGAGTACGGAGCCGTCTTCCGCATCTGGCGGAGTGTTTGCGAACGAACCGGGGCGAAGATCGTGTCGCCGACGTTGGGGCGGTGCGATGTGACGCGAGCAGAGTCTTCAGTGGCAAACTGCGCGCATCGCCAACCGGCTTCGTTTAACCGCGTGGGGACGAAGAGCAGGGACCGAGGCGGTTCACGGATGCCGTGGCTGACATCATCGAGCCGATCCTCGCGGCGATCACTTCGCGCACGAAGGTGATCGTCATCAGTCACGTCACGTCGCCGACGGGGATCGTGTTTCCAGTGGCCGAGATTTGTCGGGAGGCTCGGGCGCGAGGCATCCCGGTTTGCATCGACGGGCCGCACGCGATCGCCATGTGTGAGGTCAATCTGCGGAAGATCGACTGCGACTTTTACTGTGCCAGCCTGCACAAGTGGCTCAGCGCGCCCTTCGGTTCGGGATTCCTGTACGTGCGTCGCAAATGGCAATCGAAGATGAAGCCGCATCTCGTCAGTTGGGGCCGCAGTTTGGGAGGCCGCCCCGCGCGCTGGCAGGACGATTTGAATTGGCTCGGCACACGCGACCCCGCGCCGTTTCTGGCCGTTCCTGCCGCGATCGAGTTCCTCGAACGAGTCGGCCTTCCCGCGTTTCGCCAGCAGACGCATGACCTCGCGCGGTACGCCCGCACGCAGTTGGAGCAGACGCTCGGCCAAGTCGCGACGGTCCCCGATTCGATCGACTGGTACGGCTCGATGATCGCGGTGCCGCTGGTCGAGAACGGGAAGCAGGAGACAGGGAGCGGGAGTCAGGAGGCAGATCAGAAAACGAAGCGGAAGAAGTCGCCGCCGAATGCCATTCATCCGTGGCAGCAGCAGTTGGCGGAGCAGCATCGAATGGAGGTCTTGGTCACGGAATGCCACGGCCAGATGTATCTGCGCGTGTCGTGTCACCTCTACAACACACGGGCGGACATCGACGCGCTGATGGCGGCGTTGAAGCTGCTTGGGCGGACGTGAGTAACACGACCGTGGGATAGGCACTACCACTGAATCTACGGCGATAATCTCACCGCCGAATTGTTTGCCGTTTCTGTGTTGTCAGCCCGGAGGGCTAAAGAACCCTCGTCATACTTCAGGCACGAATCAGCCATGCTGGCGATGTCGATCTGACTGCCCGGTGTGGTGGTTTTCAACAGGATGCGAAAGGTGACACGCGCTGAGGTCAGAACAGCGTCAGTTGGCCGGACGTGGCCCTCGGGGGCGTGAAGTGTTCAGAGCTGAGCGGCGGCAGTTGTTGATCGAGGCCGTGTTTGCGGGCGAAGACGCGGAACATCTGCTGGATTTGATCGGCCATCTCCCCCGTGCCGCGCATCCGTTCGCCGTAGTTCGTGCTGTTGAGCTTGCCAGCGCGCACCGATTCGATCCGCCCGACGACGCGGTCTCGCTTGAGTGGCTCTTCGCGTTCGAGCCATTCGACAAAGACCGACTTCACCGCGTGCGGCAGTCGCAGCAGCGTGTAGGCCGCATGCTTCGCTCCCGCTTGGGCGGCTGCTTCGAGGAGTGCGGGAAGTTCGCTGTCGTTCAGGCCGGGGATCACTGGCGCGGTCATCACGCGGACGGGAATGCCCGCGTCGGTCAGTTCGCGGATCGCGCGCAACCGCGCGGTGGGTGAACTGGTGCGCGGTTCGAGCCGTCGCGCCAACTTCGCGTCGAGTGTGGTGAGGCTGATGTTGACCTGAGTGCCGTTCCATTCGGCCATCTGTCGCAACAAGTCGATGTCGCGTATGACGAGCGCGTTCTTCGTGATGAGCGAGACGGGCTGACGAGCTTCCGCACAGACTTCGAGGCACTGGCGTGTCAGCTCGAACTTCCGCTCGCACGGCTGATAGCAGTCGGTGACGCCCGAGAAGATGATTCGCTCGCCCCGCCACGCATCGCGCGACAGCCACTCACGCAGCAGTCGCGGTGCGGCGAGCTTCACGAAGATTTTGGCTTCAAAGTCGATGCCCGCGTTCAGCCCGAGGTACTCGTGATACGGCCGCGCGTAACAGTACGAGCAACCGTGCTCGCAGCCTCGATACGTGTTGATGCTGTATCGAAACGGGATGTCGGGACTGTCGTTCTCACTGACGATGCTCTGCGAATCGTCGAGGAAGAACTCGGTACGGACTCGCTGCAACCCGGCAAGGAACTCGGGATCGTGCTCGAAGTCGGCGTAGTCTGGAATCGAGTGCGTCGATGCAAACCGATTGGGCGGCTCAATCGCGGTGCCGCGTCCATGCAGGACGGGAAGAACTCCGAGGACACCTTCCGTCACCGCCATGATCCCCTCCCTGCATCGGCGCGAAGCCTCGATACTGTTCCTCATTGTGCGTTCTGAAATGGCGTCGTTCGCGAGTATCCACCGACTCCGCAAGAGGCATCTGCGGGATCATCCCGCCTTCATCCGTGCCCCAGCTTTGCCATCCGTGCTACGTCTCTCTCGACGGGATAGCACGGATGGCAAAGCCGGGGCACAGATGAAGACCAAGACACGAGGAAGCGACCTATGCACTTCGTCGTCTTCTGACCAACAACGCAAACGAGCGTCCTCGCTCACGCTGCGGGTTGGTGTTGGGAGGCAGACGCATCAGTACGCGCGGCGTTGGCGTGACGAGGGGATGTCGAGGGCTTGGCGGTACTTGGTCACGGTGCGGCGGGCAAGGTTGTAGCCGTGCTTGGCCAACTCCAGCACCAGCGCGTCGTCGCTCATCGGTTCGTTTTTGTCTTCCTGCGCGACAATCTCTTGGAGCTTGATGCGGATGATGCCCCACGCCACGTCCTCGCCGGACTCGGTTTTGGTTCCACCACCGAAGAATCGCTTGAGGGGATAGAGGCCGCGTGGCGTCTGGATCCATTTGTCATCGACCGCGCGCGAGACCGTGGTGACGTGGACTTTGACCACGTCGGCGATCTCCTGCATCTTCAGCGGGGTGATCGCATTGGGGCCTTCTTCCAAGAATCCGTTCTGGCGATCAACGATCGCCTGCGCCACCCGCTTCACCGTGCCATGTCGCTGCTCGATGCTCTCGATCAGCCATTTGGCCGAGTCGATCTTGCGTTTGATGTACTCCTTCGTCTTGGCATCGACACCATTGCGGAGCATCTCTTGGTAGCGTTTGCTGATTCGCAGACGCGGCGTGTACTCATCTTCCAATCGCACCACCCACCCGCCGTTCGCGTTGCGTTCGACGAAGACATCCGGCTTCACAGCTTGAGCGGGCCGAGCCTCGAAGCCTTTTCCGGGAAACGGATTCAACCGCTTCAATTCTTCGTGAGCTTCCTTGATCAGCGGGATCGAGTACCCGGTCTTGCGTTCGATCAGCGGTAGGCGGTTCTGAGCAAGGTCTTCCAAGTGCGACGTGATCAGTGTCACGACGACATCACGGTGAGGCATATCGTCCGCGACTTGGAGCAACAGGCATTCCCGGAAATCTTTCGCCGCACATCCGACGGGATCAAGCCGCTGAATCAGACGCAGCGCCGTTTGGGCATCCATCTCAGAAATCGGCTTTCCGTAGAACTGCATCAGTTCCAGCAGCGGGGACGGTAGCCGACTGTCCAAGGTGAGGTTTTGAATCACGTACTCACCGAACTCCCGCACTTCATGCGGCACGCTATAGAAGCCGAACTGGTCCAGCAGATATTCGTGCAGTGATTGCGGTCGCTCGGTGATGCTTGAAATCAGATCGTTCTGACGATCGGCGTCGTCCTCCATCCGGTTCGACGACGGCTTGCTACCCGAGGTGTAGTTGTCCTCGGGCCAATCCTGCGACATCTCCAGCAGCCGCTCGAAGTCGGCCTCGTTGTTGTGTTCGGTGTCCACTTCCAACGTTTGTTCGCCGAGACTCTTCTCGGTCGCGGTCTCTTTGGCCTCTTCGCGATTGTGCTGGGTCTCAGGAGCGTCGGGATCGGCCTGTCGCATGATCAGACAGACGTTTTCGGCCAATTCTTGTTCGATCCGCTCCTCCAACTCCATGACCGGCAGTTGGAGAATCTCCATCGACATGATCATGCGCGGAGCCAGCTTCATCTGCTGGCTCATGCGCATCTGTTGAGAAAAGTTCATCTGCATGGTGGATTGCCGCGATCCATCGCCGAGGGGCGTTGGAGTCGATTCAAAATGTCGGGCAGTCAGTAAATCAATCACTCATTCTGTAACAGGCCCGCCAGAACGTAGGGTCAGCGTCTCGCTTGCCCGTTTTCCTCATTGCTAGCAAAGGCTTCATTGCAAGCTCGGGCAAGCGAGACGCTGACCCTACGGTTTCAAAATGCCTGCCGTCCTCGGAGGGCATCCGCCAGCATTTCTCGATTGGCGAACTCTAGCACACTTCCCGACGCGATCCCGCGAGCGAGTCGCGTGATTTTCACATTGTCGTTGGCCAGCAGATTAGAAATGTAAAGCGCGGTGCCATCTCCTTCCAAGGTCGGATTCGTGGCCATGACAATTTCTCGAACACCCTGCGAGCGCACGCGGCGGACGAGCGCATCAATAGTGAGATCGTCTGGTCCAACTCCGTTCAGCGGTGAGATGCGTCCTCCCAAAACGTGATACAGGCCGGAAAAAATCCCTGCGGCTTCCAGTGCCAGCAGATCACGCGGTTGTTCGACCACACAGACCGACTGCGGTTCACGGCGCGAGTCTCGGCAGATGTCACAGCGATCTTGTTCCGTCAAATTGAAACAGACAGAGCAAGGTCGGACCCGAGTCTTCACCACGCGAATGGCATCGGCCAATGAGTTCGCCTCTTCAGCCGAGCACGCGAGCAAGTGGTTCGCGAGTCGTTCGGCCGACTTTCGCCCGATCCCCGGCAGAGTCGCCAGTCGGTCGATCAAATTACCGACCGCACTGCCGAAGGGGTGGCGAGTCGTTTCCTCAAAGCGTGGCATCCGTGTGTTCCTCTCTCGCGGTCGCAGTTCCATCCACTCCCGGGCGATCTGTCAGGTTCGCCCCAAACCCATTCCGGCCAGCGCATCTCCCAAGCTGGGGATGTTGATTCCGCCGGTCAGTTGCTGCATCTCGTTCATCTGTGTTTCGCGAATCTTTTCGAGGGCTTGGTTTGTGGCGGAGCAGACCAACTCTTCGAGGAGCGCGCGGTCACCCGACTTCATCAGCGCCGAGTCGATCCGACAACTCAGAACTTTCATCTGGCCGTCCACTTCGACCGTGACCATCCCGCCGCCCGCCTGGCCCTCACTGCGGAGGTTCGCCATGCGGTCTTTCATCTCCTGAACCTTGCCGCTCATTCCCTGAGCCTGCTTCATCAGTGAAGCCATTGCTGACAGTTCTTTGAACATGTTCGTCAGTCCTCTCGCGTCGGTTCCACTTCACCCTCAGCGATCGGTTCGACCGCCAGCGGTTGAACCCGCCAGCCCTTCACGCCGAACACGGCCATCACCGATTGAACATAGACATCGTCGGGAGCCTCGACGAATCCATTACGAGGCCGAGTGGCTCCCGTTTCGTGAACCACTCTTGGTTTCGTGGCTTCCGGTTTCGGAGCTGCGGCCACCGGAATCTCCAGCGCGACCGCCACCGTTTTGAACCGCACTATCGTCGGCTGGCCGACCAGTTCCGAGACGATTCGCTCCAATTGAGCGATCACTTCAGGGCAGTCGCAACCCCTTCGGTCGAGATCATAGTTTGCGGGAAACGAAAACTCCAAGATGTTTGGCTCGGCGATTGCTGTCGCGGCGACTCGACTCAGGGCTGTGCTGATCGTGTCGGTCGTTCTGGCGATGACAGCGGCGTGCAACTCTTGCTCACAACCCGGTTTCCACGCGATGAGTGGCGGCTGCGGGATACTCTTAGCAGCCGGTTCGGTGGCGAGACTTGGCGGCGGTGTCGGCTCGGGCAGAGGCTCGCTCACAACCACTACGTCATTTTTTTTTTCGGGGCCGACAGCGGAACTGGGATCACCCGTTGGTTCTGAACGGAGTGTCCTCGATCCGGGATTGGCGGGAGGAACAGTAGGTCGAGTTGGAGCAGCGAGTCTCGCTGGGGCCGATGAATTCACCGAGACCGCTGCGCCTGAAATGGATACCGGTTGGCCGGCCTTCAACGCCGCGATCAGGTGGTCGAGTTGATCGAGTTCTTCCAGCAGTGAGACTCGCACGAGAGCCAGCTCCGTCAACGCTCGACCATAGGTGACGCGCTGCATGCGAGCCTTGGTCTCCGCCAGAATCTGCATGGCAGCGACGATCGTCTGCAATCCCCAGCGGCCCGCCTGGTCTTGCAACTTCCCACGCTGATCGGTTCCAACGCTGAGCAACGCCGCTTCAGTGGCACCGCACGCCGTAACCATCAGATCGCGGAAGTAGCCGATCAACTGATCGGTGAAGGCTTCCAGTTGCACGCCCTCGCGCAGGGCCGCGTCGAGCAACTCCAGCGCGGTCGAGCGGTCTCGCGCGATGAGGGCTTCGACCACGTCTATCAACCGGTCATCAGGAGCGGTTCCCAACAGACGGTGAACGTCGGCGTCGGTGATTCGCTCAGAACCGAAGGCCAGTAGTTGGTCGAACAGCGATTGGCTGTCGCGCATCGAACCGGCCGCACGCCGCGCGACCAATTCCACGGCAGCCGGATCGACCTGGAAGCCTTCGGCCAAAGCCAACTGACTCAGACGCAGCGAGATATTATCGATCGAGATCGTGCCGAAATCGAATCGCTGGCAGCGTGAGAGGATCGTGTCAGGAACCTTGTTCGGTTCGGTCGTGCAGAACACGAATTTTACTAGCGGCGGCGGCTCTTCCAGCGTCTTCAGGAGTGCGTTGAACGCCTCCTTCGTCAGCATGTGAACTTCGTCGATGATGTAGACTTTGTACTTCGACCGCATCGACTTCACGCCGACGTTGGCTCGCAGCGTCCGGATGTCGTCGATCCCTCGGTTGGACGCACCATCGATCTCGGAGACATCGACATCGTTCCCGGCCGCGATCCCGAGACACTGCTCGCACTCGTTGCACGGCACGCCATCGACGACGTTCGGGCAATTCAACGCCTTGGCGAAGATGCGCGCCATCGAGGTCTTGCCGACGCCGCGTGCTCCGGTGAAGAGATAAGCGTGAGCGACGCGCCCCTCATGGATCGCGTTCCGCAGCGTCTGAGAAATCCGGTCCTGCCCGACGACCTCGGTAAACGTTTGAGGTCGAAACCGTCGAGCCAGCACGGTGTACTGAGCATCCATCGTTGTCGCCTTGTCTGCCTAGAGCACATTTCAAAACTAGCCCGACGCGCAAGCGAGGGCTGAACATTCGATGACGGTGAAGCCCTCGCTCGCGCGTCGAGCTCGTTTTTCGAGGCAGCCCCTCGTGGTTTGTTCGCCCGTGAAGGCGACTGGCAGGCATGGTCTGACTGCCGATCAAAGCCTGACGCGCAAGCGAAGGACCGTTACCAAGCGTTCTTCGCTTGCGCGTCAGGCTTCAGTGGGGGGCAGATATGAAAACAGGCTGGTTGCCCCGAAGTGCAACCAGCCTGTTTATTGCCCGAGGAACGGAATGCCACCCCTTCCACACCCGAAATCTGCTGCTTAGGGCTGCTCCGGTTAAGGCCTGACCCGGTTCACACGACCCCGCCGCAGAAGGGGCAGCTTTTCGTCCCCCGAGCAAGTCGCGGTCAGTATGGGTATCGACTGCCAGAAGTCAAGCATGACGTGTCCGACAGAAGTCAATGTAGTAGGCGCATTCCATGTGCCGTTCACCGAATTCCTCGGCGAATCACGGTCTCGCAGACGGCACACGGAGTGTGCCTGCTACTTTTGTCGGACACGTCAAGCATCGCCCGGAAAGTAGGCGCGGCACACCGTGATACGGACAGTCCAGAGGCAGAAAGCGAGCGGTTTTGATTCTGCCCAAACGCATTAGTCGTTTGGTAGTCGGTGGGCCTCGAAGACTCGACCCACCCTACATTGAAAAAGGCGATGGCCCTGGCCGAAACGGCCTCGTTCATGGCCGTGCGCGGGATCGCGACGTGACTTGCCTCGGGTCACGGCGCGGTGTCACTCAGTATCCTCGCGACCACATTTCACTCGACGCGGTGTCGGCGGTAGGTCTCGGCGAGAAGCGGCGTGACGAGTTCTTCGAGTTGCTTGATCTCGATCAGGAACGAGTCGTGGCCGAAGACGCTCTCCAGTTCCAGATAAGTCACATGACGGCGGGCTTCAACGAGCGCCTTGACGATCTCGCGACTTTGGACCGACGGGAACAGCCAGTCGGTGTGGTACGACGTGATCAGGAACCGGGCGTTCGTTTTTCCCAACGCTTCTTGCAGCGAACCGTGCCGCGCGGCGAGGTCGAAGTAGTCCATCGCCCGCGTCAGGTAGAGATAGCTATTGGCATCAAACCGTTCGATGAATCGCTTGCCTTGATAGTGGAGATAGCTCTCGATCTTGAACTCGGTCTCCTTCTGCAGGTTGTATTCGAGATGATCGCTGTGCTGGAGATCGCGACCAAACTTGCGTTCGATCGAAGCCTCAGAAAGATACGTGATGTGAGCGATCATCCGCGCCAGGGACAGCCCGAATCGTGGCCCGACATCGCCGTACTTGGACGCATCTTCGCCGTAGTAGTCGCCGTCTTTGAAGTCAGGATCGGCGGTGATGGCCCGCCGTCCGACCGCGTTGAATGCAATCCCTTGTGCGGACAACTTTGCCGACGACGCGAGACAGACCGCCGCGTGAACCCTGTTGGGATAGCGAGCCACCCAGTCGAGCACCTGCATCCCGCCGAGACTTCCTCCCACCAGTCCGAGCAGCGTTTCGATTCCCAGTTTGTGGACGAGGGCCGCATGGACCTCAACGATGTCTCCCACCGTGATGAACGGGAACCTCAGTCCATACGGTTGGCCGGTGGCCGGGTTGCGACAACTCGGTCCGGTCGTGCCCTGGCATCCACCCAAGACGTTGGCGCAAATGATGAAGTACTTGTTTGTGTCGAGCGCCTTGCCCGGCCCGACCAACCCGTCCCACCAGCCAGGCTTGCGACTCTCCGCCGAATGCCAGCCCGCCACATGAGCATCGCCCGTCAGGGCGTGACAAACGAAGATCGCGTTGTCTTTGGCTGCCGTCAGCTCGCCGTAGGTTTCATACGCGACCGTCACCGGGCCGAGTCGATGCCCACCCTCCAACGTGAGTACGTGAGGTGGCTCGAACAGTTTTATGAACTGAGTTTGCACGAGTCCGATCGAGGAGGACTCGCCATCGTCTGAAGCGAGTTGAGCGATTTCTGAAGCCATTGCGGCGGATCCACCTCTGGGTGTCAGCGTGTTGAACAAGCGGTATGTCAGGAAGTTCGGCTCCCGTAGCAGCCTGCTGAACAACGTAGAGTAAGCGTCTCGCTTGCTCGTCTTTCTTGCGGCAAAGACGGGCAAACGAGACGTTTACCCTACGTTTTCAACAGACTGGTCGTCCCGTCGCTCCGCCGACGGGACGCTCCGGCAACTCGCGCGGGCCAAGCTACTCGATTCGATGCGTGAGGTCACGGATGGGCGGTCGCCCCGCGCAGGATCAGGTTTCGGCTCACACTTCTCTTTGACTGCGGCTCACGCTACACAACGGCTCGACGAGCACACCCACCCGAAGCGTGAGCGAGGAAGCGTCCAGCGATGTCCTCGCTCACGCTTCGGGTGGGTGTGTGCCAGGCCGTTCGCGCTTTGGGTTGATCGACTCCGACGCACCCGTAACCACCCCCGAGCCATTCCCCCATGACCCACTCGCCAGCGACCTCCGCCGATCTGCTGACTCGCCAAAGCTTCGCGTTGGAAATCGCCGCTGAGGCGAGTGCCCTGATCCTGCGGTACTACCAAGCTCCCGGCCTTGAAGTGGAGCGCAAGGGGGACAGCAGCCCGGTCACTGAAGCGGACAAAGGAGCCGAGTTGTTGATCCGCTCCCGCTTGGCCGAGGCATTCCCCGACGACGCGATCCTCGGCGAAGAGTTTCCCAGCGTGGAAGGGACGACCGGTTACCGCTGGATTATCGACCCGATCGACGGCACGAAGTCGTTCATTCACGGAGTGCCTCTGTTTGGAACGCTGATCGGCGTCGAGTTTAATTTGCATTGCGTGATCGGTGTCGTCCGATTTCCGGCTCTGAAGGAAGTCATTTATGCCACGAAAGGACTCGGCGCGTGGTGGCAGATCGGTGACGAGCAGCCGCGCCGCGCCAAGGTCTCGTCTGTGACGACACTCGCCGAAGCGACGTTTTGTCACACGAACCCCGCCCGTTGGTTGGCGACAGGCAAACAACGCGCCTTTGAAACGCTGTGTGTTTCGTCGCAGTTGGCTCGCGGCTGGGGAGACTGCTTCGGCCACATGCTCGTCGCCACCGGTCGGGCCGACGTGATGATCGACCCCGCCATGAACGCTTGGGACGCCGCCGCCCTCCTCCCGATCATCGAAGAGGCTGGCGGCCAGTTCCTCGATTGGTCCGGCACCGCCACGATCTACAGTGGCAACGGGTTGTCCGTCACGCCGGGGCTGAAGGATGACGTTCTGAAGATTGTTCAGAGTTAACAGCCTGTTGAAGAACGTAACTTGGACGCCCTCGTCCGAGTGATTTCGAGTTGAAAACGGACGGACGAGGGCGTCCATCCTACGGTTCTTCAACTGGCTGTGAGAGCCGATTCAAGAACCCATCACCCTCGGCCCCCTCTCCCCGGACCACCGAAGCGGCGGTGCCCGCCGGGGCGAGTGAAGAAAGAAAAGGAAAGAGCAAGCATGAAGATCGCTGGCGTACAGATGGACTTTCAGTTGATGGACGTGAGTGGGAATCTAGACCGCATGATCGCGAAGCTGCGCGAGGCTCGCGCGGCGGGGGCCACGCTCACTGTCTTTCCCGAGTGTGCGACCACGGGCTATTGCTTTACAAGTATTGAAGAGGCCCGGCCGTACGCGGAATTGATCAGCGGAGCAGCGACTCAGCGCATGGCTCGCGCGTGTGCCGAACTGGGCGGGCATGTGGTGTTCGGGTTGCTCGAAGCAGACGGGCCGCGCGTCTTCAATGCCCTCGCGCTGGTCGGGCCGAATGGGCTGGTCGCTTCGTATCGCAAGATTCATCTGCCGTTTCTGGGCGTGGACATGTTCACCGATTTTGGAGATCGTCCGCTGGCCGTCCATGAGGTGGACGGAGTGAAAATCGGGATGAACATCTGCTACGACGGCGGCTTCCCTGAGACAGCACGGTGCCTCGCACTGTTGGGGGCGGACTTGATCGTACTCCCCACGAATTGGCCGCCCGGCGCCGAGACCGCCGCTGATTACGCGACCAATACGCGCGCGATGGAGAACACCGTGTACTACGCCGCAATCAATCGCATTGGCGTCGAGCGCGGCACGCCGTTCATCGGTCGCAGCCGCATCTGCGATCCACTTGGCAAGACACTCGCGACGGCCGACGGGATCGAAGAAGTGATCCTCTA
>JAYSQC010000112.1:0-3855 GCA_043721755.1 Schlesneria sp.
AGCGGCAAGGCGCTAGCCGCCGGTCATGCAGGAAATCACCGGCGGCTAGCGCCTTGCCGCTCACGGGACACCATTTTCAACAGGAATGGCGGAGAGCCCCTTTTTCCAACTGCAATCACGGGCAAGCTACGGTTTTTCAACAGACGGCAAGGTGAGCCGTGTGCCAAATGAGAGGTCTGCTGCCGAACCCCGGAGTCCGGTTCGACGGGCTGTGTCGGTTGTTCGACCTGCGGGCAGATTTCCGGTTCAGTCGATGTCATCGGGTGCGATGTTTGGCGAATCCTCGCCGCCGATCCGCCGATGAATGACAGGTTGTAAGCTGTGGGAGCGGATCGGTAGAGTCGTGTCCCATCGGAGTCGTGCAGTCGAACGGAGCGAGAGTTCGGCCGGGCGTGCCATCCGAGAGCGGTGCAACATCGCCGAGAGCGTTAAACCTCACGCGGTACTCGCTAACACTAACCCGAAGCGTAAGCGAGGATACAACACACGTCCTCGCTTACGCTTCGGGTTAGTGTGAAATGTGCCATCCTCATCCGTGAGCGGTATATCCATTTTCGAGCGGAGTTCGGTCAACATGGCAGCGAGCAAAAAATATCTGAGTCTGGAAGAGGCTGCCGCGCTGCTGAAGCTCAGAAACGACGAGCTGATTCGGTTCCGCGAGAAAGGCGACATTCGTGGTTTCGCGGATCGCGGCAGTTGGAAGTTCAAGGCCGACGACGTTGAGGAATTTCGCCGACGACGCCAGCCCGACTCCGATCCCGACATGCCGATCATGGACGACGATGATCTCGGCGAACGCTTGATGAGTGACCCGGAACTCCAAATTTCGAGTAGCTGCGAGAACGCGCTCGATGACGACGACGAACTGGGGCGGCAAGCGACTATCATTCGTAAGGGGCGTGAAAGCACTTCGGACAGTGACGTGCGGCTGGTTTTGGACGACGGCCTGAAAGGCCGTCTGACCGGGAGTAGCGGCGAATTGCCCGTCATCGACATGGGCAAGTCAGACAGCGATGTGCGGTTGGTGGGAGATTCGGGAGTCAAGCTGCGTCCCGACAGTGACAGCGATGTCAAACTGGTAAACCCCTTGGGGCTGCGTCCCGACAGCGACAGCGATGTCAAACTCGTGAGTCCATCCGGTCTCGGCAGCATCTCGGGACTGAGTGACTCCGACAGCGACGTGCGGCTCGCTCCGTTGTCAGCCGCCCGCAATCCCAGTGGCTTGGGATCTGGAAACCGAACCGACAGCGATATCACGCTCATGCCACCGATGTCTCGATCGGCGGGGAGTGGTTTCGGCGACGATGCCCTCGACTTCAATTTGGTCGATGACGGTCCCGACGCTTCGGCATTGCTGGACGATGACGATGTGGGAATCGTATTACCCGGTGACAGTGGGATCGCGTTGAGCGGCGACAGCGGCATCCAGCTCCGCAAGCCAGCCGACAGCGGAATCCTATTAGAAGGTGCCGACAGTGGAATCAGACTGAGTACCGGCGACAGCAACATCAAGTTGGGCGGCGACAGCGGGTTCCGACTCGCTCCGTTAGGAGGCAGCAGCAGCAAGAATCTGAAGGGGCGTCAGGCGCGGGATGATCTCGGCTCGACCGCCCCGATGCTGCTCGCCTCGGGGAATGATGACGATCTGAACTCCACGTCGCCGATGCTGCTCAGCAACGACGATGACTTGGGCAGCACCGATCTCGAAATGCCAATGCTCTCGTCGGATGAGGGCGGTTCGGGCACGACCGGTGGCCGCACCGCCTCGATCGTCATGTTTGACGACGACGATGATGCGACGGGAACCCTGAAGAAAAAGGGTGGCAAGCAGTCGTCCGGCAATTCGGGGTTTGATTTCGACGACGAAGCGGACGAAGAACTCGAAGTCAGCGACGATGTTCTTGGTGAAGATGACGAACTCGAAGACCTCGACGCCTTTGATTCGGACGACGATGAGTTCGACGAATCGTTTGAGTCGGGAGCCAGCCAACTCGGCTTCGGGCGTCGCCAAGACAAGCTGGTCGTGCCGCAGGAGGCCGAATGGGGCACGGGCTTCTTCCTCGGTTTGCTCGCCTCCACCTTCGTGCTGATGGTCGGTGCCCTGCTGTCGGTGGATCTGCTCCGCATCACTTGGGCTGGCAGCGAATCGTCGGTCTATCAGGGAGAGTTCATCGGTTTGTTCACAGGCTTGTTCCAGTAGCGTGAGCCGCAAGGCCGCAGAGAACACACGTAGGACGGGCACTCTTGCCCGTCTTCTTTTTTTTCAGGAACTGACTCTGCTTCGTTTAATGCCGCATTGCGCACCGTCCCGACCTGTTCGGAACAACGTGTCTTGCAACTAGCCCGACGCGCAAGCGAGGGCTTTGCGTGAAATCAAAGCGAAGCCCTCGCTTGCGCGTCGGGCTAGTCAATCAGCGTGCGCAACCCGGGCTAACCTCGACGATGGCAACGGCAGGTTTTGCCGCAGTCGAATCACAGCGGACGCCTTCCTCGGGATTCCTGCTCGCGAACCGGGGGTTTCGCTTAAGACTCCTCTTGGCGAGCGTTTGGTCGGTTTCTATAAACCGCCCCCTCAGCCGTTCCAGCCGGACGACGACCATCGCGGGAACTTTGGTCGCTCTCTTGGATTGGCTGTCCTGTCAGCGGGTTTTCTCCCCGGTTCAATCTCATCCACTGATCGATGGCGGTTTCGTCACGACGCTCGGGCGTCGCAATGCGGTCGTTTGCATATTTGGAATGCACTCGGCGGCGTCGCGGCTTGCTCGTTGGTCGTGGACCGCGCCTGTCGCCCAGGAGTTCTCGATGTCTCAACGAAGTCGGACCTGTTTGTTGCTGGCCATGTCACTCTCGCTGATCGCTCCAATGGGATGCCGTCACGCGCCGCGAAACGCTCTCCAGCAGAGCCAACTTCGGGCACAACAGCTCTACCAGCAGAATCGCGCCCTCGCGATGGAACGGAACGGTTTGGGCATGAGCCAATCGGGGTTGGCCGCCGATCGCGCTCGGTTGGAGCAGCAATACATTGCGACTAAGCAAAGCTTGGACGCAGCCAACGCGCGGCTCGAAAACATGCAGGCATCCAATGGACAGCTCGAAGACCGTGTGAAGAACATGCTGATGAGCGACCGTCCCAGCACGAACCCGCTCTCTGCGGATGCCACGTTGCGGATGAAGAAGCTCAAGGAGAAGTACCCCGAGTTCGAGTTCGATCCGTCCACAGGAGTCAGCAAGTTCTCGACCGACCTGCTGTTCAACTCGGGGAGCGACGACGTTCGTCCGGAAGCGATGAAGGTGCTGCAAGAATTCGCGTCGATCATGAATCAATCAGACGCTCGCCATCTGAAGGTGCTGGTTTCCGGACATACCGATGACCGGCCGGTCGCGAAGAAGGCCACTCAAGACAAGCATGGTGACAACATGGGCCTGTCGGCGCACCGCGGCGTGACCGTCGTGCGTGCTCTCAGGAAGTCTGGCATCGACGAGAAACGCATGGGTGTCTCGGGCTACGGGATGCACCAGCCGGTCGAACCGAACAAGACCGAAGCCTCTCGCTCGAAGAACCGCCGCGTCGAAATTTATGTTCTCGCCCCGGATGCGTCGGTCGCTGGCTGGGATCCCGGCTCGGAAGTGCGCTGACGGGCCTCACGGTGCGAGTCACCTGACACGAACATCAACAGCCCGGTTTCTCGAGAGAAGCCGGGCTGTTTTCGTTGGGCTGGCAGATTCATGCCGCTCGAACCGTGTCTAGCCCTGAAGCAAGCGAACCCCACCGGGCTTGTCCCGGTGGAAATAGGTTTTTGCACTACTTGCTCATTCACTCGAAGCGGCGCGACGAGTCGTGCAAAAACCCGCGAG
>JAYSQC010000113.1:0-3926 GCA_043721755.1 Schlesneria sp.
AGCCCAATGGCACTCACTTTGCCCGCAAAGTAGCAGGCACATTCCATGTGCCGTCCGCGTGTCGCCGGTTACGGCACATGGAATGTGCCTACTACTTTCCAAAGTGAGTGCCATTGGGCGTCAGCCCTCCGGTTCACTCAAGGCGGGCTAACGCCCAAGAACCGGGGGGCTGACGCCACCCCGCTCAGATGTCTGATCACTGACCGCAGTTCTGGCTATCCACCACCCACTATCCACCACCCACTCAATCAAACAGATAGCTGACCGACTGATTGCGGTGAATGCGGCGGATGGCTTCGCCCAAAAGTGGAGCGACGGAGATGACTCGCATGTTGGGGAGCATTTGTTCGGGGCGAAGCTGGAGGCTGTTGGAGACGACGATCTCTTCGATCGGGGCGGCTCGCAATCGCGCTGTCGCTTCACCGCAGAGAACGGCGTGAGTCGCTCCGACGTAGATGCGGCTGGCTCCGTGTTGGGCCACCGTGTTGATCGCTCCCACCATCGAACCGGCGGTCGTGATCATGTCATCGAAAATGAGTGCGACCTTCCCTGCGATGGGGCCGCCGATCAGGTTTTCTTGGCGTGTCTCGAAGGCATTCGCACGGCGCTTATCGACGATCGCGAAGCTGCCGCCGAGATGATCGACGTGTTGCAGCGACCGTTTGATGCTCCCTTCGTCGGGGCTGACGATGACGAGGTTTTCCTTGGGGAGATTTAGCGACCGGAAGTACTCGTCGAGAATCGGAGCGGCGTAGAGGTGATCGACCGGACAGTCGAAGAAGCCCTGAATCTGCGCGGCATGGAGGTCCATCGCCAACACGCGATCAGCACCGGCTTTGGTGATGAGATTCGCCACCAGCTTGGCGGTGATCGGGACGCGGCCCATGTCCTTGCGATCCTGCCGCGCGTAGCCGAAGTACGGCATGACGGCGGTGATTCGAGCCGCACTCGCGCGCTTGCAGGTGTCGATCAGGATCAGCAGCTCCATCAAGTTTTCGTTGACGGACGGGCCGGTCGGTTGAACCAGGAAGACATCGCGGCCTCGCACGTTTTGATCGAGCCGGACAGAGATTTCTCCATCGGGGAAATTCCCCAGCTCGATCGCTCCCAATTCGACACGGAGGTAAGCGGCGATCTCAGCCGCGAGAGGGGGATTCGCTCGGCCGCTGAGGATGCAAAGTTCGTCGTACATGAATGAATTCGGAGGCCATGCGAAGGGGATCAGGCGGGGTTTGAAAGGCGGCGGCATTCTCAACCAAGGTTCACATGAACGCAAGCCGCCATGCGACATTCAGTCGGGTACGGGACGGCGTACCTAAAAGAGCGTCATTCAGGCCTGAAGTCCGGCTTAGCTTTGTTAGCCGGACTTCTTTTGGGGCTGACTTTGATTGCGAATGAGGGGTTCCTGAAATGATGTCACTTCAAGAACGAAGTCCGGCTTTCAGAAAAGCCGGACTTCGAGATGCAGCGTTCCCAAGGATGCGTCCGGTCGGCACAATCGCCCGCATGACAAACGCCACTTCCATTCTCGAAACACTTCCGCCCCCCATTCGGACTCAGACCGCTGTGCGGAGTCTGCCGCGTGAGTTGCCGTCGCTCAGCATCGGTTCGGTGGCGATCGGCTTTCCGGTCGTGCAGGCGGCGCTGAGCGGATACAGCGACGGGCCGATGCGGATTGTCGCGCGAAGGCTCGGGGCACCGTACACATTGGCCGAGGTCATGATTGACAAGTTTATTCTCGATCTAAAAGACCGCAGCCGGACGCGACATCACTTGTTCATCGCGGATGAAGAGCATCCGGTTGGTGGCCAGCTCATGGGATCGAACCCGAATGACTTTGGGCCTGCGGCTCAGAAGCTGGTCGCGGCGGGGTTCGATGTGATCGACATCAACTTCGGCTGCCCGGTGAAGACGGCGGTGGGAGGCTGTCGCGGCGGCTATCACCTCAGTCAACCCGACATCGCATTAGAGATCGTGGCTCGTGTGCGCGAGGCCGTTCCGTCCGAGATTCCGGTCACACTCAAGATGCGGCGCGGGATTGATGACTCGGCCGAGAGCCGCGATCGCTTCTATCGCATCTTGGACGGCGCGTTTGATCGGGGGGCGGCCGCGATCACGGTGCATGGTCGGACGGTCGAACAGAAATACGTCGGCCCGAGCAACTGGGACTTTCTGCGCGAGGTCAAGCAACACGCGCGTTCGCGCACGATCATCGGCAGCGGCGACCTGTTCACCGCGCAGGCGTGTCTCGACATGCTGGCGTATACGGGGGTTGATGGTGTCTCTGCCGCGCGCGGCGCGATCGGTAATCCCTGGATTTTTCAGCAAGCCCGAGCGTTGGCATTAGGCCAGCCGCTTCCTGAACCGGACCTCGCCGAGCAGCGGTGTGTCATGGAGATGCAGTGCGAACTGTGTGCGTTGAACGGCGATGCCTCCGCTGTGAACTCGACCATGCGGATGTTCGGGATCAAGTTCGCGCGACTTCATCCGCAGCAGGCCGAGGTCCGCAATGCGTTCGCAACGGCTCGTAACTTGGACGAGTGGCGCGGTGTTCTCGATCGCTGGTACTCGTGAACCGTTTCCAGGCTGTTGGGCGACCCGCCAGAGAAAGTAGACCGGTCACTCCGTGACCGGAACCTTCGAGTCACGGAGTGACTCGTCTACTTTTTGGGTGAGCTATTTCCTGTCGCTCGCCTTAGGAACGGGAGCGCAATCACTTCCCGAGTTCCCTTCTGGTTCCCTCCCCTCGGCGGGGAGGGTTAGGGAGGGGGGCGTGTGGCAAATCGACTGGACCATCCTCCCCCCTCCCCGGCCCTCCCCGCCGAGGGGAGGAAGAATGCCAGATGCACTTCGGGAAGTGATTGCGCCCCCGTTCCTAATCCGAAGTGTGAACGAGAATGCGCGTTGCGTTCCTCGCTTACGCGTCGGGTGAGTGTCAGCCTCTGCCTCGCGAGGTCTACTCGTACTGTTCTCGACTCGTGAGCAGTGCCTTGCGAGCGAATCGTGCTGCCGGAACAATTCCCGTCCTCAGCTCCCCAGCCGATTGTGAAGCGGCCACCAAACTATTTTGACGACATTAGGAAACCGCGATGAAACTGCCTGTCCAACAGCCCCTCCTCGTACTGTCTGTCGCGATCATCGTTGTGACGTGCCTGGGGTGTGAACCGCCGCCAGCCCCTGTCAGACCAGCGGCACCAACTCCAGCGGCTTCAACCCCGGCAACAACAGCCGACTCGACATTATTGGCGCAGACGACCGGCGCAGCCGCGACCCCCGCGAAGGCCATCGAACTGCAAGCCAAGAGCTGGAATGAGGCTCAGGCGTTGGTGGCCAAACACCTGGGGAAGGTCGTCGTCGTGGATGTCTGGTCCACGTCGTGTGAGCCGTGTCTGCAAGAGTTCCCGCATTTGGTCGCGTTGCAACAGCGGCACCCGCACGACGTGGTTTGCGTCTCTTTCGATTGCGACTTCATCGGAGCGAAGAACAAGCCGGTCGATTACTACCGTGAGCGAGTTCTCAAGGCGCTGACCGAGATGAAGGCGGAGACCATCGTCAACCTGATCTCAACCGTCCCCGCCGATGAATTGTTTCAACAGATGGACCTCGATTCCATCCCCGCCGTGTACGTGTTCGATCGCGAGGGCCAGGTCTCGAAACGCTTCGACAACCGGACGCCAGTCGGTGGCGGTCAGGAAGGAATCTCGTACGAGAAGCAGATCGACCCACTCGTCGCCGAACTCGTGAAGGCTGCCAGTCGGTAAGGCGAGCGGCAGAAGTTGTCATCCCGGCAATGGAAGCCTGACGCGCAAGCGAAGCCTAGTGGTCGAACAACTTTGTCTTGAGGGGTTCATCACTAGCCCGACGCGCAAGCGAGGGCTTCACTTTCGACAACGGTTTGCCCTCGCTTGCGCGTCGGGCTCGTTGTG
>JAYSQC010000114.1:0-13324 GCA_043721755.1 Schlesneria sp.
AACCCGCAGCGTAAGCGAGGGAAACAAAGGGAAACGCCTCTTGTCATCGCCCTCGCTTACGCTGCGGGTTAGTAAAGTCAGTGCCATTGGGCTAGCGCCCAGCCGCTCACGGGAAGTGATTGCGTGCCAGTTCCTAAATGAAACGCCCGTTTGATCGAACCCCGGCCTCCGGCCGGAATGATCTCAATGAAGAGACCGACTCAAACGGGTTGAAAATCGACCCGGTAACCTCACGCAATCAAGGACGATCACTGCGATGGAGATGCTGACTCAATGGCTGCACATACTGGTCGAGTTGTTCTGGTGGAGCTTCGATCTGCTGTTCAAGCTCGACGACGAACTCAAGAAAGTTGTCGCGACCTACGGGGTTTGGACCCATTGGATTTTGTTCGCGGTGATCTTCTGCGAAACGGGTCTCGTGGTGACGCCGTTCCTGCCGGGTGACTCGCTCCTCTTCGCTGCCGGGGCCTTTGCGGCGGATGGGACACTGAAGTTGGAGTGGCTGTTGCCGATGCTGTGTCTCGCGGCGATCCTCGGCGACGCGGTGAACTACGCACTCGGCCGCTGGATCGGCAAACGGGCCTTCAGCGGCGCGGTCCCGTTCCTCAAGAAATGGCACTTCGATTACACGCAGTCGTACTTCGACAAATATGGCAACCGGACGATCATCGTGGCTCGATTCGTCCCCATCGTGCGAACCTTCGCTCCCTTCATGGCTGGAATCGGGGCCATGGATTACCGGCGGTTCGCCCTCTACAACGTGACCGGTGGCGTCATCTGGGTGTTGTTATTCACCTTGATGGGATACGGCTTCGGTCGGTTTGAATTTGTGCAAAAGAACTTCGAACTGGTGATGGTCGTCATCGTCTTGCTCTCCCTCGTTCCGCCCCTGTGGGAAGTGTGGCAACACCGCAAGTCGAAGCAAAAGTCCTTGTCGCAAAGCTCCGTCGCTCCACCTCCGTGAGAGGACTCCCTGCGGAACAGCCCGCCTCAACTTGTCTTCCTATTCGTTGTCTTCCTATTCGCCGTTCTGCGACTACTGGAGATTCGCCATGCCCACCGTGCGATTGCTGATCGTCCTTGTGTTGCTCACTCCCGTCGTGGCGATGGCTCAGCCGAAGCCCCGCGATTCGACTTTCGGAGACGCCATGATCGAGAGTCACCTCACGCTGGAAGCCGCTCGGCTTAGCGCGCGAATTCATGAGGGAGCCAACTCGAAAGAAGAATGGGAAGCCAAACGCAGCGACCTCAAACAGCAGTTCTTCGACATGCTCGGGCTGTGGCCGTTGCCGGAGCGGACGCCGCTGAACGCGAACGTCACGGGGACGATCGAGCGGGATGGGTTTCGCGTCGAGAACGTTCACTTCCAAAGCAAGCCCGGACTGTACGTGACGGGCAACCTCTACCTGCCGAAGAAGTTTGAGGGGAAATTGCCGACCGTCCTGTATGTCTGCGGGCACTCGGGCCAGGGACGCGATGGCAACAAGACGGCGTTTCAGCATCACGGGATGTGGTTTGCCACGCACGGCTATGCGTGCCTGATCATCGACACGCTGCAACTGGGCGAAGTCGCCGGGATTCATCACGGGACGTACAACCGTGATCGCTGGTGGTGGCATTCGCACGGCTACACGTCGGCAGGGGGCGAGTGCTGGAACGGCGTGAGGGCAATCGATTATCTCGTCTCGCGCCCCGAGGTTGATGCGGACAAGATTGCCGTCACGGGAATCAGCGGCGGCGGCGCGGCGACCTTCTGGATCGCGGCGGCCGACGAACGGGTGAAGGTCTGCGTCCCGGTCAGCGGGATGAGCGACCTCGAAAGCTACGTGACCGACAAGGTCTGCAACGGCCACTGCGACTGCATGTTTCTCTACAACAACTATCGCTGGGAATGGTCGACCATCGCCGCGCTGATCGCTCCCCGCGCGATGCTGTTCGAGAACTCGGGCCACGACCCGATCTTCCCGATGCCCGCCAACGATCGGATTCGCGCTCGGTTGGCCCACCTCTACCGCTGGTACGAGAAGAAGCCGGGCGACCTGTTCGACATCGGCGTTACGCCGGGTGGCCACAGCGACAATGTCGAACTGCGTCTGATGGCCTATCGCTGGATCAACAAGCACCTCAAACACGACAACGCCGAAGTCACTGAGCCACCCTTGCCCAAGATCGACGGCCAGGAGCTGCGCGTCTTCCCCGAGGAGGCCGATCTGCCGCAGGGCAGTCTCAACGACAAGATCGACGAGTCGTTCGTCACGCTCGCGAAACCATCCACACCAACCAACAAGGCCGAATTCTCCGCGTGGTCGAAGTCGTTGCGAGATGGCTTGTCCGAGCGAGTCTTCAGTGAGTGGCCCGATCAGGTTCCCGCCGCGTCGTTTGCCGAAGACCCGTCGGGTACTGACGCCGCCGCCAAGCCTGTTGCCAAGCCGTTGCTGCTTCGCACGGAAGACGACGTGTTGGTGATGCTCCAGCGACACCAGACGACTGCCGGGCCGAAGCGCGACGAAAACCAAGCGGCTCGAATCTGGCTGGTCGTGCTGAATGAAGACGACCCGGAAGGCGTGCTGCCCGAATGGACGAAGGACCTCATTCCTAACGGCCAGTCGGTGGCGGTGCTGTCTCCGCGCGGCTGCGGTGCGACGTTGAAGTGGACGCAAAAGAATCCGCCGAACTACGTCGAGCGTGCTCACGCCCTGCTCGGCCGCACGGTCGATGCGGGCCGCGTGTGGGACATCCAAGCGGTTTCGCGCACGCTGCACGAGACCGATTCCGCCGAGCGCACGATCGCCGTCGTCGGCAAAGGCCGCGCGGGAGTCCTCGGTGCGTACGCGGCTCTCAACGAATTGAGCATCGCGCAGGTGATCGCCGTCGAACCACCCGCCTCGCACCGCGAGGGGCCGCACTTTCTGGGCGTGATGAAGGTTCTCGACATCCCCGACGCGCTGGGCCTGCTCGCCCCGAAGCAACTCACACTCATCGGTGCCAAGGACGTGGCGTTCGAGCGAACGCTGGCCGCGTTCAAAGCGGCGGGTCATGCGGGGCGCGTGCAACGACGCTGAGCAAACGACGTGAGCGTCAGCTCCTCTTCGATTCCCTCTGAGCGGGGCGGCGTCAGCCCAATGGCACTGACTTTGTCAAAAATGCCAAGTAACCCGCAGCGTCAGCGAGGGAGTTCCTCGTGTTTCACGGCGTGTTTGACTCCCTCGCTGACGCTGCGGGTGACAAAGTGAGTGCCATTGGCCTCACTGCACCCGGCTCACCAAGATTCTGTCCGTTATTGTCGCGCCAGCCCCAACGATTCCAACGGCACACCCGCAGCGGCGGTGACGGCGGTGGCGGAGAGCAGGACTTCGTTGAGCGTGTCGAGGTCGGCGCGTTGGCTTTGAATCAAACTGTTGCGAGCCTGCATCACGCGCAGGACATCGACTTCACCCGCCTTGAACTGTTCTTCGAGTCGTCGCAGTTCGACGGGAAGTTCGCTGCCGGATCGGTCTCGCGATTCGAGCAGCATCTGGCGGGCACGTTCATAGCGGTCGGCTGCGGCTTGAGCTTCAAGACTCGCGCGTGTCACCAACTGCTGCCACGCGACGGCGCGTTGAGAGAGTTCTGCTTCACGTTGCCTGACTAGTGGCATTCCGTTGTTGATGACCGGCAAGTCCATCTGAGCGCGGAAGCCGAGAAAGTTGGTTCCGCTGTCGTTGCGTTGATAGTACGGGCCGATTTGTAGGTCGGGCGTCCGTGCCGCGTGGGCCAGATTCGTGTTGGCGCGCGCCGCGTCGATGTCGGCGTGAGCGGCCATGACATCGGGACGCGAGGCGGCTTGAGCGGCGAGCTGATCTCCATCAGCAGCCGCCCAATTCCAGCGAGTCACCTCACCGTCGAGCGTGATGAGCGCGTGATGGGGCAAGCCAAGCTGACGCCTCAAGTCGAGCAGCGCTGTTTGCAGGTTGGCTTCGGCGAGCTGAAGTTGCTGTCGAGTCGAACGAGCATCCAGCCGAACCATCCCCGCGTCGGCCGCCGTCGCCTGGCCGGCAGCCAATTGGCGTTCGAGGATCGTCAACAGTTGCTGGTTGTTCTCGGCGTTGGCGCGCGCGAGGTCTCGCAAGCCCTGCTGATACAGCGCCGCGAAGTACAGCCGCTGAGTCTGCGCGACGTTCAGCAACTCGGCCTGAAGCAGCGTCCAGCGCACGCCGTTCAGCGCCGCACAGGCCACCTCTTCGCGATGCTGTTGCTGCCCGGCCAGTTGAAGCTGCTGCATCAGGAGGACGTAGTGCGAAGTCGTTCCCGGCCCGCCGACGCGAGCATCCTGATAGGGCGTTGCCTGAACCTGCACCCACGGATTGAACGGGTACGTCTGAGCCACGCCCAGCGCCGCCGAACTGACTCCCTCCGCCTGCCGCTGCGCAACGAGGTCCGGGTTTTGAGCGAGCGCCGTTTCGATGGCCTGTCGCACGGAAAGCCGCATCGGTGCGACAACGGTCGAACTCGGCAACTGGCCCGGCGTCGCGTCATCAGCCGTCTGAGCCGACACCTGCGTGATCGCGGACTCGACCAGTTCGTGATCGGCCACCTCAGCCGATTCCAGCCGCGTCTGCCCGGATCGAGTCTCTTCGGATCGAGACTGCCCAGTTGTGGAGCGTTGTTCAGCGGCGGCACTCGCGACAACCGCCGCCGAGTTCTCGGTACCAGCCCGTGTTGCCATCGCCGCCGACCGGCAACCGCACACAGCCAACGTGCCAGCCAGCGCGAGGAGCATCCCTGCGCGACGCGATCGTCTGAAGTTGCCATCCATGAATTTGATCTTTGTCCGAGAGTGGCTGCGTCCGTGCAGTCGCCCCCTTGTTTCGACAAGCCGCGCCTGAGGAATCGAGCGTAGCGATGCCACCCGCTGGAACTCTTTCGCAGGTCACGCCCGACATTCCCGTTGTGTCAGTTCCACCCCGTGTGCGGCTTCGGCAACCTGCGGCGAGTTTGACGGCCCCTCGTAGGGTAAGCGTCTCGCTTGCCCGTCTTATTTTTTAGTGACGGTGAAGAAGAAAAGATGAAACCGAAGACGGGCAAGCGAGACGCTTACCCTACGGCCACTTCAGCCACGCCGTTTGTTCGCCATCTGTCAGGAAGCGGTCGTGGGCCGAACACCAAAACCACTCGTGAGGCTTTGCGGCGAGTCCCGGCTGGATCGGATTGGCTGCGATGTAATCGACGATCCGTTCGAGCTCATCCTCATCGCGGACCCAGTGGTCGTAGGACTCGTGTTGCCAGAACTCGCCCGTGCGACCCAGCAGCTTGTTCGCCTCGTGGGCCGTGAAGCTCTTCAAACTGTGCATGAACTTTGCGAGCGGGCTGCGCGCGTTCTCGGATTCACCAACGCCATCCTCTTCCAAGTCTCGATTTGCCGACAACGGAACCTCTTCAGTGGGTTGGGTCAGCAAATGGACGTGATTCGGCATGATGCAGTAGGCGAACAGATGAGCCGTTCGGCCATGGAGGTAATAGAGGCTCGAACGAACCTGAGCGGCGACACGCGGATCCGCGAGCCAGCAGACATCTTGATGTTGATCGAGATAGTCGTCGTAGGCTGCGAACACTTGCTTGTGGATTCTTTCCAACTGCAATGATCGAGTTTCTCCCGGCCGCAACTTCTGCCGCAAGAGTTCTTCCTTGCGTTGCGTCAGCTCGGTGATGACGGACTTCGGAATTGATCCCGCCAAACGAAACGTCACGAAATGTGCGGCACCCGGAACGTACCAATGCGGCAATCGGCGGCGAGTCACGATCTCCGACATGATGCCCCCGTAGGGTAAGCGTCTCGCTTGCCCGTCATTTTTAAAGCAATTGAGAAGAAGAAGTAATTGAGAAGAAGTAGAAGACGAAAACCGAAGACGGGCAAGCGAGACGCTTACCCTACGGTTTGCGTCCAAACGCCAGATAGATCGGCGGAAGCAGGAACAGGTTGAGGAGGGTGGACGTGACCAACCCGCCGATGATGACGACGGCCATCGGGTATTCGATCTCGTGACCGGGCAGGTTGCCGCCCACGACCAGTGGGACGAGAGCGAGGCCCGTCGCGAGGGCCGTCATCAGGATCGGAGCGAGTCGTTCTTCACTGCCGCGTCGGACCAACTCCGGACCGAATGGTTCTCCTTCAACTTCTTCCAAGTGGCGGTAATGGCTGACAAGCATGATGCCGTTGCGGGCCGCGATGCCGAGCACCGTGACGAAGCCGACCAGCGAACCGAGCGACAGCACGCCGTTATCGAGCAGCGTGCCGGCCACTCCTCCAACGAGCGCGAACGGAATTGTGAAGGCGACGAGCAGCGTCAGCCGCCACGACTGAAAGTCCATGTGCAGCAGCAGCAGGATGCCGATCAGCGACAGCGTGGCGAGGGCGAACAGCCGCCGCTGCGACTCGGCCCGCGCGGCGTATTCACCGAGGAACTCGGGGTGATAGCCGCTGTCGAATTCGAGCTTCTTCACCTTGGCTTCGATCTCGCGCGCGACCGAACCGAGATCGCGGTCCTTCGTCACGTTGCAGGTGATGTCGATCCGGCGTGAGGCCGATTCGCGTTTGATCTCGTTCGGCGCGGGAACAGTCTCGATGTCGGCCACGTCTCCCAGCGGGACGGTCCCGCCGTGCGGCAGGTCGATGGGGAGTCGGCGAAGCGCGGCGATGTCCGTCCGCAATTTCGGAACGCCCCACACCACGACCGCGTAGCTCTTCTGGTCCTCATAGATTTCACCGACCTTCGTTCCCTTCACGAGCGTCGCCACCGCGCGGCGGATCTGCCCCGCCGTCAGTCCAAACCGCGCGGCCGCATCGGGACGGAGCCGGACCTGCAACTGTGGCACGAGAAGTTGCTTCTCGACCGTCAGATTGGTGACGCCCTCGACGCCCGACATCTCTTTTTTGATCTCTTGCGCCTTGGCTCGCAGCGTCTCCAAGTCATCACCGAAAACGCGGACGACAATCGTCGCACCGGCCCCCGACAGAACCTCCTTGATCCGCTCCTTGAGGTACGTGAGTAAGTCGCGATACAGACCAGGGTAGCCATCGACCACTTCCTGAATCTTGGCCGTCGTCTCATCGAGCGGCACGTTCGGATCGACGCTGATCCACAGCTCCGTGAAGTTCGGCCCGACAACTTCATCGGCCACCTCCGCGCGGCCAATGTGCGAACCGAAGTTCCTCACGCCGGGAATCGCCCGCAGTTCCTTGCTCGCTCGCTCGGTGATCCGCGTCATCGCTTCGAGCGACGTGCCGGGCTTCTCGACCCAGTGCATCAGGAAGTCGGTCTCTTTGAAGTTGGGCAGGAACTCTTCGCCGAGCGTCGTCACGGCGTAACCGGTCAGTCCGAACATCAGCACGATCACCGCCAAAGCCGATTTCGGCCGGTGCATGAACAGCGGCAGGACGTTGCCATAGATTCGTTTGAGGAACCGCGTCAACGGCGGATCGTTCGTAGGGTAAGCGTCTCGCTTGCCCGTCTTCGCTGCTGATCCACTTTCCGTGGAAGCGGGATCGACCGAAGAAGAAGAACGGGCAAGCGAGACGCTTACCCTACGGAAGCCGCTCGGCAACAGCATCAGCGACAGCGCCGGCGTGACCGTCAGCGCGACCAGCAGCGACGCCATGATCGCCAGAATGTACGTCACCGCGAGTGGCCTAAAAAACGAACCGGCCAGTCCGTCGAGGAACAGCACGGGGACGAACACCAGCGTCACGATCAGGCTGGCGTAGACGACGGCGCTCCGCACTTCGAGTGACGCCTGCAAGACGACTTCATACGCGGGGAGGGGCTGGTCAAGGAGCCGGTTCAGCTTCAGCCGCCGCAGGATGTTTTCCACGTCAATGATCGCGTCATCGACGACCTCACCCAGCGCGATGACGAGACCCGCGATGACCATCGTGTTGAGCGTCGCTCCCATGTAGTAGAGCACCAGCGCGGCCGCCACGAGCGACAGCGGGATCGCTGTCAGACTGATGAGCGCTGTCCGCCAGTCGAACAGGAACGCGATCAGAATCACGATGACCAGCAGGCAGCCGATCAACATCGCGTGCGTCAAATTGTGAAGTGATCGTTCGATGTAGGTGGCCGGTCGGAAGATCGTCGGGTCGATGTCGAGGCCCTTCAATCCGGGCCGCAAGGCTTCGAGTGCCGCTTCGACTTTGCGCGTCACTTCCAGCGTGTTGCCCCACGGATACTTCTCGACGATCAGCAGCAAGCCGGGTTTGTCGTTGATGACCGCGTCGCCGATGGGGGCGGGAAAGGACTCGACGATCTCCGTCACATCGCGCAACAGAATCGGGGCACCGCCGCGATAATCGACGACCGCTTCCGACAGGTCCGCCGCCGTGCGGACTCCCGTGATCTGTCGCAACGCGAGCCGTTGGTTCGGCGTGTCGATGAACCCGCCGCCGTTGAGCGTCACCGCGTCGGCGACCGCGCGCTGCACGGCATCGAGCGTCACGCCATGTGCCTGCAACCGGTCGGGATCGACGAGGACTTGGAACTGCCGGTCGCGTTGTCCCCAGATGGCGACGTTCGCCACGCCCGAGATCGCCATCAGTCGTGGACGGATCGTCCACTTGGCGAGGACGGTCATCTCCATTTGCGACAGCGTGTCCGACGTGACGCCGATCTTCATCAGGCGGCTGGTCGATGACAGTGGCGAGAGCATCACCGGCGGATGAGCCACCGCCGGGAGCCGCCCCGCTTCGGCCGCCAGTCGCTCTTGGACAAGCTGCCGCGCGCGAATCAAATCGGTCCCCGATTCAAAGATCATGACGACCGAAGACAGCCCGAGAACCGACTTCGACCGCAGCGTCTTCAGCCACGGTGTCCCATTCAGCGCGTTCTCCAACGGCATCGAGATCAGGCTCTCGACCTCTTCTGTGGAGAGGCCGGGAGCCTCCGTCTGAATCTCGACTAGCGGCGGCGCGAACTCGGGAAACACATCGAGCGGTGCCGTCTTCAAGGTCTGCCACCCGAACACGATCAACACCACGGACAGCGCCAACACGATGACTCGGAGCTTCAGCGATGTCGAAACGAGCCAGGTCATGCGGGAATCCGAGAAGTGGGGAGCAGGGGACAGGAGACAGAAAGCGGAGGGATTGAAGTACTTTCTGACTCCTGATCCCTGACTCCTTCTTCTTCTTCACTTGGCAAAATCAAACTCGGTCCCGAACAACTCGGCGACGCCCGCCGTGACGATCTTGGTGCCGACCGCCGGGCCTTTGTCGAAGGTCGCCCAACCGTCGGTGATCTGTCGGACTTGGATGCGGCGACGGATGAACGTTTGCGGCGCAGTCAGCTCGTAGACCCAGCTTCCGCCGTGAATATCCTGCATCACGGCCGACCACGGGACGCCGCGCTGTTCTGACTCGCCGGTCAAGGCGAGCGTCGCGCCGAGGCGTTGGCCGGGACGATACTGCCCGTCGTCGTTCTTCAATTCGTAGTAGAGGTCCACGGTCGAAGAGAGCGCTGTCGCCGTCGGGGGAGCCGGGATCGGTAACGCGGCGATCGTGGTTGAGTGCGCGGCATGAGCCAGCGTGCCGATCTGACTCGGCGCGGTTTGGTCGATCTCGGCGAGGTCGCCGACGTAGACCGGCACCTTGATCCAGACGGGATCGCACTGCATGACCTCGAACAGCGGAGCCCCCGCCGTGACGACCTCACCGACCACGGCATGTTCCGCGCGGATGATCCCCTCGCGCGGCGCGAGGATCGGCAGCGGCGAGACCTTTCCCGCCTCCCGATCATCCTCCAGCTTGATCTGATCGACCTGTCCCTTCCGCGCCTTGGTCGCCGCGAGTCCCTTCTCGGTCAGCGCGAGTTGGGCCTTCGCTTCATCGACGGTCTTCGCGGTCCCAGCCATCTCACGCAGGAGTCGTTCCGCTCGTTCGAGGGCAATCTGCGCCGCATCGACTTGAACCCGTGCCTGCTCGACTTGTCCCGCCGCATCAATCCGCGCGGTGGCAATCGCATTGCGAGCCTCCGCGTAACGAACCCGCTCGGAAGGCGTGAGGACTTCCCGCTCGGGCGACAACAGCGGCAACAGGTGAAACACCGGCTGACCGAACGCGACCGCCGAACCCACTTCCAGCACGACGCTCTTCCCCGCCGCCTGCAACGTCCCATTGAATGGAGCCGACACGACAATCATCGCGCCGGGAGGCAACGTCACCTCACCCCCATAAGTCCGCGACCGCCGCACCGCCCGCACTTCCACCAGCGCCGTCGTGATGCCCAACCGCTCTGCGGCCTTCTCCGTCAACGTGATCGTGTTGAGTTGATCTTCCTTTGCGATGTGGGCGACCTTGGACGGAGGCACGGCGGTGGCCTTCGATGACTTGGCCTCTCTGTGACAACCGCTGAGGGATGCCAACAAAAGAGACGCGAAGAGAGCGAGGCATTTCTGAGTGGGGCGGCGTAAGCCCCCTGGCTCTTGGGCGTATGCCCGCTTGTGAGGAGCCAGGGGGCTGACGCCGCCCCGCTCAGAAATCTCATCGCTCACCGCGCGAGGTATTACAGTCACGTAGGGTGCGTGAAGTCTTCGAAACGCACCCAGGGATGTTTCGTCAGCTTGAGACATCATGTTCTGAAGACTCCGCACACTGGACTCGCTTTGATGTTGGAGAGGGACGGGCAAGCGAGACGCTTACCCTACGGTTCCTCAGAACTCGGCGCTCTTGGGGGTTCTTGGGAACGGGATGCAGTCGCGGATGTTGGTCATGCCGGTGACGAGTTGCACCGTGCGTTCGAGGCCGAGGCCGAAGCCGCTGTGCGGGACCGTGCCGTACTGGCGGAGTTCGAGGTACCACCAATAGTCCTCGGGGTTCAGGCCGCATTCTTTCATGCGGTCAATCAGGACGGCATGCCGTTCCTCGCGCTGGCTGCCGCCGATGATCTCGCCAATGCCGGGGGCGAGCACGTCCATCGCGGCGACGGTTTTTCCGTCGTCGTTCATGCGCATGTAGAAGGCCTTGATCTGCTCGGGGTAGTTCATCACCACCACCGGGCGGCCCACGTGCTCCTCGGTGAGGTAGCGCTCGTGCTCGGTCTGAAGGTCCTTCCCCCACTCGGGCGCGTACTCGAACTTCTTCTTCGCGTTCTTGAGGATCTCGATCGCGGCCGTGTACTCGATGCGCTCGAAGCTCGAGGTGGTGAACTTGTCGAGGCGCTCGATCACGCCTTTCTGCACCTTGTCCTCGAAGAACTTCATGTCGTCGCCTCTCTCATTGAGGACGGCCTTGAAGACGTCCTTGAGGAAGCGCTCGGCGAGATCGGCGTCGTCGTTCAAGTTCGCGAACGCGATCTCGGGCTCGATCATCCAGAACTCGGCGAGGTGCCGGGTGGTGTTCGAGTTCTCGGCGCGGAACGTGGGGCCGAACGTGTAGACCTTCGAGAGCGCCAGGCAGTACGCCTCGACGTTCAGCTGGCCAGAGACGGTGAGGAAGGTCTCCTTGCCGAAGAAGTCCTTCGAGAAGTCGACCTTGCCCGCTTCAGTCTTCGGCAGGTTCGCGAAGTCGAGCGTGGAGACGCGGAACATCTGCCCCGCGCCCTCGGCGTCGGCGGCGGTGATGATGGGCGTGTTCACCCAGAAGAAACCTTCTTCGTGGAAGAAGCGGTGAATCGCCTGGGCCGCGTGGTGACGAACGCGCGCGACTGCTCCGAAGGTGTTGGTGCGGGGGCGCAGGTGGCCCTGTTCGCGCAAGAACTCGAGCGAGTGCTGCTTGGGCTGAATCGGGTACGTCTCGGGATCATCGACCAGCCCGAACACCGTCACCGCTTCGGCCTGAATCTCGAACGCCTGACCCTTGCCCTGGCTCGCCACCAGCGTGCCGGTCGCAGAGACCGACGCCCCCGCGGTGAGGTGGAGGACCTCGCTGGCGTAGTTGGGCAGCGTGTTGGGCACCACCAGCTGCACGGGATCGTGGCAGCTGCCGTCCGAGAGGTGGACGAACGAGAGCCCCGCCTTGGAGTCACGACGGGTGCGGACCCAACCGCGAACTTCGACCTTCGAACCGACCGCGGGGTGACCCGCAAGTGCCTGTTTCACGCTGATCAACATGCAGCGGGAGTTAGCGCCGACCCCGCACGCTCACAAGCGCCAAAACCCGGCCCGCGGGTAGGCTGACCGCCTGAGCCCGCGCGTTCGCATCGAGCCCCTGACGCTCCCGATCTCCTTCGAGATCTTCGACGGGTCGCACGAAGAGCCCGAGGCCGGCGAGTTGCTGGTGCTCGACGCCACCGCGAACGACGTCAAGTTGGTGGTGCGCCTCGAACTGATGCGCAGGCGCATTCGGTATGAGCTCGAGCTCCGGGGGACCGGTCCGCAGGATCTCGTGGTCTTGCACGTGGAGGAGACAGGCCGCTTCTTCCTCGGCGGCCATCAGTCTTCATGCGTGATCGACCTGAAGACGATGACCGTCGAGCACGGTTTTGAGCATTGCCTCTTTTGGGGCTTCGACCGCCAGACCCGCCCCGGATTTGTGCTGGAAACGGGCGAGCTCGACTGCCTCTTTCGGGCGCTGGACGGGCGGGTGCTCGGGAAAGTGCCGGTGGACCCACCGTGGCTGATGTTCGAGGAACCGGGCGGACTCAGGTTCGAGTCAATCGTCCACGGCTCGCAGTTCCTTCCGTTTCCCCGCTAGCGAATCGCGACCTCAAGCCCCGGAGAATTGGTCGGTCGAAACCACGGCTCGTCCCAAAGGCGCTTCACGACTTTCTTCGGCAGTGCCCACACCTGCAGCATGTCTTCCCACTCGCCGAGCAGCACCAGGGCCTTCACCTCGGGGAACGGTGCGAAGGCCCGATTGAGGGTGTCGATCAGGCTCTCGAGCCCGTCGAGTTCCCATTCGTGCTCGACCACACCGATCTTCACGCTGAAGACCGGGCCCTGAATGTCGAGCACCCGCAGGGTGCGCGCGGGGCCGCCGATGAGCTCCAGCAGCGGGCCGAGCGCTTCGTCGATCTTCACGTCGAGCGCGATGGAGAGACCGCCCTCGAGATAGGCCGCGTGACACAGCGCGCGCAGTGGCTCCTCGGGCGGGCGCTCCTTCTTCAGGAGGCCCAGGTCTACGAGCTGTTCGGCCCGGGACTTCACACGGCCGGAGGCGGCGTGGCCTTGAACATCGGCCCGGTCGCGACAGGGAACACGTTGCGGCCCGCCGCCGGGTTCACCAGCAACACGAACGAGATGTAGAGCGCGATGCCGCAGAGCACCACGGTGGCCAGACCCACGCCGGTGCCCAGCAGCTTCCAGGAATCACTGCCCGGGGTGGTGAAGTGCCGCGAGATGCGCAGCACGTAGAGCA
>JAYSQC010000115.1:0-2904 GCA_043721755.1 Schlesneria sp.
CGGACAACTTGAGATTGCGGGGTTGTTCCACAACGAGCCCGCCGCGCAAGCGAGGGCAAACCGTTGTCGAAAGTGAAGCCCTCGCTTGCGCGGCGGGCTAGTGAGGAACCCTCAAGACAAGGTTGTTCGACCACTAGCAGCGTGTGGGTGAGATGCCGTAGCACGGGCGGCTCGCCTGCTCGTGCTTCCCAAGAGACAACACAGCGCTACGGTTTCACACCGACAGAAATGAGGGGACGGGCAGGTGACAAACCTACCCCACGTCCCGACTCAGCCAGCTCAATCACTGAGCGGCGGCCAACTTGCTCTTGATTTTGAAATCGAGGGCACTCTGCATCGCGTTGGCTTGATTACGGAAGTGCTTGGCGTGCCAGCGATACGTGCTTTGCTTGACCTTGCTGCCGGCGAGGTACGACAAACGTTCGTACTTCTCGGACAGAGTGCGCTTGATTGCGATCTTCTTTTCGACTTCGTTCGCCATGATGTTCGCTTCAACCTTGGAGCCAAAAAAAGCCACTCGACGTGGCAAACCCAAGACAACCGCCTGCCCACCCTCGCTGAGTGGGGCGGGGAGTGTAGCGAAAGTCCTTCCGAGCAACATCCCAGCCGAACGAAATCTGCCCGGCAGCCAAGACCGCCGGGTATTCGCGTTCGGATCGTTCTTACGGATCGGATCATCCGACTCCGTTCGAGGGAATCGTAAGTCGAGTGGCAAGAGTGGTCTGCCCCGACACACCAACCCGAAGTGTAAACGAGGCCATCGTCCTCGTTCACACTTCGGGTTGGTGTGTCGGGGCAACCATTTCGTACCGGGTGGCTTCGCGGCCTGTTGAAAAACGTAGGGTAAGCGTCTCGCTTGCCCGTAAAAGCCGTTGAAAAAGGGGCAAGCCAGAGGCTTACCCTACGTTTTCCAACGGGCGGTTACCGGCCAGCCACGAGTTGCTTGTCGGCGAAGTCGAGGAACGCGGTCCAGTCGCGACGTTCCATCGAGTGCTTGCCGTCTCGAATGAAGTAGCCAAGCTTCGTTCCGACAACCCGGCCCAGTTCCGGACGCTCCTTCACATCGAAGCCACCCGCTCCGAAGAGGCCGTACACCGCGTCGGCTCCCCGCAGCATGTCGATCTGTCCATCAGGGTTGGCCCACTGATCTTGGGTCGCGTTGGAGAACAAGACCGGCCGTGGAGCACAGAGTGCGACGAGACAGTTCTGATCGAACGGCAGCTTGTCAGGCGTCTCGTTGAATAACGGGAAGTTGTCACAGAACCAGTGCGGGAAGGCCGTGTTGATGCGGCGGATCGTTTCGACATCTTTGCGGTCGATGGCCACGCGGCTCGGTGCCGTCCCGCCGCAACCGGCCTGGTGCGGGATGGCCAGCGCGATGCGGTCATCCAGAGCGGCGGCGAGCAACGTCGTCTTGCCGTTCCTCGAATGGCCGACGGCCGCGATCCGCTTGAGGTCGATCTCTTTCGAGTGCTGCTCGAACAGGAAATCGACGACGCGGTGATAGCCCCACGCCCACGTCGCGATCGCACCGGGATCGCTCGGCGCGGGGCCGGTCTGCCCCGGCTGGTAGAACGCCGGTTCGATGCCATCGCTGAAGTCGGCCGTGTCAGGGTCGAGGTCTCCGCTGTAGAAGCAGGCCAGCCCGTAACCGCGTTCGATGATGAGGTCGAGATTCCACGCCTCCGCCTGTGTCCCGCGACTCTTCTCCGTCGCTCGCTCCATTTCCGAACCGACGCACGACTTGTAGACCCAGCTCTCGACGAGATGAATTTTCGGATGGCTCGCCAGCGCGTGGTTCCCACAGAAGTTCATCCCCACAAACACCGGCACCGGCCCGGACTTCTTGTTCGGCACGACGAGCAACACATGCAGGCGATGCTTCAAATCCGGCCCGAAGAACGCCAGACGGCTTTCGCTCAGCGTCGCCTTGCCGTCGAGAAACGTGCTGTCCGTGAAGATCACTTCCTCGACGACCGATCGCTGCGGCTTCGGCGGCAAGTAGCCGTACATGTAGTGCTGAAACAACGCCTTCAGTTCCGGCTTCCGCTTCACGTTCCAATCGGCCACCGTCGAGACCTTCGTCCCGTCCAGCATCACTAACGGATCAGGCGTCTCGGGCCGAGACGGGAGCGAAGCGAAATCAGGAAAGTCGGCGGCGAGAGACTGTGAAACCCCCAGTCCGACGAACACGATGGCCATCATCCAATACGATTTCAACATGCCGTGAATTCCTTCAGAAGTACCGATTGTTCGTGCGAGAGAGAATGTTTGTGGGGAGCATTTCTGCGGACACGCTTTGTTCAGGTCACGCACTCTATAGAGAGATTCATCGCCGCGTAATCGACTCTCAAACAACAGCCGAGCAACAGCAGCACTCCCAAGAGCGGCACCGAACCATCGACGGCGATGACTTCGACCGGACGGGACTCTCCGAACCAATCGAGGTGAGCGAGATAGGTGGTCGCCAGCGACTCACTTCCGTCGGCGAGGATCGCTCGAACCAAGCCACCCACGGGAAGCGCCCATTTGCGAATCAGGTCTCGCGGGATCGCCAGTTCACCCGTGAAGCCCGTATCAATCCAAGCCTCAATGATTTGAGAATTCATGCCAGTCGCCGGCTGCAATTTGAGCCTGACCATGGCGCATCCGGAATCGTTGACCACACCGCGCATCATCACAGGTGCCCGATATGGATCGCGTGCGTGTGTCCGACACGGATGATGAATGACAGACAGCCGGGGTGCGCTGCGCGCGACTGGCCCATCGCTTCCGTCGGCGTCTTGCCAAGGTAGAAGTCTCCCGAATCCGGTTCGATCGCCACGAACTCGTTCCGATGATCGCGTTCCAAATTGGCACGAAGCCGATCAGCGTAGATGATCTCCGCCCGGCGAGCCACGTCGT
>JAYSQC010000116.1:0-6604 GCA_043721755.1 Schlesneria sp.
GAGTATGGAGTGGTGGGCCGGCGCTCGAAGCGAGCTGGTCCCACCCTACGACGCGACCGACTGCTCACTCTCGGACGTAAATGATGCACAGCTCCTAAGCTCGCTGTGAGTGACATCGATACCTCGCGCGGCACAAAGTGAGAGGTTTCCGAGCGGGGTGGCGTAAGCCCAATGGCACTCACTTTGAGTGAATTTCAAATGGACGTTCTGTGCGACGTAGCTGAATTCGTCAGAATTCAGCCGGCTTTGACGATCCGCTGAAGTCTGACGACTTCAGCTACCCCACAAAGTGAGTGCCACTGGGCGTCAGCCCCCCGGTTCCTTCAAAGCGGGCTGACGCCCAAGAACCGGGGGGCTGACGCCACCCCGCTCAGATGTCTCATCACTGACCGCGCGAGGTATGGTCATCGCTTCGGGGACTGCCTACAGTGTCGCGCGTGCTTGAGCAGGATCGCCGAACCGCGTTCAAGGGTTCGGCCGGTGGATCGGTTCCCGAGGTGGAGGTGATCTGATGTCGCGTCTCTGGATTCTCGTGTTGGCTCTGGTCGCGTGTGTGCTGGTCCCGAGTCTGGCTCGCGCCGAGAAGAAAGATCCCAAGGTCAAACTGGCCGCTCAGAAGGGTCTCGACTGGCTCGTCGGCGAGCAGCATCGACAAGGGTATTGGGAGGCCAATCAGGGGCAGTACCGCGTGGCGATGACGGCCTTGGCCGGGAACGCGATGTTGTGCGAAGGCTCGACGACCACGCGCGGCAAGTACGCCAAACCGATCTCGGCCGCGGTGGACTATCTCGTTGAGACCTCTCAGCCGAACGGCCTCATCGGCTACAAGCACGACTATCACTACACCTACGGCCACGGGTTCTCGATGCTCTTCCTGTCGCAGGTCTTCGGCGAGGAAGAGGATGCCCGGCGGCGTGAGAAGCTGAAGGAAGTCCTCACCAAGGCCGTGCAGTTCTGCGGTGAGGCTCAGACACCCGACGGCGGCTGGGGCTACGTGTCGGCCAAGGACGGGAACAATTTTGATGAGGGATCGACCTGCGTGACCCAAGTCCAGGGCCTGCGAGCCTGTCGCAACGCGGGAATTCCCGTCCCCAAAGAGGTCGTCGATCGGGCCGTCGAATACATCCGCAAGTGCATGGCTCCGGATGGCGGAGTGCAGTACAGCATTCGCGGCGGCGGATCGCGACCGCCCATCAGTGCCGCCGCCATCGCGTGCCTGTTCAACTCGGGTGAGTACGACAACGAGACCGCTCAAAAGTTGTTGAAGTACTGCGAGAAGAACCTCGCGGGCGGCGCGAACCAAGCGCAGATGTTCGGCCATTGGCACTACACCCACCTCTACTACGCGCAGGTTCAGTACCGGTTGGGTGAGAAAGATTGGGAGAAGTATTTCCCGCCCATCAGCAAGCAGATCATCAGCCAGCAGTCGGCGAACGGCTCATGGAAGGAAGGTCACGTCGGCCCGGTCTACACCACGGCGATCAACGCCACGATCCTGCTGGTCGATAACGGCTTCCTGCCGATCTATCAGAGATAGGCTTCAAGAATCATGGCTGATATCTCAGCGGAAGAGTGGCAGTTTTTGTCGATTTTCGAGGCTGAACCGAGTCTTCTGGATGCTGATGTCCCCTGGTGCTACAACGACGCAGTTTACAGCGTCCAGCAAGGGTCTCTTGTCCTCAGTTTTGCGATTGCACCCGCTTATCGCGATGTGCGAATCCTGCTCGCAAATCGTGGTACCAATGTGTACGAGCTGAATGCGATGAACGTCGTGGACATTCGGTACATTGAGGACGGTCACTTGGAGCAGTTGGAAATCGTGCTCAGCGAACAGCAGACCATTCGACTCCAAGTGAAACCTGACATCCGCATCGTTCACGCAGCCAAAAATCATCCTTGAGCATCGACGAGAATTGTCGCGATACACAAGCACCCCGGCTGCACGAAGCAATCGGGGTGCTGTTGTTTTCTGATCGCTACGATCTCTCAGTTCTTGGTGATGTCGTAGCACATCAACGTATTCTGCTCGCGGAGGTAGAGCTTGCCGTTGCAGATGACAGGGTGTGCCCATGACTCGCGGATCTGGACTTCGGGTTTAAAGACGCCCTTGAGCTTGAACTCGGTCGGAGTGGCTTCGACCAAGGCGACTGCGCCGCTTTGATAACGAAAGACGATGTGACCGTCGGCGTAGGTGATGGCGGCGGAACCGTTGCCGATGTCGCGGCTGTTCCCTTCCCATTTCTTTTCGCCCGACAGCAGGTCCACGCAGACGGGAAAGCCCTTGTTGTGGCCGTGTCCAAAGTAGAGGTGATCGCCGACGAGGACCATGCCGCCGTGATGGTTTTGCAGTTCCTTGCCGGGCTTGTAGTACTGCTCAACGGCCTGCACTCCGTCTCCCTCCTTGACGAGCTTCAGCAGTCCCGAGCCGCCGTCGCCGTAGCCGGAGGAGCCGAAGACATAGTCGCCTTGAGCGATCGGCGTCGGGATGTCGGCCGTTCCGTTGGCGATCCGGTTGTAGCTCCAGAGATGCTTGCCATCGCTGGCTCGCACACCGATCAGGCCGCGTCCGATCAGTTGCACGTACTGCTTCACGCCCGCGCCGTTGCTGACGATGATCGACGAATAACCGGCTCCCGGCTTGCCCGCCTCACCCTGATCGGGAACGGCTGACTTCCAGACTTCGTCGCCGGTCATCTTGTCGAGTGCCACGATCATGGCATCACTGCTGCCGGGCGTGCAGAGCACCCATTTATCATCGACCAACGGAGACTCGGAGTAGCCCCAGCCCGACATCATCCGGCCGCGCCATTCCTTGTCGAACTCCTTCTTCCAGACGACCGAACCGTCGGCCGACTTGAGGCACGAAATCTGGCCATTGGACGAGACCACATAGAGGCGGTCTCCATCGACGGTCGGCGTACAGCGTGAACCTTCGTAGCCGTGCTTCGTGTTCTCGGTGAGTGGCTGCGTCCACACGATCTTTTGCGAGGCGAGATCGACCGCGATGACACTCTGCGCGCCATCGACGTTGCCCGTCGAATAGAGCCGATTGCCGACGACCGAAACGCTGGCGTAGCCCTCGCCCATGCCTTCCATCTTCCACGCGAGCTTCGGCCCCTTGTCACCCCAATTGGTGAGCATCCCGGTCTGAGAACTCTTGTTATCGCGATTCGGTCCGCGCCATTGCGGCCAATCTTGGGATTCTTTGGAAGAAGGTTCGAGGGCGAACGTCATCGCCACGGAAGTCAGTCCAACAAATAACAAGGCAAACACAGCAACCAGCCGGGGCATGGCTTTCTCCAAATCAAGGCGGGAAAGGATCGAGGGGATCGACGGGCGGGAGCGGCATCAGGGCAAGGCCGCAGGCAGTCGAAAGCGGCGGGAGTATAGGTAGGTCGCGAAGAGACTGCCAACGGACGTGATCGAGCCGTTTCGAGGTCGAAGGGTGCAGGCATTCATTGCTGGTCGCCCTGTCGCTCCGCGACAGGAAGCGCGAACTCACGAGCAGCGTTTGCCGTTGATTCGCGAGATGAATGTCGCTGGTCGATCTCGCTTCCTGTCGCGGAGCGACAGGGCGACCTTCCCGAAAACTCTTGTCCTGCAAGCTTTCGTTGAGGAACCATCAATGAACGGCTACGGGGGGCAGTCGTCAATTGGTGGTCATAGTCGCGAAGCGACGCCAGCAAATAGCCGTGGGTGTCAACCCACGGTCGCCCAGCCACAAATGTCGATGAGCCGCGAAGCGGCGGCAGAAGCCAGGCGACTCGGATCACACTGACCTCTACCGCCGCTTCGCGGCTTGGGATGTGACAACAACGCTGACTGCGGGCTGACGCCCGCAGCGATTTGCTGCCATCGCTTCGCGATTCAACTGCCATGCAGAGCTGACCACCAATTAGCCACTGCACCCACGACTACGCTGCGGTCGGAGGACCGGTGTCCGCAAATATCACGATCTGTTAAGCTGCCGCCTCAACTCTTGGAACCAGCCTCGCGATGAACGAATCCGACGGGGCTTGGTTGTGGCTTGCTACTTCGTAACCCAGATGACTCTCGTGAGACCTCAGCCATGTCCACCGATGGAATTTCCCCCGAAGAATCTCGCAAGCGAAAGTTTGCCGCCGATTGCTTTAAGAAGGCAACGGAGGCGATGGCCAAGCAGAACTGGGAGTACGCCGTGGAAATGTTCGGCGTGGCGATCAAGATGGCTCCGGACAACCTGATGTACCGGCAGTCGCTGCGCGGCGTCACACGCAAGAAGTACAAGGACAATAAGTTCGGCAAGAGCATGGCGTTTCTGTCGGTCAAGAGCGTTCGTTCCAAGGTCAAAAAGGCTCGCGCTGCGAAGAACTGGACGGAGATGGACCTCGCGGCCGAAGAGGGTCTCGCGATCAACCCGTGGGACGCTTACTTCAACGCTGATTTGGGAGAAGCGTGTCGCGAGCGCGGCTGCCTCGAAGTCGCCTGTTTCGCCTACGAGACGGCCATCGAGAACGCTCCCGAAAACAAGGACATGCTGATCGCGCTGGCTGGCGTCTACGAGCTGCGCCGGGACTACAACAACGCGGTGAAGACGCTCGAAAAGGTGATGAAGCTCGACCCGCTGAATGGCGAGGTTCGCACGAAGATCACGGGACTCGGCGCGGACCAAGTCATCGACCGCGGTGGCTATGAAGGGGCACAGAACACGCGCGATGTCCCGACAGCACCGAAGCTCGGCTACGGAGACTCGGTCAAAGACGGTGCCAAGAATCCGCAGGACGTGCTGGCACCGGGCGAGTCGATGGAGAACGATCTCCTGCGAGCCATCAAAAAGGAACCGGCCAACGTCGCGGGCTATCTCAAGCTGGCGGATTACTACAAACGTGAAAGCCAGCTCGAAAAAGCGGCCGCCGCGTTCAAGCAAGGCTTGGACGTGAGCGGCGATCCGAACGTCCGCGAGCAAATGGAAGACATCGAAATTGAGATGGTTCGCCGCAACTTGCTCTTCGCCAAGGAAGCGGCCAGCCAGAATCCGGACGATGCCGTCGCCAAGCAGAACCGCATCGACCTTGCGAAGGAATTGCTCGAGCAAGAAATCGAAGTCTTCAGCCGCCGGTCGGAACGCTATCCCAGCGACCTCAAGCTGAAGAACGAACTGGCTCAGCGATTCATGCAGGCGAACAAACCCGCGCTGGCGATCCCGCTACTGCAAGCCGCGTCTAAAGACATTCGACTCGAAGCCCAAGTCTTGGTCAATCTGGGGATGTGCTTCCTCAAGCAGAAGCAAAATCCGTTGGCCACGCGCCAGTTCAAGAAGGCGCTCGAGAAGCTCAACGCCAACGAGCATCCCCAGCCGTTCAAGGACTGTCATTACTGGTTGGCTCGACTGGCCGAGGAAGCGAAAGATCTGACGACGGCGGAGACGCACTACTTGGAGATTCTTGGGGTCGACTACTCCTACAAGGATGTGAGCGCTCGATTGGAGAAGATTCAGGGAGAGTTGGGTCAATCGGGCAGTGGTGGCTTGGGCGACTCGGAGGAGTAGCACGCCGGGATCGAAACGCGACCGGCAATAGAAAGTAGACCGGTCACTCCGTGACCGGAACCTTCGAGTCACGGAGTGACTCGTCTACTTTGGGGTAAGCGATACTCCACGCGGTTAAACGACGCTGCGTCAATCTTGGCCGCGTGAGGGATATTTCCTGCCGCTCACCAAACGCCGAAATACAGGCTGTTTCCCCATCGTTTGGACCTCCTCGCAGGTTTTTTCTACGAGCGAACCGACTGACTGGCGAGCCTTCCGGGCTGTGGCTATACTCCCCGCCCTCGCGCGGCACGGCGGTTCGCACGGGGTCTGATTTTTCCCGCCAGTTTTCACTGAACAGTCTTCTGGTTGACCACTTTATGCCGAACACTGGTAGCGCTACTCGTGCCCTCCGAAAAGACGAACGTCGTCGCGTCCGCAACAAGCAGCAGCGATCCGCGCTGCGAACGACAATCAAGAAGGTGCGAGCATCCGCCGCTGCCGTTCCCTCGGGAGAGAAGTCAGTCGATGACGCCAAGTCAGCCTTGCTGGTCGCGGTCAAGAAGCTCGATCAGTCCGCTGCCAAGCACTTGATCCACCGCAACAAAGCGGCACGAGACAAGTCGCGTCTGACGAAGCTCATCAATAAACTCTCGGCCCCGAAGCCTGCTGAAGGCGCGGTCGCGACATAGGTCTGAGACGCTTCGGCGTCTGAATGTGTTGCGTGCCGAACTGAATATCATCGAACAGCCCGCTGGTGAAACCACCAGCGGGCTGTTCGTGTTTTTACGGGTGGAGCCTTGTCTTCGTTTAACCGCCTGGGCAACGACGCGGCGTAGCCGCAGCCAAAGTAGCCTTCATCGCTCCGCGTGAAGGAAGCCGATGGAAGTCGCTGCTGCTGCCAATCGATGCTGGAATCGGACTCGGCTTCCTTCACGCGGAGCGATGAAGGCTACTTTTTGAAGACGGAAATGCGCGCCGTACGACAGGATTCCGAGACCTAGTGGTTCGCCAATTTTAAGTTGTTCGGTTGCGTTGTTTAACCGCGTGGGCAACGCCCCGCGCGTCGAGCGACATTCGAGTCTGTTCCCCATCCAC
>JAYSQC010000117.1:0-3738 GCA_043721755.1 Schlesneria sp.
CGGAAGGGATCTGGCTGCGTCGCCCAGTCGAGGTAGCCAGGTGATCGCGCGTACTGATGCAGGTGGTGCTTGGTCCGCTGGTGATAGGCCAGCGTCCGCTCAATCGTCGAGTCGAGACTCATCGAATTTGAATCCTCCAGCGGCGAGCGTTCAGACATCGTTCCTACCCCGTCGCTGACACCTGTTCTTTTCCGTCTGAAGCGAGAAGTGTCGAATCTTTACTCAACGTCACTCGTTCCACACCAACACTTCCGAGACTCCGCTGCGCGACTGGCCGCGATGCGTGAAGACGATGCGGGCTTTCGAGGATTTCACCGGATCGAAGCGAGCTTCGTTCCATTGGCTGCCGAGCGGTTGCTCGGGGATTTTCTGGGCGTTGCCGACAGCGCGCCATTCGTCGCCGGTCCAATGTTGGATGACATACGAGGTCGGAGGCTGCACGCCGCCGCGGTCGTCGTAGATCGCCAGTTCGACTCGGCGGAATTCCACCGCACGGCCGAAGTCGATCTCCAGCCAATCGGTGTCCGACTTCGATTCGTAACTGGTCCAACGATTCATCGGCGTGGGCAGGAAGACCGTCTTGCCGTCGATGGCGCTCGCCGGCTGGCCTCCGAAGCGGTCGGAGAACGAGGCCGAGGCCTTGGGAAAGCCGTCCGGCTGCGGGTTGTAGGCCAGATTGCCGGCCGGGGGCGGAGCCGCTTCCAACGGCAATGGCACATCGCCCCAGGCTTCGATCTCGGAGAGACCAGACTTGCCGTCGGGACGATGGTGCAGGGTGACTCGCAGCTTCGCGACTGCGATCGGATCGAACTGCACGACGTTGGCGCGGTGCCCCAGCGGGTTGTCGAGCACGTTGCTTGGCGACTTGATCGGACGCCAGTCGTCGTCGATCCACGCTTCCAACTCGATCCGCTGCGGAGCACGCACGGCCGAGTCCTGCTCGCCGCTGTCATCGAGCGGATAGAGCTTCACCGTGTGAATCGTCCGCGGCATTCCGAAGTCGATGACGACCCAATCGCGTGCATGGGGCGATCCTTCGCACGTCCAGCGATTCGGCGGATGCGGGACGTACCAGAAGTTGCCGTCGTTCAACTTGCTGATCGATGTCTTGGGCGACGAGTAGGACGCCGTCAGTCGCGGAAAGTACGTGCCGTCGTTGTTGACGACGAAATTCGTTGGCACGAGATGAGGCGTGTTTGGCGAAATCAGCCGCGGGGCGCTAGCCCCCGGTTTGGATTCACCGAACCGTGGGCTAGCGCCCGACGGCTGATGAGGCATTGCGGCTCCGTGCTTGATGGCGATCCGTTCGAGCTTTGCCGATGTCGCGGTCTTCTGGCCATCCACGAGCACATGGAGACCCGCGCCGAGTTTGTATCGTTCGCCGGTCTTGTCCCACACGACGCTGACGCGATGACCGCGATACGCGACATCGTCGAGAGCGAAGTAATCCCAATCCGCCGGTGCGAGCGGCTGAATCTCCAGCGTCTCATCATCGCGCGGAGTCAGTCCGACCAGTCCCGTGATCACGAGGTCGCAGAAGCCCGAATGGAAATAATGCTCGCTGTGGTTGTAGCCATCGTGCCCCTCGAACGAGCCGCTGTCAGGATGCAGGGCTTCCGCCAGATACGGCTGGCCGTTCTTGCGATGCGAGCGCGCGTAGATTTGCAACAGCTTGAGATAGTCGGCCTTTGTAGGACGGGCACTCTTGCCCGTCTCTTGCTGATCCGGCGTCGAGGCGGGAGAGACGGGCAAGAGTGCCCGTCCTACGCTGTCGTCCTGCACAACATTCGCCAGCGCCTTGAGTGTCTGTGTCGTCGCATACGGCCACGATTGGCCGCTCCACCAGCAGCAGGACTTTTGCAACACAAACAGCGGATCGTTCCGCTCGACCGTCGATGGTCCGAAGTCCGAATAGAAACCGTCCCGGTACATCAGCTTCGACCAGGCGGAGTCGTAACCCTTGAGCTTGAGCCGCAGGGCGCTAGCCCCGGTTGTGCCGCTCTTGGGATCGAGCATGTTGAATTGCCACGGCACATAGCCGATCAGCTCGCGCCCGTGCGAATCGCCGGCGAACTGGCCGTCTTCGTAAGTCTTCGTCAGCGCCCTGATCTTGTGGCCGTCGCGCTCCTCGTCGTTCTTGTAGACGGGGAAGAAGAATTTTCGCTGGTCATCCCAGAGGAGTTTCAGCATCGTCGTCTGGAGCGACTCGGCCTTCTTCTCGAATCGCACCGCGATGTCGTCCTTCCCCGCCAGCCGTGCCAGCTTCGCGATCGCGACCGCATCGGCCCACAGGTAGGCGTTGAACGACGGCCGATAGCTCGGAGCACCGCGCAGGATGTCCTTGGTCTGGCGGCTGTTGATGTTGAACTCCATGCCGTCGTCGTGACCGGTCTGCCAGAACAGCCCGACCTCGGGAACGAAGTGCCGCTGCTCCCAGCCTGCGTAGTTCTGGACGAGATCCGGCAGCAGGTCGATCGCGAACGCATCCTCGCGATGCACTTGATTCACGGCCCACGCGCTGTCCGCCAGCCACGTCGAATAGTTTCGCGGCTGAGCACCCGGCGTGCGGAACCAGTACGTCAAATAGTCGCGAGCAATCCGCGGCTGCCGCAGCCAGCGCGCCTCATAAAGCTGATGCCCCGCCGGGCAACTGATCGCTCCGTAAGCCCCCGACCAAAATGGCCGATCGATGAACTCGGTGAACGAGTAGCCGCTGTTCGGCGAGCCGTAGGTCAGATGCTTCGTCAGCAGTTCCCAGCGGTAGTAATAGGTCGTCGTGATGTCCGCATCGGGGCACTCGAAGAACGGGATGTGTTCGGCATACCAATCCCAATCGCGGTTGTCCCAGAAGGTCTGCGCCTCAAGTTGCTGCTGCTTGTTGAGCACCTGTGCCGACGCCTCGCGCGAGGACGCGGCTGTCACCAGAAGTACGAACGCGAACAACCATCGAAGGTGATTCATGATGTCTCTTTGAAAGGCTGATTGATGTCGGCACAGACTACCACTCATCCGTGCGAAACGGCGACGCGGGCAGGCCGTCGCGATTGTAGAGGTTGGCTCCGGCCGGGTTCCTGCTGAAGCCCACGCTACTTCAACTTTTGTCGGGAACGTCAAATATCGGTTTCATGCAGCCCCTTGCCGACCGCAGAATGGGCAAACCGTTGGATCGCTCGTTGGATCGGCTTCGCTGTCGTCCGAGCGAAATGCTTGCGTCTCGCGATGAGCGCAATCCGAACAACGGTGCTCCCAAGAGTGGATCTCCCGCGTCGCGCCCAGGAATTTGTTGTAAGTGCAGGTCATGGTTCCATGATTGCAGCGGGGACATAAGCCAATCGCTTGTCGGTCGCGAGGCATAACGGATTCTCCTTATATGTGGGCCTCGACCAGTTCGGCCCGGCTCTGATACTCGGCGTCGAAGCGGAGCAGCTCTGCCACCCCCTTGCGGTGGCAGAAGTCGCCCCAAGACTCACCCGGCTCGCGGTCGGCTTTGAAGTAGACCAGCAGAGGCACCAACTCCTGGACCACCTCGCGGAGCGGGACCATGTCCTTGTAGATCACGTTGAGGCGATTGCCCAATAATCTGCCGCCAACGAGGATCGTGTATTTGCCAACGGCCTTTCCCACCAAGCCAATGTCAGACGTGTAAGGTCGGGCGCAGGCGTTCGGGCAGCCCGTCATGCGGATCGTGAACTGCTCGGTGGCCAGCCCCAGCTTGGCCAGCTCGACCTCCAGTTCGTC
>JAYSQC010000118.1:0-31011 GCA_043721755.1 Schlesneria sp.
GTGGATGGGGAACAGACTCGAATGTCGCTCGACGCGCGGGGCGTTGCCCACGCGGTTAAACAACGCAACCGAACAACTTAAAATTGGCGAACCACTAGCGCCATGCCGCTCACTCAAGCATCCAACACAAATGGCGGAGAGCCCGTTTTATCCGTGCCCCGGCTTTGTCATCCGTGCTAGAAGGCTTGGGCTTTGGAGGTTGTTGTAAATGAGTCAAATTTTGAATTCACGGCTCGATTCAAGCGGGGAAGCAACGTCAACCACACGACGTTTCAGGTTTTCATTCGCGCTCCCCTCAATTCGCGCGGATCAATTTCCGCGCGAATTGAGGGGAGCGCGAATGAAAGGCGGCAATCTGGCCTGTGGGCACCTCAACTCGTCGGCCTGAGGCCAGGGCCTCGTTGATTAGTCCTACGTTTTGGGGTAGCACGGATGGCAAAGCCGGGGCGCGGATGAAGACAGCGATAATCGAAGACCTCACAATGCCGTGACTTCCGCGACGCGGACTCACCGCACGTCTCATCTAAACGGAGTTTGAAAGATGACGATCACACCCGCCCTCTCGCGGCGCGAGTTCCTGCATACGGCTGCCGCTTCGGCGGGACTAGCCGCGTTGGGAGCGAAGGCTCTCTCTGCTCCGTCGGCTCGGATTGGGTTCGGCTTCAGCTTGTATGGCATGAGATCACTGAAGGTCGCCGAGGCATTGAAGGTCTGCGCTGAGATCGGCTACAGCGGCGTCGAACTCGCCTGCCTGAAGGACTGGCCGTGTGATGCGGCGGCTCTGACGAAAGCAGATCGAGTGGCAATCCGGTCGCAACTGAATGACCTCGCCCTCGACATCCCGTGCTTAATGGAGAACCTCGGTCTCGTCGTCCCCGAAGTGCAGCATCAAGCGAATTTGGAACGACTCAAGGCGGTGTGCGAGTTGGGACACGACCTCGCCCCCGATCAGCCTCCCGTGGTGGAAACGGTACTTGGAGGCAAACCCGCCGAGTGGGAGCAGCTTCGCGATAGGATGGTCGCCGCCCTGAAAGACTGGGAACGAGTTGCCTCATCCCACAAGACCGTGATCGCGATCAAGGCTCACATTTTTGGAGCCTTACACACGCCGCAGGATGCGCAGTGGCTGGTTCGCCAAATCAACAGCCCGTGGATCAGGCTCGTCTTCGACTACAGCCACTTCCAACGCCAGCAACTCAATCTGGCGGATTCTCTCTCCGCCATGATTGGCGAGACGGTCTTCGTCCACATCAAGGACAACCTCACAACCGACGGCAAGACCGAGTTCGCTCTCCCCGGCGACGCCCGCGACATCGACTACGTCGAGTACCTGACGCTCCTCAAAGCGGGCGGCTATCGCGGCTCGGTCGTCGTCGAAGTGAGTGCCCAGGTCTCGGGCAAGCCCGGCTACAATCCGCTCGCCGCCGCCAAACACTCCTACGCCAACATCCAGCCCGCCTTCATCAAAGCGGGACTGCGCGCTGAGGCGTAATCAACTCTGGGGCACGGGTGCAATCGGCGTTGGATGGACGCCTCGTCCGTCCGCACGTTGGTGAATCGCAAACTCGGGCGGACGAGGCGCCTATCCTACGGTTGTCGTTCCCGCCTGCGCCGACCCCGTGTCGGTGACAACGGGAACGGCACGAAAGACTACTTCGCCGCTCCCGCGTTGAGGTACAGCTTCACGTTGTGAGTGGCTCGGCCACCGGCGACCAGATCGGGGCGACCGTCGCCGTTGAGGTCTGCTGCGAAAGCGTCTTCGACCGCGATGCCGCCGTCGTCGATGATGTGCTTGGTCCACTTGGTTCCCGCTTCGTCATCGTTCGAGAAGACGTACAAGCCCGGTCCTTTGACTGTGCCGGTTCCTGCTTCGCGATGGCCGATGACCAGTTCGTCTGAGCCGTCGCCGTCGAGATCAGCCGCCCAGACCGCGTGGCCTTGCTTCAGAGTCTCTTCGATCACGATCCGCTTCATCGGTAGCGATCCGTCGGCATGGTTGAGGTAGACGGCGACGCTCGTGCCGTGCATCGGCTCGACCGTCGCGAGGAAGTGGCCTCCATTTTTGAGCTTGCCGACTTTGATCTCGCCCGCGCCGCGCAGTTCCGGCTTGTCCCCGCTGGCTCCCGTGCCGAGCAGTGTCTTGGTGAAGATTTCGCCCTTGCGCTGAATAAGGAAGACGCCTTCTTCTCCCGCCACTATCGAATCGAGTCTGCCGTCTGAATCCAAATCGGCGTGCGTGTGCGCGTGCATGCGGTTCACGGTTGCATCGAGAACCGTCGGCATCCAGCGATCGGTTTTGGGCTGCTTCGGAATCTCAAATGCCAGCAAGCGAACTCCCGTCGCTCCTTCGGCACTGCGAGTCAGCGGTGAGACCACCAACTGCGGCCGTCCGGTCCCCAGCACGTCGGCGAAGCTCATGCGGTGCGTCGTTTTCTCTTTGCCGATGAAGTGAACACTCCATTTGTCTTCCGGCTTGGCACCGCGCGTGATCCACTGAATCGTGCCGCTGTTCGCCTTGATCCAGCCCGCGCCGATGGCGAAGTCGATCTTCCCGTCTTGATCCACATCGGTCGCCGCGATGCAGACATGCTCGGCTTCGAGCTGATCTTCCAAGATGATGTGCTTTGTCCACGACGGCGCTTCGTACCACTGCACGCGGTTCTCACTGACCGCCACGATGTCGAGCTTTCCGTCACCGTTCACGTCCGCCGCAGTGACGGCATAACAAACATTGCCGATGTTCGGGTCGATCACATGAGCCTCAAACTTCGGCACTCCCGCCAGAACGCTGCGTGATCCGAACGAACCGCACAACAACAGCATCAACGCCAACAACCCCCGTGACCGCAGCATGGTGAGAATCCTTGAGAGATGCAGAGAGAACGAACCCCGGCGCGATGCTACCATGCGACCTCTGTCAGCCACGAGTCCACGCGCACACGCGGACAAAACGCTTCAGGTTGGTCACACAAGAAGTGGGAACACTGATCGTCGCTGATCTTCACTCATCAAAAACAAGCGGGTCCCTGCCTCCGACTTTTGTTTTCATTCGCGCTCTCCTCAATTCGCGCGGCACAATCCTGGCCGCGCGAATTGAGGAGAGCGCGAATGAAGCACCAGAACGTGACTCCTCGACGACAACTTCACTCGATCTGGGAATCGAGCAAAGATGCAGTTCCAAAATGAGTGTCGATCAGCGCAGATCAGTGTTCCCTTCTCGCCTTGATTTCGCCTTTCGTGTTTTGCCCTCCTCAGTTTGAATGACGCCGCGTTCAAATCACGAGTGTTCACGGGCGTTGAAGTGCGGTTGCCTCTCAAGCCCTCTCATGATCGGAGTTCGTCGTGGCCAGTTCCTTTGGATCGCAGCTCTTCGGATCGCAATTGTCGTGGAGCATCCTCGCGACGTTTTGCCGTTCGCTGGGGACATTGCTGCATTCGGGCGTCAATATTTTGAAAGCGGTTCAAGTTGCGGGAGGCCAGTCGCGACATTCGACCTTGCAGCAGATCTCGAAGACCATTGTCGATGACTTGCGGAAAGGGCAGGACATCGCCGCTTCCATGCGAGCACATCCCGGCCGTTTCCCCGAGCTGATGATCGACTTGGTTTCGGTCGCGGAAGAAACCGGTTCGTTGCCCGAGGTGCTCGCGTCGTTGGCCGATCACTACGAGAATCTGATTCGTCTGCGGAGGACGTTTGTCGGCGCGATCGCGTGGCCGTTGTTTCAGCTCGTCGCGGCGGTCTTCATTGTCGCTGGGTTGATCTTCATCATGGGGATGATCGCGTCGGGGAAAGGGAACGAGCCGATGGACATTCTCGGCCTTGGCCTGACCGGCGCAAAAGGCTCACTGATGTGGCTGTTCCTCTGTTTCGGTTCGGCGTTCGGGCTGTTCGTCGTCTATCAACTGTTGACGCGCGGGCTGCGCGGCCGAGCCACCCTGCACGCGCTCCTGCTGCGCATTCCGGTGATCGGCTACTGCCTCCGTTCCTTCGCAATGGCCCGGTTTTCGTGGGCCTTCGCGCTGACTCAACAAGCCGGAATGCCGATCGGGCCGAGTCTCGATGCCAGTCTGAAGGCGACCGCCAACGGCTCGTTCGCGGCGGCGGCTCCCCAAGTGATCGGGATGGTGCAGGGGGGCGAAGACCTGTCGGAAGCCCTCGCCGCGAGCAACCTGTTCCCCGTTGAATATCTCGAATTGGTACGAGTCGGCGAAGCGACCGGCACCGTTCCCGAGACGCTCGAACGACTCAGCCCTCAGCTGGAAGAGCAGGCGCGACGCAGCCTCGCCGCACTGACTGGCACACTCGCGTGGATGATCTGGGCGCTGGTCGCGATCATGATCGTGTTCATTGTGTTCCGCATTTTCATGATCGCGTACATCGGCCCGATCAATGAGTTGTTGAAGCAGATGTGAGCCAAAGTCCGAGGCCAGGCGATGAAGTCCGGCTTAGCTTTGTTAGCCGGACTTCCTGCCGTCGCGATGTTCTTCAACAGGAAGTCCGGCTTCAAAAAAGTCCGGAAAAGAAGTCCGGCTTTAGGAAAAGCCGGACTTCGTGAGAGCTACCTCGCGTCACGCCATCCAAGTGACTCCCTCACGCGCCCATTAGCGGCTATCATGCCCGCACTATGTTTGTAGACCAAGTTGCGATTTTTTGTAGAGCGGGTGATGGCGGTGCCGGTTCGGCCAGTTTCCGAAAGGAATCGCACGTCCCGCGCGGCGGTCCCAACGGGGGCGATGGCGGTCGCGGTGGCCACATCATTATTGAGGCCGACGAGAACGTCAGCAGCCTCATCCATCTGGCTGGCGTCCGCCATTGGAAAGCCGAACCCGGCGGAGCAGGCGAATCCTCTTTGCGCAGCGGCTGCAACGGTGCAGACGTGGTGATTCATGTCCCAACGGGGACGATTCTGCGCGATACCAATCGCGGTCACGTCCTCAAGGATATGGTTGAACACGGCGAGCAACTGATCGTGGCCAAGGGTGGGCAAGGCGGCAAGGGGAACATTCGGTTCATGTCCTCGACGAACCGTGCTCCGCGCGAGTTCGGTCCCGGTGAAGCAGGTGAACATCGCGATATCTCGCTCGAATTGAAGGTCATCGCCGATGTCGGCCTGATCGGCAAACCGAACGCGGGCAAATCGACGCTCCTCTCGCGGCTGTCGCGCGCCACGCCCGAAATCGCCAGCTATCCGTTCACCACGAAGTATCCAAACCTCGGCATCGTGCGTGTTGGTCACGAACGACAATTCGTGATGGCCGACATTCCCGGCCTCATCGAGGGTGCTCACGCCGGAGTCGGCTTGGGACACGAGTTCCTCCGCCACGTTCAACGAACCAAAGTCCTAATCCATCTGATCGAACCGTCGCCCGACGACCAGACCGATCCGATCGAGAATTACCTCCAAATCCGTGAGGAATTACGGCTATACGACGAAGAAATCGCCGCGCGTCCCGAATTGATCGTCATCACCAAGTGTGAACTGACCGACGCCGATGCCGCTGCTGAACTGCTCGAAGAACGAATCGGTCGCCCCGTGATGAAGATCAGCGCGATCTCCGGTAAGGGCTTACCGCAACTGCTCCAAGCGGCGGTCAGATTGCTCGACGAACTGGATGAGCCGCAGGAGAGCTGACTGTAGGACGGGCACTCTTGCCTGTCCTGTGTTCGTAGCCTCTGTCGTAGCCAAAGTCTTCCCGAAGTCCGGCTTTTCTTATACCTCACGCGACACAAAGTGAGAGATTTCCGAGCGGGGCGGCGTCAGCCCCCCGGTTCTTCCGAAGAGGGCTTACGCCCAAGAACCAGGGGGCTGACGCCGCAGGGCCTCCGCATCTAAATGTGCCTGTTTTACTGAGTAATTGAGTTGTAGGCCACTCAGAACTGGCACACCGATTCATATGACGTGCGAAAACTGCCGGTGAAAACAAGGTAAATGAGATGCGGAGGCCCTGGCTGACGCCGCCCCGCTCAGATGTCTCATCACGGACCACGCGAGGTATAAAGCTAAGCTGGACTTCGATCGCGCGGTTTGGTTCGCCCGACTTCGTCTAGGCCCGTCCGGAAGCCTCTCCTAGAATGCCCACCCTGCGTGTTTGAGGCGTCTTCTTGAGGGTGGCGGTCCCATGAAATTTCGGTCTCTTGAAAGTGGCATCCTCCACGTTGCGCGACTTTGTTTCGTGATCGTGCTGTTCGCCTGTTCGGGTGTGACACTGTCCTTCGCACAGCAACCCGGTGGACGTAATTCGCTGGCGGCGATCCAAGAATCGCACGTTGAGGCGTATCGAGGGCTTTCCACAGAGCTAACCAAACTGATTGAGTTCTGTGAGGACAAGTCGCTTCCCGAGGGAGTCGCGCGCATCAAGAGCCGACTCATTTCTCCGGCCACACAGGCGTTGAACCTCCCCGCACTGCCGCATGACGTTCAGCCAGAACTTCCCGCCCAACTGACGCCCGACGAACGGTTCTGGCAAACGCAACTCAAGCATTCCGAGGACGAGTACGCCAAGAAGCTGTACTTGTTGTCGCGTCGCGCCCTTCACAGCGACAACCCCGGCTACGCATATCGACTCGTGCGCGAGGCGGCCGTCCACAACCCCGATCATGCACCGATCCGCAAGATTCTCGGCTTCGAACAACTGGGCAACGAATGGGTCACCTCGTTCGCCGCCGCGCAAACTCGTGAAGGCAAGGTCTGGCACAATGACTTTGGATGGCTCCCCAAAAACCATCTCGTCAAGTACGCGGCGGACGAGCGGTTCTTTAAGGGCCGCTGGTACACCGCGGCGAAAGAGCAAGAGCTGCGACATGCGTTTGCCGACGGCTGGCAAGTCCGCACCGATCATTACCTCATTAAGACGAACTACAGTTTGGAACGGGGCGTGGAACTCGGGAAGGCTCTTGAAGACTTCTACGGGTTCTTCAACGAGACGTTCGCGGGCTTCTTCAACACGCCCGAGCAACTCAAAAAGTTGTTCGACGGAAAGGCGCGTTCCTCCAGGCCGACTCCCTACCTCGTGCATTACTACCGCTCGCGTGACGAGTATCTCGATCGGCTACGCAAGCAGTTCCCGACGATCGAGCAGACGAACGGCGTCTACATGACGAACGACCGCGTCGCGCACTTCTATCACGACGACAAGGGCGGCGGCGAAGCGACGCTGTTCCACGAAGCCACGCATCAACTCTTCTTCGAGTCGCATCAGGCGAACCGTCCCATCGGCGAGAAGGACCACTTCTGGATCATCGAAGGGATCGCCTGCTACATGGAGTCATTTCAGCGAGCGGACGGCCGCGTCTCCATTGGCGATCCCGGCTACATTCGTTTCGCGGGAGCCAGGGCCAACTTGCTGGCCGAGCAGAGCTACTACATGCCGCTGAAAGAGTTCTCTGGCATGGGCATGCGCAACTTCCAATTCGCACCGGCCCTCACCAAAAACTACACGCAGGCGGCGGGGTTGGCTCGGTTCTTCATGCACTACGACAGCGGACGTTATCGCGAGGCACTGGTCTCGCATCTGTCGCAACTTTACAGCGGTGACAACCGCGTGCGAGACCACGCAGCGTCACTCGACGAACTGACGGGAGTCGATTTCGAGGAACTCGACCGCCAGTACCGCGATGACGCCCGCCAGACGGAAGAGGCCACGGCCGAACGTTGAATCGAGTGCGTCGTTTAACCGCGTGGGCAACGCCCCGCGCGTCGATGGCGAAACGGCTTTCCACGTCGCTTGACGCGCGGGGCGTTGCCCACGCGGTTAAACGACGCCATCTCACCCGTACGCGGCATTGACGACGAAGACATCGATCATGCGGCTTCCCATCAAGACGGCACGGGCGTCTTCCCGAGGATCTGCTTGAGGATCGACTTCGCGCGTTCGCGTCGGCCTTCGTGCAGGACGCCCTTCACGACGATGCGGTGAGCCAGCGCGGGGATCGCCAGCCGCTTCACATCGTCCGGGATCACGTAGTTGCGGCCTTCGACCAACGCGAGACCTTGAGCCGCCCGATAGAGCGTGATCGCGCCGCGAGTACTCACCCCCAACTGCAACTGCTCGTGCGTGCGGGTCGCAGTCACGATGTCGAGCATGTAGTCGTTGATCGAGTCGTCCACGCGGACATTGCGCGCCGCCTTTTGCAGTTGAGCCAATTGTGCCGGATCGAGGACCGCGCCGAGCTTATCGACCGGCTCGCCATCGCGATGATTCGTGAGGACGTTCTTCTCGACTTCGCGCGTTGAATAACCGATCTCGATACAGAGCATAAATCGGTCGAGCTGGTTCTCGGGGAGCGGATACGTTCCCTCAAACTCGAACGGATTCTGAGTCGCCAGCACGAAGAACGGATCGGCCAACTTGTGAGTCTTCCCTTCCACCGAGACCTGACCTTCGCTCATCGCTTCCAACAGCGCGCTTTGCGTGCGAGGCGTCGTGCGGTTGATCTCATCGGCCAGCAGAACATTGGTGAAGATCGGTCCTTGTCGGAACTCGAACTCACCCAGACTCGGTAGGTAGACGCTCGATCCCAGAATGTCGCTCGGCAGCATGTCGGGTGTGAACTGCAATCGTTTGAAGCCACAGGCGAGGCTCTTCGCGATCCCCTTGGCCAACGCCGTCTTGCCGACCCCCGGCGCGTCTTCCACCAGCAGATGCCCCTGCGCCAGCAGCGTGACCAGTGCGAAGCGGATCGGCTCCGGCTTGCCCAGAATTGCCGAAGAAACATTCCGCTCAAACGCCGCGATCAACGAATGGTCTTCTGCCACGAACTGCTCCTCGCTCAAAAAATCCGGCCAACTGATGGGGCCGGATTGTAAGGACCGATCGGACGACCTACGACCATGCGGCAAAGTTCGTTGGCGAGATTCACGCACCACGTGGGATGCCGCGCGGTGAAACGAGGCCGCAACCGTTGAGTTGGGGTCGGTACTTTGAAAACGGGCTGACGCCCAAGAACCGGGGGGCTGACGCCGCCCCGCTCAGATGTCTCATCAAAGACTGCACTGAAGTATGAACGATGCAAATGCTGCTCGCCCGACCGTGTGAGCTATAGTTGCCGCATCGGTGAACGTAGCCCCTCAACTGGAAAGGTGTTCCCCATGACTCGGCAAAACGTGTGGTTGTTGCTGGTAACGATGGTCTGCGGAGGAGGGTGGGTTGCCGGACAGGCGGCTTCTCAGGAAGAGGCGGCATTGACGGCGAAGGCCAAGCCGCCAACGTTGAAGACGGCCTACGGTGAGGTCGCCATCTTTCCCGTGACCAACCCTTGGAACAAAGACGTTTCCAAGTTGAAGCTGCATGCCAAGTCGCAAGCGTGGTTGCAGTCGATCGGGTTGGACAAGCCACTGCATCCGGACTTCGGCACCGTTTGGGAGGGAGTCCCGAACGGCATCCCGTTCGTCGCGGTCTCGCCGACTCAAGCCAAGTCCACCGTGCAGTTCGAGTACGCCGATGAGAGCGATGCCGGGCCGTACCCGATTCCACCGAACCCACCGATCGAAGGGGGACCGAACGCTCCGGCCGATGCCGACCGTCACGTCCTGATGATCGACGCCAAGAACAAGAAGCTCTACGAGCTGTACCAAGTCCACCCGCTGCCGGGCGGCAAGTGGAAGGCCGTTTCGGGCGCGATTTTTGATCTGAGCAGCAACACGCTACGCCCCGCCGGTTGGACCTCGGCCGATGCGGCAGGGCTACCGGTCTTTCCAGGACTGGCTCGCTACGACGAGATCGTCGAACTCGGCAAATTACAGCATGCACTTCGCTTCACGGTGAGACGGACTCAACGCGCCTACGTGTTGCCAGCCAGGCACTTCGCCAGCAACTCGACCGATCCGAACTTGCCTCCCATGGGAATGCGCGTCCGCTTGAAAGCGAGCTTCGATACGAGCAAGTTCCCTCGACTGTCTCAGGTTCTGTTGCAGGGGCTTAAGTCCTACGGGATGTTGCTGGCCGACAACGGCGGCGACTGGTTCGTCAGTGGTGCCCCCGATGCGCGGTGGGACGACGATGCCATCTCCACGCTCAAGCGAGTCAAGGTCCGCGACTTCGAGGTCGTTGATACCGGGCCGCTCGTGACGCGGTGACAGGACCATGATCGACTGTCGATGACTCTCTGCCCGACTTCATGGTTCTGCCCCACATCGTCCTGCCTTTGTTATGGCAGGACGATGTGGGGCAGAAGGCGAAGCGGGACCGTTTCCGGCTTCGGTGCAGACTGGCTGAGTCACTTCGTTTCGACGGTTTGAACGTCGGTCGAATCCATCAGACGGCGCTGCTTGAAGTCATACTTCTGACCTGCCTTGACCACTTCGTATTCAGGCTCGGATTCGGGATCGTTCGGTTGACGGTCGAACACGGCGACCTGGCTTTGACCGACGACTTCCATCGTTGTCCCGCGCACGATCATGGCCGTGGCCTCGTCGATGCCGAGGCCGATCAGTTGCGGAAACGCCTTCTTCAATCCGGTCATGTCGCTGAAGCGTGACCGCTGCGTGAAGTGCTGGTCGATGGCGACGCCGGGCAAGAACCCGAAGCCGCGTTCATAGCCTTCGGCCATCATGTCTTCGTTGCCAAGCGGGTTGCCGCGCACGAGGTAATCGCCCTGAATCGTGGCTCCCGCCGATGTCCCGCCGATGACGCCGCCGCGATTCAACACGGCTTGAAACAGGCACTGGACCGGTGTGTCGAGGTACGCATCGACCAACCGCCACTGACGACCTCCGGTGAACCAGACACCCTTTGCTGTCTGAATGCGGGACTGCAATTCGGGGCTGGCCAGATCGTCTCCCAGGCGGGTGTGGACCTGATGCACGTTGGACGCTCCCGCCGTTTTCAACCAGCCGCAGACCGTCTGTTCTTCCGGCGGTTCCTCACCGAGTGCGTTCGAGACGACGATGATCGACGCATCTTTGCCTCCGGCCGCCGTGAGGAATTGATCGACCGCTTCGCGCGGCGTATTGCCGCCTCCCACGATGACCAACGTGCCGGATTTGACTTCGGGAACCGAGGCCATTTGAGCTGGAAAAGCGGGCCGCGTGCGTGCGATCGCTGCGCGGCTGAGCTTCACCAAATCGTCCTTCTGACCCGCGACCAATGTTTGAATTCGGGCCTCGCGGCCGGAGGACGGAGCCAGCGCGATGGTCACGTCGGAATCACCCACGACTTCCAGTGTGCGGCCGCGCACGACCAGTGCCGTCGCTTCGTCGATACCGATACCGACGAGCCCCGGTCGAAGTTCGAGAGCCTGCATCAGCCGGGCCTGTCGGTTCCGCTTCCGGAAGTGCTGGTCGATGATCGTCCCTTCCAGGAATCCGAAGCCGGATGCCATCACGGGCAACTCGCGTCCTCCCGCAATCATCGACCGCGACATGATCGCCGCCCCGGCCGACGATCCACCGATCACGCCGCCGCGTCGCAACAACGCATGGCAACGTTCTTCGACAAGTGTTCCGAGATACGCTTCCGCCAGCCAGTTTTGATTGCCACCCATGAACCAGACGGCGTTCGCTTCCAGCAGTACCTGTGAGAACTCCGACCGATCCGCCGTCAGCCGATCGCGCGTGTGCAGAAAGGTCAATGAAGCTGGTTTGCGATCGTGCCAGTGCGCGTAACGTTGCTCCGCCTCGGGCGTCCCCGCCAATTGACTCGCCGTCGTGATGATGACGATCCGCGCCTGCTCACCCCCCGCTAATTCGAAGTACCGATCGAGGACCGCGACGGGAATTCCCCCACCACCGGCGATCAGCAGTGAGCCGGTCACAGCTCCGGCGGGACGCAGTTCGTTCGCTGCTGGCGGATGTTCAGCCAAAACCATTCGCGATCCCAGCGACAGACCGCTGATCGTAATCGTCAGTAACAGCGCAAGGCAGATGCGGCGACAGCAGAGCAAACGGACAACGTCAGACTTTGCGGGAACAACGACCATCGTGAGTACACTCCTCAACGAATGCGGATCAGAGACGGGCAACTCGATCCGCGAGTCGGCCCTCCATCGACGCATCAAATTAGGTCGGTTCGTCAGGAGGGGCAAGGCGAGTTCCCGAAGTAATTGCGTTGGGTTGAAATCGGGAGGTGCGGTCATCTATTGGAGTGCGGACCGGCAAGCTCACCTTTGCGCGATCTGGAGCGGCTGCTATGTTCCCGCCCTTCGCAGGGGCCTCGTTGCATTCTCTCGCAGCGATTCGGTGGCCTTTTCGTTTGGCGGTGTCCTTGACCAAGGAAGGTCTTCACGATGCTGTTCTCGACAGTGCCGTTCTTCAAAATGCCGTTCGCTTCGGTGCGGCTGTTCGCGCTGATGGGTTTGTTGTTTGTCGGGCTACCCGGTTGCAACTACTTCCAAGGGAGCCAGGCCGATGTGGACGTGGACCTCGCGGACCTCGACGAGGATGGTGAGGGGGATGAACTGGGCGATGGTGACGCCAAGAAGTCGGGCGAGGTGCCGACTGCGGCCGAGCTGGAATTGAAGCTCAAGGCCGGGGATCGCTTCCCGTTGACGAAGCGCGTCGAGCAGCGGCTGACTCAAGCCGTCGGTCGAGAAATCTCCGTCTATCGGTCACTGGCCGAGATGCTCTTGTCGCTGAGCGTTGAAGAAGTGCGTGACGGTCACAAGCGGCTGAGCGTTCGTTACCACCGAATCCGCTATTCGCACGACATTGCCGGAAAGAAAGTCGAGTACTCCTCGGACGCCTCACCGCAGCAACCGGTTCCGCCGGAAGCGCTCGCCTACGCGGGACTGAACGAGAACGGTTTCTCGTTTTGGATCGGTCCCGACAACAAGGTCGAGCAATTGATTGGCTTTGCCGAGTTCCTCCAACGCTGCGTGAAGGATGTGCCGTCTCACCTTCGCTCGTCGGTGCTGCAACAACTCGAAGGAGTTCACAGCGAGCATGATCTCGCCAACTTTGTGGATGACGGGATCGGGCTGCTGCCCTACAGCAATGATCCCACGAGCCCCGCCGTCGCCGTGAAGGTGGGCCAGTCGTGGGATCTGAAGCCGCGTCGCACCGAAGGCCCGATTCCTGTGCAGGTCAACACGCGCTGTGTCCTCGACGGTCTCACCGACACCAGCGCCGAGATCAGTCTCGTGGGCAACGTACTGAGCGACAAAGTGCCGACCGTGGTTCGTGACGCAGACCGCGAAATGCGCGTGTTCGTGCGCGGTGGCCATTGTCACGGAACTTGCAAGATCGACCGGAGAACCGGGCTGCCAACCCACTCGCAAATGAATCGCTACCTCGAAATGTCCGTTCAGTTGGCAGATGGCTCCGAGATCATGCAGCGCAAGGAAACACTGACTTCGGTCAGCGCATTTCTCGACCAAACGGCCAGTCGCCAGTCAGGCTCATCGTCGCCAGAGTCGGTCATCCAGCAGACCGGCTACGCCGACGAAGCGGCACCGGCCCGACGATCAAGGTGACTGCCTGTTGCTCCCCCCCACCGGGCTTGCCCCGGTGGAATCAGGTCTTTGCACTACTTGTTTCCGCGTGGTTTCCAAAGTAATGCAAAGACCGGCCAGCCACCGGGGCAAGCCCGGTGGTCTCTACACAACTTAAAATCGACGGCAGTTGTTGATTGTTTCTGCGGTCATCCCATCTCTGCGGTGTCCGAGTTTGAAGTTTGAATCACCGCAGAGAGGGGAAGACCGCAGAGGCGATCGTGTGCATCAATGGCAAGGATGTCCTCATTGAGGTCGGGTGGTGTCGAGACCAATGGGCTTGCCCGGTGGTTTTTTTCAACAAGCGGGTAGCGGCAGCGTTGCACACCTCACCCTACGACCGGCGGTTCACGCCCAAGAATCGCATCCAGCGCCGATCCGATGCTGAACCGCTTTCGACAGCGATGTTCTCCAGCTCGTCGAGTGAACTGAGACCGAGGCGTTTGAGATGCCGTTCGATGGTGGCTCGCTCGGCCTGCACCTGACTCCGTTCACGAGACAGTCGCGCCCGGTCCAGCGACAGTTCCACTTCGGCCAGTTGGACCTGCTTTTCCAAACGTGACGCCAGTTGATCGGCGCGGCATTTCACTTCGTCCGGGATGCCGGCGATGTCGTTCCAATCGGTAGGCAGCGCGACGTTGTTGTGCGATCGCAACAGGCGCGTGAGCTGCACGATGGCCACGTCTCGTTCGGCGCAGGCGACCTGCAACTCTTCGCGCGTGGCCGCGTCGAGATCGACCGCGAGGAGTCCGGTGAAACGCTCCAGAGAAAGTTCTTCGTGGCAGGGGGACGGCGATTCCATCGACCGATCATTCAAACCGGCGACGGCAGTTTCGCGTCCCTCAACGACAGCGACGGCGGAGTCCTCACCGAGCATCTGCCGCTTCATCGATTCCCAACTCGAACCGGCAGTCGGAGACTCCGTTCGTTCGCGACCAGGCGTTTCGATGGCCAGCCGCGCGATCACGCCGTCGAGGCCGCTTGTCGCACCCAGCCGTTCGCGCACCGAAGCCTCGCTTGGGTTGAGCGAATGGGCACCGTGAGTCAGCAGTGAACGCATCGCCGCCAATTCAGACTCGATCCGTCCCAGCACACTGGCTGGCTGAAGCTCGTCCCACTGCTGCACGAAGCGCTGCAGATCACCGAAGATTTGCTGCTGCTCTTCCGCAGCTTCCGGTGACAGTTTTGAACCGCTCTGAGCCGTGAAACTTCCCGGCCCGCGCGGTCGTTCGCTGCCGCTGCGCTGCAGTCGATCGAGTTGCTCGACAACTTGCTCCAGTTCGACGACCAGCGCCGAAATCAGCTCATCCTTGCCGTCGAGTTGTTCGCGCAGACCGTCGAGTTCATCGGCAGAGGGTGCGTCGAACGCCTGTGGTGCGGCAGACGCTTCGATCAGCGTCAGCGGAACCGGCTCGTCACTCGCAGAAGCGTCGTCCGATTCAAACTGCACAAACAGCGAATCGTCTGAGACTTCCTCTTGGACCGTCGCGTTCGTGAAGCCGGACTCCAACGACAGATCCTCCGTCACAGCGACGGCGTTTGCGGCCACGACTTTAACGGAGTTGGCCATTTTTTTGGAACGAGTGTGGCGGGCGCCCACGATCAGAATCCTTTAAGCGAGCGACAAAACGATGCAGGCTCACTGAAGCCTGACGCGCAAGCGAAGCTCGCATAGCCACCGATCCTTCGCTTGCGCGTCAGGCTACAAGGGACAAGTCGTTTCCGCGCTGCTGTCTGAGGAGAACGCTAGCTCACAAAGCCGCAGTGTGACGGCGGGAGCGTCGCGCCCAAGGGGCGAACGGCAACGATCAGAGCTGGCCAAAATAGATTTGCGGGTTGAGCACGTTGTTCGGGCGCTGTCCCGCGAGAACCGCGACCACTTGCTCCATCGCCTGCGTCCGCAGTTGCCACACCGATTGCTCGGAGACGAACGCGGCGTGAGGTGTGACGATGACCCGTTCGTCCTGAAACAACGGTCGCGACAGATCGGGCGGCTCGGGGTCGAAGACATCGAGCGCTGCCCCCGCGAGACGGTTCTGCTGCAAGGCATCCCACAATGCCGCCTCGTCAATCAACCCGCCGCGCGACGTGTTGATGAGATACGCGGTCGGCTTCATTCGAGCCAACGCCGCCGCATCGAACAGCCACCGGGTCGAATCATTCAGCGGAGCATGGACCGACACGTAGTCGCTGGCTGAGAGCAGTTCTGCGAACGACACCATGCGCACGCCCGTCCCGTAATCGCGACCACTCGCCGTGTGCGCGATCACGCTCAAGCCGAGTGCCAGCGTTTTGGGGACCAGCTCCCGCGCGATGTGCCCCAACCCGAGCAGTCCCAGTGTCTGACCGGACATGCGCTGCATGGGTCGTGCGGCGGCAAGGTTGTACTCGCCGCGCTTCGTGCGACCGTGAAAGAAGCCGATCCGCCGGGCACACGCGAGTAACAGACCGAGCGCGTGATCCGACACTTCGCCCACGCAATAGTCCGGGCAGTTGGTGACCGGAATCCCAAGTGCCGTCGCGGCGGAGACGGCGATGTTGTCCACGCCGATCCCAAACCGAGCGACCGTCCGACATCGGCCACTCGCACGCATTACGGCCCCCGTCACGCAGGCCCAGTTCGTCGCGATGGCATCCACGTCCGAGGCCGCAGCCAACAGAGCCGCTTCGTCCGTCGCGGCTGGTTCCACAACTTCGGCTCCGACCCGAGAGAGGATTCCGCTCTCAATCGAGGTGTCCGGCCAAGCCCGATCCGTGATGAGAACTCGCCAACGCGCAGCCATGAGGGAAAACCTCAAGAACCAAGTTCCAAGAACTAAGCCGAAGTCCAAAAACGCCGAAGTCTGGCTTAGCTTTGTTGTACCTTGAGCGGTCAGTACTGAGACATCCGAGCGGGGCGGCGTCAGCCCCCCGGTTCTTGGCCGTAAGCCCTCTTTGGAAGAACCGGGGGGCTGACGCCGCCCCGCTCAGATGCCTCACGAGCCCCTCAACGAAGCCCTGCTTCGGGACGGAGTTACTTCGCGCTCGCCTGTTCTGCCGCCAGTTCCGCCATGCGTTGAGCGGGGACGACGAGCCGGTCCCAGTGCTGAAGCATGTAGCCGGGCGGACCACCTTTGTTCGCCACAGCCTGAGCGACCTGTACGGTCGGCACGAGAATGATCGCGTCCCATGGGCAAACGGTCAGTTCGTAGGGGTCCGTCTTCTTGGTCGGGATGGCAATGCAGACTTCGCAGCCGACGCACCGCTCCACATCGATCTCGCACCACGATTGCAGCCCCGCGATCGACTCGCCGTCCACCTTGTAGATGCAGTCTACGGGACAGACTTCCAAGCACGATTCGCAACCGGTGCAGTTGTCCGCGTTGATGACCGCGATTTCCTTGGGAATCTTCTTCCGTCCGCCTGCTTTTGCCATGAATCGCACCCTCTCGACTTGATCCAACTGACTCTGACAAAGCCCACCTGCGCGAGCCTGTTGCCCACGCTCATCGGCCACGCGTCTGCGGGACTTGTGTGCGGTCGGCTCGACTCGCACAACCCGCAAAGTTCGCGGCGATTCTAGCCACGTCCCCCAAAGCTGGCGAGCGAACCCGGCGGCAATTCTCGGCCGTGGGAAGACAGAGCAGGGGGCAGGTTTGAAGAGGAATTAGTGCGAAGTGAAAAGTGATCAGTTGCAAAGTGGGGAAGAGGGGCATCGGCGGTCAGGCTGATTCATTCGTGGGCAGGATCCTTCTAGGGTCGGCACCGTGAAGACGACTTGTTCAGTTGAGTTCACCTCGGCCTTCACTTTGCACTGATCACTTTTCACTTCGCACTAATTTCCCTTACTCAAAGCCACCGCCGTCCACTCCAAGCAGCCGCCACCCGGCTCACACAAACCCCAACGTCTCAAACTTCCCACCCAGCACGCCCTCGGACGGGATTTCCAGCCACTTCTCCAGCAGCGTGGCGTAGACCGAGCGGAAGTCTGTCGTGAACTTGAGGTCGCCGTCGGTGAGGTCCGTCAGGCTGGGATGCTGGCCGTGGAAGCCAGCCTTGCCTGTGGGAGTCAGCGCGAACAGCATCGACGCCGCGCCGTGATCGGTCCCCAAGCTGCCGTTCTCGGCGACGCGGCGTCCGAACTCGGAGAACGTCGCGAGGGCGACTCGATCCGACAGCTTGTGTTCGGTCAGGTCTTGCTCGAAGGCGCGGATTGCTCCCGACAGCTCGGCCATCAGCGCGGCGTGCCCCGGCTGCTGTTGCGAGTGCGTGTCGAAGCCGTCGAGCGAAACAAAATACATCCGCGCGGGGAAGTCGGCCGCCACCATTTGAGCGATCAGTTTGAGTCGGTTCGCCAGCGCGGTCCCCGGATAATTGACGGTCGTCTTGTACGAAGACGACATGCTTTTCAATCGCTCGGCACTGGTCAGAGCCGTCGTCGTGGCGCGTCTGAGGAAATCGAGTTCGCTGCCGGTCGAAGCCGCTTCCCCGGCGAGCCGCTTCTGGGCGGAGCGAGTCCGCGTCCGATTGGCTTCCGGTCCCGAGCCGTCCGCCAATTGAAAGTCTTCCACACGACGCAGCGTCGGCACGTTGACGCGGCTGCTGACGAAGGCCAGCGGCAGCTTGTCGGTTCCCAGCGTGAGTGCTTCGGCGAGCAACGGCTGCCGATCGAACTGCCATTCGAGCGCACGGCCGAGCCACCCATCGCGCGGTTCGGCGCGATCGGGTTCAGCCGACTGCCAGATGTCCATCGAACGGAAGTGCGAGCGATCCGGATTCGGATAGCCGACCCCTTGGACGATGGAGAGCTTCCCTTCGTCATACAGCTCGCGCAACCCGGTCAGATTCGGATGCAGCCCGAACTGATCATTCAGCCGCAATGCTTGTCCCTTTTTGAAGCCGATCCCCGGCCGAGCCTTCTCGTAGACCGGATCGCCCATCGGCACGAGTGTGTTCAACCCGTCGTTGCCTCCCGCCATTTGAATCATGACGAGGACTCGCTTGTCACGTTCGGCGATGCCACCCGCCACCGCGCGCGTCATGAATCGCGGCGGCAGCGCCCCGAGCGAAACGATTCCCGCCGCGCCGAGTTGCCTCAGAAACTCACGTCGTGTGGAGGAGGGCAGCATGGTCACGGTCTCCGTTGATTTTTTGGTACTGGCCGGAAGCTTCTTGTCACCCCGACCGAACTCATCGCCAGGGTTCTGAACTGACAGGCGTGACTCTTGGGCGTTAGCCCTCTTCGGGTTTTCGGAGCGGGGCGGCGTCAGCCCCCTGGCTCTCACTTTGTGGGGTAGCTGAAGTCGTCAGACTTCAGCGGATCGTCAAAGCCGGCTGAATTCTTACGAATTCAGCGAGTCGCACAGAACGTCCATTCGGAATTCGCTCAAAGTGAGTGCCATTGGGCGTAAGCCCCCTGGCTCTTCATGGAGAGTGAACGGGCTTACGCCCAAGAGCCAGGGGGCTGACGCCACCCCGCTCCGAAAGTCATTGGAACGAGCTTACGCTCGAAAACCGAATCCCGACACACACACACACACACACACACACACACACACACACACACGACAACAACAAAACAATGGGGCCTCGCAGTACGACCGCGATCAATGCAACTGATACTCCGGCAGCGACAGCACGAGTTGCATGACTCCGCGCAGTTTTTGTACGGCGTCGCCGTCGGCCTGTTTGTGGTGCGAGACGAGATCAGTACGAAGCCGTTCATCGGCCGTTCCGCCGAGCAGCAGCGTGTCGAGCCGTGCGACCACCGACTCGCTCGTGCCACTCGCTCCGTCAACGATCGGCTTTGACAGCGTCGCCAGTTGATCGCCGCTGGCCAAGGCCGTGGCGAAGTTTGTCCGCATGAGCAGCGACGAGGAGTTGATCCACAAGCGGCCGCCCTCCCAGCCTTTCACCGACGGAGGCTCGAACACGTCCTGACCGAGATCGGCGAGCAGCTTCGCGACGGGAGGCCACTTCACCGCCTGGCCCAGCGACCGCAACGACCCGACGACCAGATCGAGCGGCGATTTGATGACGGCTCGCCGGTGAGCAGCCTCGAAGAACAATTGCGAGGTGAGCAGTTCGCGCATCACCGGCGCGAAGGTCAGATTGTGATGTCGCAGCCGGACGGCGACCGCGTCGATCATTTCACTCGTGGGGCTGGCGAGGACGAACGTCTTGAGCAGCTTCATCGCGAGGAAGCGCGGACACGCGGGATGAGCCAAGCAAAGATCGACGATCTGCTTGCCGTCAAAGTTGCCCGTCTGACCGAATACGGTCTTCGGAGACTCATCGTGCTGGAGGCGATTGAACCAGAACGCCCCTTCGCGCATGTGCCAGCCGGTGAACGAACGAGCCGCCTCCTGAATGTCTTTCTCGGTGTAGTTGCCGACGCCGAGAGCGAACAGCTCCATGATCTCGCGCGCGAAGTTTTCATTCGGGTGCCGCTTGCGATTCGCATTGCCGTCGAGCCAGACCAGCATCGCCGGATCGACCGCCATGCCGTGCAGCAACTGCTTGAAGTCGCCGCGGGCGTGCGTCCGGATCAAGTCGTTCTGCGCGAGCATCTGCGGGGCGGAGCGGACCTTGGCGTACGAGGTCGCAAAATGGTTGTGCCACAACACCGCCAGCTTCTCACCGAGCGGGTTGGCCGACGCCCACATGCGGTACAGCCACCAGACCTTCAGATCACCGATCTCGCCCGTCGCGAGCGATGTTTTCCGTAACGCGGCCTCCGCCTGCTGGTATTCGACCGACTCGGCTTGAGGTGCGAGCAGCCGATCGACTGTCGCGACCAAGCTCTCTTTCGTGGCGAGTTCGAGTTCCTTCGGAGTGAACCCAAATTGGGCACGCCCCAACAAATGAGCCGCCTCACGCGACGACCACGCTCCTTCACGAGCGGCATCATACGGGGCGAGCAAACCAGTCCGTTCGGCAACCGGGTTCATGAATCATGCCCCTCTGAGCGGGGTGGCGTCAGCCCCCCGGTTCTTGTTTTGGGCGTCAGCCCCTTCTTCGATCAACGCGGAATCAGGGGGCTTACGCCACCCCGCTCCGAAATCCAGACGAGGGCTGACGCCCAAGAGTCACATTTGGTCTGACTCCGTTCGGTGGACCACTCACTTCCAACCGCCATGCAGTTCGAGCCGCATGTGGTCGGGATACTGAACCGTGTCGAACTTGATCGTGGTCAGGTGGCGGAGCAGCTTGCAGAGGAAGTCCAGTTCGCGGGCGGATTGCTCGGCCGTCTTGCCGCCTTGGATGCTCTTCGCGTGGATCACGGCGGCGTTGGCTTCGAGCAGGTCGGCACCGATGGACGGATTCAACTCCTGCACAAAGTTCGGCAGCGCGGAACCAGTGGCTGAGGCGTGCTTCGTCGACGCGGCCTCGCCGGACAGGGCATCGACCAACTGGCGGCACATGCCCCGCGTGGACGAGAAGATGAACCGATCGCCCACCAGCGCCGAGGCTGGTTGGAAGTTGTAGGCCGTCGGCAACTGATCTCCCTTCGGTCGCTGAAGGAAGCGGGCAAAGTTGATCTGCACGTTGTGATAGCTCTCCGATGTCTGGACCCACGGCTGGCGTTTTTCCTGGCCAGCGTTGATGTTCACGATGGCGAGCAAAGTCTGCGTGACGACGTTGAATAGGTCGGCCCCTTCCTGCGGCTTGGCCAACTCCACCACCAGCCCAAACGCGGGAAGCTGCACGCCCGGCTTGCCATCCAGATTCGAGAAGTCTTGCGGCGCGGAGACAAACGCGATGCGGCCGGTTAACAGCGGCAACACATCCTCGGCGAAGTCCTTGCCGGGGAGGAACGTCGCGAGGCCGGTCTCGAATTTGTCGAACTCGGGCAGCAATTTCGCTTCGAGCAGTTTTTCGCGGGCCTTGTACCATGTGACGAAATCGCGCGAGAGCGAGATTGCGCCGAGACGACTCGGCACGTTGGGGACGAACGGAATGAGCGGCTGCTCCGGGTTGACGAGCAGCGCGCGGTGAGCCTCATCGACATCGCCAGCCTTTCCCGCCAGAGCCGTCTGCAACGAGAACCCGTCCTTGCTCAGATCGAACGTCGCACCGACATACGGGCTGCTGTTGGCCAGTTCGAGCAACCCGCCATACAGCAGCGAGACGACCGGATTGTCGAGCTTCTCGGGGATCAGTCGTGTCTGGCCCATCAGCTCCTTGATGCGAGCGAGATTCACACAGACCTGCACGCCGTGACCGTCTCCCATTTGCTGTGACATCGTTTTCCAAGCGGCTTCATTTTCCACTCCGCTCGATTTCGATTCGGTCAGATTGGTGAGCGTCTCTTTCAACAGATCGCTGTTCTTGCTGGCGACGACCCAGCGATCCTTCACGACCACTTCATTGCCGTCCTTCAACGTGATGAGCTTCCCGCCGCCATCGCGATCACTCAACGTCACGTCGCGTCCGGCGAACGCGATCAGCGGCGTGAGCTTCTCGATCAGCTTCGTCAGGTCGCTCGCATCCTGCACCTGCACGATCAACACGCCGTCGGGTTCGCGCCCGTTCGACGGCGCATAAACGCCGAGCAACACGCGATCGCCCAGATACGTCTTCGCCGCCTGCCACAAGCTCATGCCAAGCTGAGCCTCGGCGATCGCCTTCCCGGCCAATGCCTTGCGCACACCGTCGTTCTTCAGAGCGTCATCGTAGAGCGGGCTGTCGAGGTACTGCTTCAGTTCCTTCGCGTTCTCGATGGTGTTGATGACCGGCCCGAGCTTGGCGATCTCCACCGTGGCCAAGACACCGGATGGCAAGCGGTTGACGAGTGATTCGTTGGCCGCAGCCCCGTCAGCGGCGAAGGCCAACGCGGACCAAGCGAGGGTTCCGAGACCGATCACACACATCCTCAGCCTGTTCAGCACATCACGTTGCATGGTTGCACTTTCCTCGAGAAATCGTCGGTCATTGGAGGTCACGGAAGGGGGAACACACTTTCGTTGGCGGCCCCTCGTTCGTCCAGCCGGCGTTACTACCCGTGTCGCGTCCGACAGGTTTCAGCGGAAACCGCCGTCCCGTCCCTCAACACTTGTTGGTCCTCATTCGCGCTCCCCTCAATTCGCGCGGAAGAAATTGTCCGCGCGAATTGAGGGGAACGCGAATGAAGACGAGTGTGAGACGCCCGGTTTTACTCCGGCAGAAACGGCGGAACTTCGTCTAGGAGCCATCGGCCGATTTGGCTAGTGTCCGCGCGCGGCTCGGTCTTGTGTGATCGGCGCAGGCCACGGACGGGCCGCTCTTCGTTCCACAGAAAGGATTCTGAACCATGCCTCGTAGTTCATCTCGCCTCACGGATCGCATTGGTCGCGGGGGGCTGCGACTGGCCGCGCTGGCCTTTGCCGGCGGCAGCCTGCTGGCCGCTTCCACGGACTTGCTGGCCCAGGGGACTCCCGCCACACGGACCACGTACACGCGCGACCAGACGCGCGACATGATCGACGACTTCAGCAGTTCGCTCCAAGAGAAAGGTCAGGAACGCCGCCGCACGAACAGCAACCGCGCGTTCCCCAATCCGGCGAGCGCACCGGGCACCGCGCCAGGTGTTGTGACTGTGGAATTGAAGCAACTCCGGACATTGATCCGCGACTTTTCCAACGACGCTTCGCAGTTGACCTACGCGCTGAACGAACAGATTCGCGTGGTCCCCAGCCTGCGACCGCTCTACACGGATGCGTTGCGGGTCAGTGCGGAAGCGGTCGGATTGGACAAGCGCGCCGGTCAGGTCAACGATCACCGCCAGTTGTCCGAGGAGTTCCAAGACCTCGATGCCGATTGGCGTGAGTTGGCCTACCGGTTGGAGAGCGTTCGCGGCTTGCAGGCTGACACGCGCGATCTGATCGCCAACCTCAACGACGGCGGCGAAGCGATTCGCAAGCAGTTGAAGATGCAGCCGCAGCTAAATCGGCAGGGCCTCTACATGAAGACGGCCAGTCTGGCGGGCGATCTCGAAAACCTGATCGACGACATCGGAGCGGAACTCGGACGGTCGAAAAACGGTCAGCAATACTTGATGCAGGGGAGCCGCATTCGCCAGGAAGTCCTCGGCTTGGCAGCTCTCGCCCGTGACGATCAGGCCGACACAGCCCTCGTCGTCGAGGAGTACAAGCGAGTGGAAGCGATGTGGCTGCCGCTCGCCGTGAAATTGCAGTCGGAAGACAACCGCTATCTTGAGCGAAGCCTCCGCCGCATCACGCAGACCTCGGGTGAGATTCACCAACTACTCCTCTTGCCGCAGAAGATGGACAAGCAGCAACTCGTCTATTTGACTTCGGCCCTCAAGAAAGACATCGACGAGTTCTTCGAGAAGACACCGCTGATCCTTGTCGTCCACCTCCCCAAAGCGAAGTCCGCGCTCGCCACGGCCGATCAATTTTACGGCGTGTGCGAACACTTTGTGGACGTGGTCAATCAAGGCTCCCCAGTGGATGAGATCGTCGATTCCTTCCACTACATCGAGCAGGCCGAGAAGTCCTTCAACGAGGTCTTCAGTGCGATCGACAGCGACCGCGCCGTGGCCGTGCTGCAACGGATCGACCAGACCGTCAGCACGATCCGCACCGCGCTGCAGTTGCAGCGAGAAGACTTCAATCGCCCGGCCGCCAACGATCTGGCCGCGTCGATCGAGAACCTCACCGAGCAACTGGATTTCGCCGCCAAGCGCTGGCTGAACGATGACCGGCAACCGTTTGCGAAGGTCTGTCTGCAAGAGACCGCGAGCATGGGCGACTCCGCCGCCCGCCTGCATCAAGACTTGGTGCAAGGCGTCCCGGTCGCTCAACTCCGTCGCGAGATGGACGAACTGTACGACCGTTGGCGCACGGTCTACGGCTACCTCGTGAAATGCCAGACGGACGACCGCCCGACGCTCGGCCGCCTGTCCTCGCGACTGACTCCCGCGCTGGTCGAACTGCGGACGATGATTACGCAGTAATTGATCGCGCTGACGAACCCTCACAGCCCGGTTGCTCCGCAGCAGCCGGGCTGTTTCGTTGAGCGAGACTGCGCACGGCTGGGATCGACTCGTTTAACCGCGTGGGCAACGCCCCGCGCGTTGTACGGCGAGACAGGTTTCCATGTCGCTCGACGCGCGGGGCGTTGCCCACGCGGTTAAACGACAAATGCGTCCATTTCGGCCGCGTGCGGGAGATCTGTCCCGGCTTTCACGCGAGCCTCACTTCGTCGCCGAGTCGAACAGTCCCTTCCCCGCGCTCGATGAGCCGCGTGTTCGTTGTCAGGCGATAGAAGTGATTGAATCGTGCGCGAGCCGCCCATGCGGGAAGCTGTTTCGCTCGCATCGCTCCGAACTGGCGAGCGAACTCCGGCCAGGCATCGCCCGTCGTGGGATCGCGTGTCGGCACGATGCAACGCTGGCACGGGTTTGTCCCGGCGAAGAGCACGTCGCCGATCCGAAAGGGCACGGAAACCGAATCGGCTCCAAAGAGAGCGTCCTCCCAAAACGGCGGGGCCTCCTCGACCTCCAGATTCGCGCGGAAGCGGTCTCGCACGTGCTCGATCGTCAGGCCAGGAAACCACTCGGCGACAGCGAGCCATGTTGCCGCGCTGATGATCGTTGGGCCAGTCGCTTCGGTGTCATCCGGGAAGCCGCCGTTCGGCTCTTCGATCAGTCGCACTTCCTGCTCGAAGTAGTCGCTCAACCACCGCTCCAGCGCGATACGTTGGGAGTCGATGTTCCAGCGAACGGTCTCCGTTTGTGAACGCCGTCGCGCGGTGAGACTCCGGCCGACTGGATCAAGTTGCAGTTGGAGTCCATGCACGGCGACAGTCCGCTTGGCGTTGATGAACTTTCCTTCCGGATCGACCAGCGCGAACTGCCGGTCATGCTGCAAGGCTCCGTTTGACAAGACCTGAGCTTCTTGGACGACGAGTCCCTCGAACGATTTCAGAGGATAGATCGTGATGTGGGACAGTCGCGGCATGTGAGGTCTCAGTTGAGTTCTAGGATCGGCATGGATAGACATCGTTCCCCGAACGAAACCGCCAGTCAATCGCACAGCAGGGTCATCGCCTTGTTAGGTCTGTGCAACCCGTAGGGTGGGACCAGCGGCGCTTCGCCGCGACGGCCCACCATGAATTCTCGATGTTTCCTAATGGTGGGCCGGCGCTCCAAGCGAGCTGGTCCCACCCTACATTGAAAAAGGCGATGGCCCTGATCGCACGGTTTCATCGCGTCCATGAACGAAAGCCCCGCCTGTATGACAACCACTCTCGACTGCCTCTGTGCTGGGATCATCGTTGCGGATTCCGTTTGCCAGCCCATCGAAAAGATGCCGCTGCCAGGGACGCTCATCCGGACTGAACGGGTGGAGTTCACCATTGGCGGCTGCGCGGCCAATGTCGCGGTAGACATGGCCAAGTTGGGTCTGCGCATCGGGGTCTCGGGGCGTGTTGGCAACGATTTGTTTGGCCGCGAAGTGCGCGACCGACTCCTCGCCTCCGCCGTGCAATGCGACGGCTTGGTACTCAGCGAGACGGCTGCCACGAGCAGCACATTTGTTCTGAACGTGAAGGGCGAGGACCGTCGTTTCATCCATTGCGTCGGTGCGAATGCCGAGTACGACGGGGACGACATCACCCTCGAAACGATCCGCAGCGCGAAGGTGCTGTACGTCGGCGGCTTTGGTCTGCTGGAGGCACTCACGCCCGAATGTGTCGGGCGGTTGTTTCGACTCGCACGGGAGGCCAACGTCACGACGGTGCTGAACGTGGTGCTCTCGGAAGCAGGCAGCCTCGCCTCGTGGATCGAAGCGGTCGCACCTTGGACCGACTACTTCTTTCCCAACAACGATGAAGCGGAGCGATTGAGCGGAGAAGCGGATCCCCTGCAACAGGCTCAGTATTTTCGAGACCTCGGCGTGCGGACGGTCGTCGTCACACGCGGCAGCAGCGGCTCGCTGTTGGTCGATGCAGACGGATGCCTCGCGGCTGGCATTCATTCCGTCGAAGTGATCGACGGCACCGGTACCGGTGATGCCTTCGTCTCTGGCTTCTTGTTCGGACTGCTGCGAGGAGCCAACCGGGCGGAGTGTCTCCAACTGGGAACGGCCATGGGAGCAAGCTGCGTTCGCTCAATGGGAGCCACGACCGGCGTCTTCAACGCGGATGAACTGCTGGCGTTCGTGGCAGCGCATCACCTTGAAGTGTGGTCTGTCTAGCAGGCGTGTTCCTGTTTGCTGACAAGGTTTGAGTCATTTTGGGAGCGGACGATCGGTTGCCTCATCCAGCTTGTTGACGCGGATGATCGGTCGTGGTGGAGACGCGGCTTCCGAGTCTCGTTCGAGTCGCCCCAGGAGGACGACCGATTTCCCGTCGAGTAATTCGGCCTTGGTTTGAATTGCTGAGTCCGCTGTCAGGTCGAGCCGCCAAGTCGTGCCAACGGCTTCAATCACCGTTCCCGGTGCCTCACCCGCCGCAGCGTTTCCCGCTCGTAGCTTGCCTAACATGATGACACTGGCACCCTCTTTTTGAACGCTGGCATCCCGTTCTGAAAGGCGTTCCACCTCCATAATCCACCGCACGGGAACGGCCGTTCCGACCACGCGCCGCAGGACTCCGATGGCGGTGATCGGTTGCTTGTGATGCTCCTTCACGAAGGCGCGGCTGGTCTCGTCGGGCAGCTTCAGCTCCCACGTTGTCCCATCGAAGGCCAGCGTGGTGCCCGTCGTTTCTCCACCGATCGCCACCACGCCGTGTCGCAGCTTTCCGTGACACTCGACTCGAAGCGAAGCCTCACCCGGCTTGGCGGGTTGAGGCTCGGCAGCACAGGCACAGTGGACGAGAAAAATTCCCAAGGCAAGCTGCAACATGTTCGATTCCATTCCGGAAAGACGAGTGCTGGACGACCGACCTCATCTCAGTTTTGATAGATCGACCTTCATGCGATTCTCGACCAGCCTCCGACCGACGGGCTTCGGCGGTTGCACTGGCGGAGTTCCGTTCGAGGGGACGCTGCTGAGAAAGGAGATATCGAGGACACCGCCTGGCACTTTGGCGGGGGCCGTATAGCCCCACAGTCCCTTGAGGGCTGGTACCGGGCGGGCGTTTTCGTAAATCAGGTCGCGGACCTTCGCCATCTGAATTCGATCCTGAACGGGCGACGAAAACGTCTTCCCCCAGACCAACGCGGCTGCTCCTGCGACGTGCGGCGCGGCCATCGAAGTTCCGTCGTACTTGTCGTACTGATTGTTTCGAGTGGTACTCACGATGCCCACGCCCGGCGCGCCGATGTCAACGGTTCTTCTACCGTAATGGCTGAACGACCCACGGGCGTCATTCGCGTCGATCGCCGCGACCGTGATGACGTTGGAATTGGGATGCGATGCGGGGAAATACGGAGCGACATCGTTGTCGTTACCCCTCCCTTCCGAATTGCCGGCGGCGGCAATGAAGAGGACTCCGCGTTGTTCCGCGCGAGTGACCGCCTCAGCCAGTTCAGGCGATGTATCGGGGCCGGCCCAACTGTTGGAGAGGATGTGTGCTCCGTTCGCAACCGCCCAGTCAATGCACTTGACTCCATCCGAGGTCGATCCGCCGCCGTCGGGACCAAGAAATCGCATGGCCATGATCTTGGTCTTCCAACTGACACCGACCACTCCGACGCCGTTGTTGCCCGCGCCCGCAATCGTTCCCGCGCAGTGCGTGCCGTGATTCTGTTCATCCATCGGGTCGTCGTCATCATCGTAGAAGTCGTAGCCGCAGCGGCCATTCTTGGACCACATGTTGGCTTTCAGATCCGGATGGTTGTAATCGACTCCGGTATCGATGACGGCGACGATGATGTTCGGTGCTTCGCGGAAGCTGGGCCACACACGAGTCGCTCCGATGTTCTGCATCCCCCACAACTGACTGAGGAGGGGATCATTGGGAGCCGAACTGGCAATCAGGGGCTGAGTCATCTCGGACGGTTTGACGGGCGAAACGGACATGAAGTAGTCGGGAGCCGCATGGGCGACGGCATCGTCTCCCAACAGAGCCTCGATCGTTTTCGAGGACACGGCGTCCTCGGGTTCCACGACCAGGAACGAGCCGTGTTCGTAGTCCTCGATCTTGCTCAGCCCCGCCGCCTTGAGCGTGGCCTCCGAGGGTTTGGCACCTTGGCCTGCGTAGCTGATCAGCAGCCGTTTGCCCCACGGGGAAATGCGTGGGATGTTGGAGTTCATGGCAATCGACATGCTCTGGACCTTCTTCTCCTGGTCCGACGGGATGTCGTAGACCGCTCGGCCCCTCCGACAGATTCCCTTGAATTGGCCATCGCAATGCCGCACCAGATCGAGTTCCGGTGCGAGTCGTTTCTCACGGCTGGCACTCGGCTGAACCACCCAATCTTCCGCGTGGAGTGAATCGCCAGCTAGGCACACTCCGAGGAGTGCCGCTCCACAGTAAAACGCCATGCGCGGACTCATGCAGTACCTCAACCGGAGGGGGGGAACTCGGACTTGTCACAGCCGCGATCAGATCAAAACGTCCCACGCCTCTCGCTTTCGCGGATCGACGGTTCATCGCGGATCGCACGCTAGTTGAGGCCCGTATTTGCGTAAAGATCAGTCCCGACTGCCTGCTGTGGCCGGGGGATCTACTCCGCGCGGCCGGAGCTGAGTCGTACGACTAGGTCTCAAAATCCTGTCGTGTGGCGTGCATTTCGTTCTTCAAAAGTAGCCTTCATCGCTCCGCGTGAAGGAAGCCGATGGGGAGTGGACGCTGATGATGCCAATCGATGGTGGACTCGCACTCGGCGATCTTCACGCGGAGCGATGAAGGCGACTTTGGCTGCGGCTACGCCGCGTTGTTAATACTCCGCGCGGTATACGCTGACACGAACCCGCAGCGTAAGCGAGGAGGCAACACACGTCCTCGCTTACGCTGCGGGTTCGTGTGAAATGTGCCATCCTCATCCGTGCGCGGTATCACCGCGTGGGCAATGGCCTCATTCTTGGACGCGCACGGGATAACTTCTGTCGGAAACGTCAAACATCACCCAGAGGCTCGAAGATTGGCAAGCTGTATCGGTCTTGCGGCAGACGACAGGGCGGGTGGGTCGGACTGTGTCAGTCGCAGCGGAGTGGCCGAAAACATCAGTCGGACGGACAGCAAGGCTGGTGCGGTGACGGAGGCCGAACCGGTGACACGCCCTACACGGAAGGTTGGGCCTAGATGACACGGATGTTTGTCCACGGAATGGTGGCCGGCGCGAGTTTGTTGTGTGTGCAGTGGTTGAGTGAATCTGCGGTCCATGCAGGCGATCCACCTCCTGCGCCAATCACTGCGGTTGTTGAGGCCGCTGACGGAACCACGCTCGAAGAACTCGTGGCACTCGCCGAGGCGAGCAGTCCCGCGTTGCGACAGGCCGCCGCGGAAGTCGAGTCCATGCGCGGCAAGGCGTATCAGGCGGGACTCTATCCCAACCCCGTCGCCTCCACCGGTGCGACGCAATTGGCGGGGCGCGAGAGCCAATACTTCGCGGGACTCAGCCAAGAGATCGTGACGAAGCAGAAGCTGAAGCTCGATCAAGCCGCCGTCTGCCGCGAGGTTGTGCAAGCCGAGTTCCGTTACGTGCGGACGCGCTTCGAGCTGCTGACGGCGGTGCGACAAGGCTACTTCGTCACGCTGGCGGCTCAACGGCGCATGGAGGTGCTGACGCGACTGGTTGAGATCGCGGGTAAGTCCGGACAGGCCGCCGCACGACTGCAAGCGGCGGGCGAGGGAACTCGTAGCGACACGCTGCTGTTTGAGATCGAAGTTGAGAAGGCCGAGGTGGGCCTCGAAAACGCCGAGGCCAAGTGGCGGGCGACACAGCGACAACTGGTCGCAATCCTCGGACAGCGTGATCTGCAACTGAGCCGCATCCGGGGCGATCTGACCGAGTCGCTGGAGGGCGTGGCGACGCAGGTGCTGCTCGAAGGCTTCGTCCCCTACAACGCCGACGTGCAGTTCGCCGAACAGGAAGTCGAACGCAACCGCTTCCTGCTGCAACGCGCCATCGTCCAACCGTTTCCCAACGTGACGGTCTACGGCGGCTATCAGTATCAGGTGACTCCGCTCCACAACATGGCCATGTTGCAGGCCTCGGTTCCGCTGCCGTTCTGGAACAAGAACGAAGGGAACATCGCGTCCGCGAATGCTCAGATTTTCAAGGCTCAAGCCACCGTGGAACAGGTGCAGAACCTGATCGCGAAGCAAATGGCCGACTCGGCGGGACGCTATCGCATCGCGGATCAACAGGCCAAACGGTATGCCGACCGCATCGTCCCCAAAGCGCGCGAGGGAGTGAAGATCATGCAGGAGGGCTTCGCGCAGGGGCAGTTCGATTTCCTGAGGCTGCTCCAAACGCAACGGGCCTTGGTTGAGGCGAACCTCGGATACATCGACGCGTTGGAAACACGCTGGTCCGCCGCCGCCGAACTCGCGGGCCTCGCGCAAATCGAAGCCTTTCCGTGAGTGTGATACCTCACGCGGCCGAGATTGACGCCGCGTCGTTTAACCGCGTGGGCAACGCCCCGCGCGTCAGGCGACGTGGAATCGTGTTTCGCCGCACGACGCGCGGGGCGTTGCCCACGCGGTTAAAC
>JAYSQC010000119.1:0-12268 GCA_043721755.1 Schlesneria sp.
AACTTGAGATTGCGGGGTTGTTCCACAACGAGCCCGACGCGCCAGCGAGGGCCAACCGTTGTCGAAAGTGAAGCCCTCGCTGGCGCGTCGGGCGAGTGAGGAACCCCGCAAGACAAAGTTGTCCGACCACTACTTGGCTTCCAACCACTCGGTCACTACTCGTTCCAGAACATCCAGCGGGATGGCCCCGTTTTGGAGGACGATGTCGTGGAACTCGCGCACGTCGAACTTGTTGCCCAACTGTTGCTTGGCTTTCGCGCGGAGTTCCTGGATCTTGAGTTCGCCGATTTTGTAGGCGAGGGCTTGGCCGGGCCAGGCGATGTAGCGGTCGATCTCGTTCGTGATGTCGTGTTCGTCCTTGGGAGCGTTGTCCTTGAAGTACAGGATCGCCCGGTCGCGCGGCCACTCCATCGAGTGGAGGCCGGTGTCCACGACGAGTCTCACCGCACGCCACATCTCGTAGGTGAGCTGGCCCATCTTGGAATACGGGTCGGCATAGAGGCCCATCTCGTCGCCGAGGCTTTCGGCGTACAAGGCCCAGCCTTCGACATAGGCCGTGAAGCCGGCGTGCTTGCGGAATTCGGGGACGTGCTCCAGCTCGGTGGCCAGCGCGATTTGCAGATGGTGGCCGGGGACCGCTTCGTGCAGGGAGAGGGCGGCGATCTCGTACTTCGGCCGCGTCTCGGGCTTGTAGAGATTGACGAAGTACGTTCCAGCGCGCGTGCCGTCGGCGGCGGGTTGGCGGTAGTAGGCGGTCGTCGTGTCGGGAGCCATGTGTTCGGGAATGGCCTCGACGCCGTAAGGAATGCGCGGCAGCTTGCGAAAGAGTTTTGGCAGCAGCGGATCGACGCGCTTCGAGAACGCCTGATAGGCGGTCAGCAGATCGTTGGCGTCGGTGTAGCGGTACTGCGGCGCGGTGCGCAGGTGCTCGAAGAACTCGGGCAATGTTCCCCGGAAGCCGACCTGGTCTTTGACTCGTTCCATCTCGGCGCGGATGCGTTTGACTTCGGACAGCCCGATGTCGTGGATCTGCTGCGGAGTCAGCGTTGTCGTGGTGAACTTCCGGGCGAGGAACGCATAGAACGCCTGACCGTTTGGCAGGCGGGACGCTCCGGTTTGAGACAGGCACGCGGGGAAATACTCTCGCTCGAAGAAGCCGAGGAATTTGCGATAGGCCGGGACGAGCTGTTCGCGAATCGCGGCTTGTCCTTCGCGCTGCAAACGGTCCCGGTCGGCGGGGGCGATCTCGGGCGAGACCGCTTTGAACGGCTTGTAGTACGGGCTGGTCGTGGGGTCTTCGACGATCTGCTTTCGGAGTTGAGCGGGCAGCCGCTGCATGACGATCTGCGGCTGAACCATCTTCGCGCCGATCCCCGCCCGCATGACGGCGATGGTCTGATCGACGTAGGCCGGGAACGTGCGGAGCCGCGTCAGCCAGTCTTCGTAGTCCTTGACGGTTGTGAACGACAACCCGTCGCCGACTGAACTCTCATCTTGAATTCCATTGCGGTGGTCGAGTGGGACGAGATGCCAGTGGAATTGAAACTCCTCGACATCAACTTCGACCTGCCGACGGAATAGCCGGTAGTTGAGTCGCTCCGCCGCTTCGAGCGTGGTCTCATCGAAGCCATCGAGCGTTTTGAGAACCTCGCGCTGGTGTTCATGCCGCCGGACGATGGCCGCGAGGCTCACGTCGGGCCAACGGTCACCATACCGCTTGTCGCCGAGGTGCGAGGCAAACGTCGGAGCCTCCCGCAGCGTGTACTCCCACTCGTCGTCGAACAGTTTCGTCAGCCGCTCACCGGGAGATTGGGCGTGACCGGCGAGCGGGATCAGCAACCAAGCTGCTGCCAGCAACCAGCCGGTTCGATGGACTGACAACATCAACAACGAGACAGCGCGAGACATGACAGCGAAGCTCCTGCAAGGCGACACGGACGGAACACGTCGCCGATTGTAGAAGTCTCGCACGCATGACACACGCAAGCCGCGCACGCTGGGTAAATGTCTTCCAGCCGCTCGCCTTAGGAACTGGCTCGAAACAACTTCCCGCTTTCTTGGCCTTTCCTCCCTCCCCTCGGCGGGGAGGGGGGAGGATGGTCAGTCGATTTGCCGCTCGCCCCCCTCCCTAACCCTCCCCGCCGAGGGGAGGGAACAAGAGGAGAACTCGGGAAGTTGTTTTGAGCCGCTCGCCTTACAGAATCTCGTCCACGCGAAACACCAAGTCGGTGGCCAGCACGGAATGAATCGTTTCGCCCGCAGAAAGGATTTGGCGTTCGCCGTAGGTTCCGTCGGACTTCGGTTGGCGATGCACCTCGATGCACTCGTCGATCAAATTCACAATCCAGTACTCGGCGATGCCCGCTTCGGCATAGAGGGCGAGCTTGTCAACGCGGTCGAAGTCCAGTGACGAGTCGGCCACTTCGATCAGGAGCAACGTGTCGTCGGCTTCGGGAGTCGAACGGGCGTAGTAATCGTCACGCGACCGCAAGAGGGCGAGATCGGGTTCCGGTTTGCTGTCCTTCAAGGCAATGGGGTCTTGGACGCTCACAATCCAGCGCCCTCGCGATAGCGCGTGAAGCAGGGCATTCAACCGTTTGACACAACCGGCATGAAGATCGCGCATCGTCATTTTGTCGATGATCTCCCCGCGAATGAGTTCGACGCGATCGTTCTCTTCGAGAATCGCGCGCGCAATCATTTCGTCGTATTCTTCCACTGAGAAGAGGTGACGGCTCGGGCTGGCAAGCAACATGAACAGAGCTCCAATCGAAACGGGCTGGATGCAATCGTGTCGCATCAAACTTTAACGGCACCAATCACATGAGCCAAGCGGGCACGGCAGCGCGGCAGGGCCATCGCCTTGTTGGGGCTGCGCAACCTGTAGGGTGGATCAGCGGCGCTTCGCCGCGCCGGCCCACCATGATTTCTCGATGTTTCCTGAATGGTGGGCCGGCGCTCGAAGCGAGCTTGTCCCACCCTACGTGAAAAAGGCGATGGCCCTGGCAGCACAGTGCTCACAGGCGAACGGTCACGGTACGAAGACGAACTCGGGGGAATTGATCAGCGTCCAAAGCAGGTCTTCGGCCCGTTCGCGCCAGTCTTGGCGAAGGCGTTTTGTCGGCGGGTCGCCCGCTTCCAGTTCCTTCGCCAGCACGAGTTTTCGGTCACTCGCCTCGGGCTTGAGGTGGTTGGACCAGGTGACGCCGGTGTTCCTCGGGGGGAGCGGCTTCACGATCGGAGCGTTCACGCGGCGCGTGTCGTAGCCGTCAGCCAGCAGCTCGCGGAACAGTTCTCGTTCTTCGCTGGTGGCCGGTCGTGTGAGGATCGCGCGGTGAACGGAGTCGATGAACTCGGCCAGCGGCTGGTCCTTGAGAGCCAATTCCGTGATGAGGCTGTCGTCGCTGAGTTGTGTCACGCGCTTCGCGGCGACTCCGTTCGCGAGGACTGCCGGTTGCAGGACGGTCGTCTCGACGGGCCGCACGCTCAATGGATCGGGGCGCGAGGCACGCCAGCCGAAGGTCTCCAACACGTTGACGATGGTCTGAGCTGCGGGAAGTGACAGCGCGGGGCGATCGCGTTCGTTGGAGAGGGACGCGAACTGCCAGGCCCGCTGCGGCGTGCCCATGCTGAGCGACGACTCAAAGCTGCGCTGACTGTCGGTATCGACGCTCATCTCTTCAGTGTGCAGCGGCTTACCGACGGCCGCGAATAGTGAATCGACGATCTGTTCGGCCGACATGCGTCTCGGCACGGGACCGGCAAACAGCGCGGCCCGCTTGGGGTCGGTCGCGGCCAGCGCATCCGCGCGGCGTTGATAGACGTGCGAGTTCAGAATCAGGCGGGCGACATGCTTGAGGTTGTAGCCCGAGCGAATCAACTCCCGTTCGAGGTACTCCAAAAGTTCGGGGTGCGATGGCACGGCGTGTTCCCAATCGTCGATCGGTTCGACCAGCCCACGCCCCAGATAGCGATGCCACATTCGGTTGACGATGACCTGCGCGAAGCGGCGGTTCATGTGCGACGTGACCAGCGCGGCGAGTTGCTCGCGCTGATCCTGAGGATTGAGGAGGACGCCGTCGTCGTACTTGGCGGTCAGTCCTTTTTCAAACGGCCACGCTGGCGGAATGGCTTCGCCCGGTTTGAGCGTCACCTTCACGAGCAGCGACGCGAGCGAAGCCTCATCGCCGGGGATCGTGCTGGTCTTGGGCACCTTCTCGTCTCCCCGCTTCAACATCGCGGCGAGGCTGAACAAATCACGCTGCTTGAAGTCGTGATAAGGAGCATCGTGGCAGCGGGCACACTTCATCTCCATGCCGAGGAACGCCTGAGCCAGCACATGCGCCTTCGCCGCCATCGGCGAGTCATTCTGCGACGCGATGCCGAACCCCGCCGGGCCACCGTAATGCGAGCTGCCTTCCATCAAGATCAACTCGGTGGCGAAGCGATCGAACGGCTTGTTGTCACTGAACGACTCATGCAGCCACCAGCGAAACGGCCCGGTGTTGTTGAGCGTCGGGTTGACGATGTTCGGGTTCTCAGCCAGCACGTCCTGCCAATAGCCCACCCAATGATCTGCCCAGCCGGGTTGTTCGAGCAGTTGGTCGATGAGCGCTGCGCGGTTGAGGGTCGAAGGTTGAGGGTGGAGGGAGGAATGGTCGAAAGTCGAAGGTTGAGGGTTAATGGTCGGAGAAGAGGTCTTGGCTTCTGTCTTCACACTCAACCCTAGACCCTCAACCCTCAACCCCTGCGGCGGCAGCGTGCCGATCACATCCAACGAGACTCGGCGCAGGAACGCCCAGTCATCAGTCAGCGGTTGCGGCGCGATGTGCTCTTCCCCGAGCTTCGCGTTGAGGAAGTGGTCGATCCGGTTTCCGACCGGCAGGTTGGCGGGAGACGTGATGTTCGAGACCGGCTTCCACAAGCCAACGTGCAGCGCCGCGCGGTCGTGTCGTTGCTGCCAATACTTGGCGTATTCGGTCGAGTCACTGTGGCGCAACAGTTTGTTGTGGAACTCCATTTCCCGGTGCTTGTCCCGTGCGAACTCCAGCCAGCCAGCGTCGGTGAGGGGAACTTCAACGCCCGCCTGAGACACCAAATGGAACTGGCCATCCGCTCGCTCGATCCACAGTCCGGTCTCACCGAACTCGGGGCGATGCTTCTTGCCTCCGGCGAAGACCTCCAACGTGACGACTTGCTTGCGTCCGTTGCTTTTGACAGTGAAGAGAACATCGTGGTCGCCGGTCTGCGGGGCGCGGATGCCGGGGACGACGGTCTTGGTCACGTCGTAAAGCTCACCGTGTCCGTCGCCGCGTGGTTTTGGAAACGGGTTCTCGGCGATCAGCTTGCCGTCAACGAAGAGCCTCGCGCCGCAGTGCGATCGCAGAATGAGCCGCGTCTCGGTTTGTGGGAACTCGTACCAGCCGGTCATGCGGACCATCAGCGGGTTCGAGCGATCATCGCGCACGCCGCGCGAATTGTATTTGTGCGGGATCGCGATCAGGGCGAATGAAGATTCGATGTACGAGAACGTCGGCTTCGGGATCGGGAAGTCCCACGAGAACTGGTCGGGGATGTTCTCCATGATCTCGCACAAAACCAGTTCGTGCGTGTCAGGCGTCTTCGTCACATACGACAGCGGGATTTCGACGACATACCGCGCGGCGATCTTCTCGGGCGACAGGACTTCGCGGTGGAGGGCGACCTCATCAATCAGCCCTTCAAACGAGTTGCCGGGATTGGCTCCCAGCGACGAGCCGATCCAGACTTCATCGTTATCGACGACCGGGCCATCGTTGGTCGCGCCGCCGTAATCCCATTTCCCCGCCAGCGGCTTGCCGTCGATGTAGCCTTTGATCGAGTCGCCCTTGCCGAACGTGTACGTCACCGCGACGTGATGCCAGCTTCCATCGGCCTGGAACCCGTCGGTCGTTGTCCAGCGATGAAAGTCGTCCCGCTCACCCTTCCGATTTTTGGCGTTCCGAAAGAGGAAGTTCACGCACGCTTGGCCGTTGTCTCCCACAAGCCGCAGCGCGTAGTTCTGGTTCTCGTCGGCCACGCCCGCGTTCTTCGTGCGGCCTTTGCCGACGATGTACATGTTTTGTCCGTTGCCAATCTTCGCCGGAGCGACCCACGCTTCGAGCGTGATCGCATCGCCGAGTCCCACGTCGAAGAGACTGTTCTCTCCCGGATCGGCAAACCGAATCGAGCTACCGCCCGAAAACTTCGCCGCGCGATTGTCTGGTTTGAAGCGAGGAAACTTCGCGGGCCGTGGGCCAGCCGCATCGAACGTCACCGCGCCGACAACTCGTCCTGGCGCGAGCGGCTGCTCGGTCGAGTGACCTCGTTCGACGAGAACCTTCCCGTCCGCGACTTCTTCAAACCGCAGGTGGAAGGCGGGGAGATCGGACGAGGGTAGCCCGCTGTCTTTGGCAGGAGTCGCTTGAGCCAGTGCCAGCGACGGCACCAACCACACCGCGAGGACGAATGTCGAACGCTGACAACAAACCACCGCGCATCTCAAGCCGCGCATGACGAAGACTCCCCAACGAAAACAGACACTGAAACCAAGTAGACCCGCAGAGAAAGTCGTGCAGGTGAGCCGGGCGATGATAGCCACCGGTTTCAATCGCGGCCAAGCGGCAACCCCGTCTTGTCCGAAGTGGATGTAAGAACTACAACCCCGCCCGCGCGGGCGGAGCCTCTTGGAGAGGTGTCCGCTCGCGCAGTGTTTTTCGTAGGACTTCGCTCTCTCTCGCTCGGCGGATGCACGGATGCTCCATCGTCTGAAACGCTGGCTCAGCCCAGACTTGGCCATCGACTTGGGGACGGCCAACACGCTGATTGCCATTCAGGGCGAAGGGGTCGTGCTGGACGAACCGTCGGTCGTCGCCCTGCAAAAAGGGACGCGGCGCGTGCTGGGACGCGGGACCGCCGTGGGCAAGCTGGCTCGACAAATGCTCGGCCGGACGCCCGATTCGATCACCACCGTCAAGCCGATTCAGGACGGCGCGATCACCGACTTTGAACTGTGTGAGTCGATGCTGCGCTACTTCATTCGCAAGGCCGCGCGGACGACGCCCGGTGTGCGACCGAACGTGGTGATGGCCGTTTCGGGTGGGATCACCAATGTCGAGAAGCGCGCGGTCTTTAACAGTGCCGAGCGCGCCGGGGCCGGTCGCGTGTACCTCGTCGCCGAATCCAAAGCGGCCAGCATCGGGGCGGGACTGCCGATTGCCGAGCCACTCGCCAGCCTGATCTGCGACATCGGCGGCGGCACGACCGAAGTCGCGGTCCTCAGCCTGACCGAGATCGTCGCGGGCAAGTCGCTGCGCATCGCGGGGGACGAGTTCGATCAGGCGATCATCGAATACCTGCGGCACAACTTCTCACTGCGCATCGGCGATCAGACGGCCGAGCAACTCAAGATGCGGATCGGTTGTGCGTACCCACTCGATGCGGAACGAACCGGCGAAGTGCGCGGCATTGATGCGGTGAGCGGCGTGCCACGGCGCGCCATCATCACCAGCGAAGAATTGCGTGAGGCGGTGCGCGGTCCGTTGGAGTCGATTCTCAGCGGAGTGAAGAGCGTCATCGAACAGTGCGACCCCGAACTGGTCGCGGACTTGTCCGATACGGGGATGGTCCTCTCCGGCGGCGGCGCGTTGCTGCCGGGACTCGATCTCTATTTTCGGGAGCAACTCGGCATCCCGGTTCGAGTCGCGGCCGATCCACAACGCGCGGTCGTGCGCGGCGCGGCCATCTGTGTCGAACATCTGGCTCAGTGGAAGGACCGCTTGGAGACGAGCGATGGACATGTGTGAACGGTTGGGTGTCGTTTCGATTGTGCGAGACGGACTCGCTTTCGGCTTTCCTGTCGCGGAGCGACAGGGCTACCTGCCGGTTAAAAAACGTAGGGTAAGCGTCTCGCTTGCCCGTTTTTCAACTGCATTTACGGGCAAGCGAGACGCTTACCCTACGGCTGCTACGTAAGGAACCCTGCATGTCGTCGTGGAGTCTGTTTGCCACCTGTGGCTTGGTGTTGGCTGGAATCGGGTTGCACTTCGCTCCCGATGCAGTGTCGGCACGGCTGCGCGGTGCGATTGCTGATGTCATGCGACCAGGACAGCAGGCCGTTCGAGCGACAGGCGACTCCTTGCGCGAAGGATGGCTGGCGATCTCATCGCCGTCTGTTCAGACACAGCAGCGCGAGGTCGCTCGATTGCGCGAGGAGTTGGACGCGGCGAACGCTCGCAGCGCGATGTTGGTCGCTCGATTGGCGGAATCGCACGACGCGAGAACTCGCGAGGCCACGCTGCCGTCCACGATCCTGCGTCTGCCTCGGTTGGCTGCGCCGTCGCTCATTGAAGCCGCCGTGTTGGGCGACGTGTTGGCCGAGCAATGGCGGAGTGGGAAGTTGCTCGATCGCGGAACGGTGAACGGCGTGCGCGAATCGTCACTCGTCGTGAGCAGTCGGCAGCCGCTGCTCGATCTTGGACAGGATGGTGAGTTGTTGCCGGAAGACGCGGTGCTGTTGGGTCGCTGTGTGATCGGCAAAGTCGAACGAGTCGGTCGCTGGACGAGCACGCTGCTGTTGCTGACTGATGCTGCCTATCGGGGGCGCGCTCAGTTGATTCATGCCGCCGACAACGGCTTCGCGTGGGGCGGTCGCGGGATTTTGAAAGGTCAGGGTGGGACGCTCTGCCAGTTGGAAGGGATTGCCGCCACGGAGTCGGTTCGAGTCGGCGATGGCGTCTACACGGCCGAACGCGACGGTCTCGTCACGACTCCGCTCTACTACGGTCGCGTCGTGGAAGCGACGCTCGGCCCGGACGATCGCGAATGGCGCGTTCTCGTGGAACCGGCTCCGCTGCCGAACCGGTTGAACTCGGTGCAAGTGCTGCGAATGAATGTGAACGCCGAACGATTGGCGGCGGGGATGGAGTGATCCAATAACTGGAGAGTGCGGGATTGGCTCGTTTAACCGCGTGGGCAACGCCCCGCGCGTCGATGGGAAACAGACTCAAACGTCGCTCGACGCGCGGGGCGTTGCCCACGCGGTTAAACGACGCAGCGAGGTCGAAGGAGAGCTGGTTGTGGTGAGGTCGTTTTCAATCCTCTGTTCGATCTATCTGGCGGTCGCCGTGCAGAGCAGCGCGATCGTGAGTGAGTGGCCGGCGGGATGTCGGCCGTTTCTGCCCGCGCTGGTTCTGGTCGCGATCGCTTTCTGGTCGAACGGAGCGGCGGCGATGGCGTGGTCGGCGGGTGTCGGGTTGTTGCTGGATGGTCTGTCCCTCGAACGGCTGGGTGTGCAGTTGGCCTTGGCGACTCTGCTCGGTTATGGCCTGCAAGTCGCGCGCACGAACCGGCGTTCGAGCGATCCCGTGACGTGGGTGGGAATGGTGTTCGCCGTGGCGATGGTGTGGCGAGTCGTGCTGCCGCTGGGACTCGGTTTCCTCGACGGACGCAGCGTGGATGTGACGGGAGTTGTGGCGGTCGCGATCGTGGAAGCGGCGGCGACGGCGGGACTCGCGGCGGCGATTGTCTGTGGTGATCGGTGGGTGTTGGGCGGCGCGCGGCGCGTCGTCACCTAAACCTTCTCGAAGTCCGGCTTTTCCGAAAGCCGGACTTCTCTATCGGACTTTTCCGGCGGCGCGTCCTCACAAAGAGAAGTCCGGCTGACAGAGCTAACAGCCTGTTGAAAAACGTAGGGTAAGCCTCTGGCTTGCCCCTTTTTTAACTGCATTTACGGGCAAGCGAGACGCTTACCCTACGTTTTTCAACAGGCTGCTAAGCCGGACTTCGGCCGAGCGGGTTCCTGCCGACGGCAATGTTTCGATGGACGGAAACTTCGATGTGGAATCGGTTGGCAACGGTGTGGCAGCACGATGACTCGCGGCAGGCGAGCCGGTGGGATGCCGATCGCGCGCCGGGGTTGCGGCTGGTGCTGCTGTGGCTGGGGATGATCGCGCCGTTGTTTGTGGTTGCCGTCCGGATGGTGCAGCTTCAAGTCACTCTGCGCGACGACTTCGCGACGGGGTTCGAGCAAACTTACGAAGCGCGTGAAGAGATCCCGGCGCGAGACGGTCGCATCCTCGCCGCAGATGGCAGCGTGTTGGCGGGTGAAACGGAACGGTATGAGTTGCAGGTCCACTTCCGCCTCGTCCAAGAACCGGCCGACGCGAGTTGGCTGCGCCGCGAGGCGTTGAAATCACTGAGCCGCCTCGAACGGCGCGACAAGCCGCGGGTCGTGGCGGAAGAGGGGCGCGTTCAACAGCAGCGCGAAGAGTTGTGGTCGAGACTCCGCCTGCTCACGGAACAATCTGTCGAGCAAGTGGCCGCCGCGCGACAGGCGGTTCAACAGCGGGTCGCTGAAACCAAGCAGGCGGTGATCAAGCAGCGCGAACAGCGCGAGACGCCTCACGGGAACGGGGATTCACTCACGTCGTTGGGATCGGGTGCGGGCTGGCAACGGGCGTGGGATCGCGTGCGCAGCGAACTGACTCAACCACCGAGTCGGCCGGTACATTCGGGGCCGATCGCCGAAGAGGAAGGCTTTCATACGATCGCGTCCCCTGTGACAGCCGACACGAAGTCGGAGATCGAAGCGCATCCCGATCGCTATCCCGGCGTGCGCGTCATCACGCAGCATCGGCGGACATATCCACAAGGAGAACTCGCCGCGCATGTGATCGGCACGCGCACGCCGCTCTCACCGCAGGAAGCGTCGGCACGGCGCGAGAAACAGTCGGAGGGAAATGACCGACTCGACAAACAGTACGACGGGCAACCTTCGGAACAGCGTGATGACCGGGCGGGAGACCGCGTGGGGCGCAGTGGTCTCGAACTTCAGTATGACTCGCACCTGCATGGCCAGCGCGGCGAACGGCGACTGGTCAAGAATCGGCGGGGTGAAGTCATTCACCGCGAAGTCCTGCGTGAGCCGCAACACGGCCGTGATTTGGTGCTGACACTCGATGCAGACGTGCAGCGCCGGGCTGAGCAACTGTTGGATGAAGCTCTCGCCAACGTGACACTCGCGGGGACGACCGACAATGAATCGCATCAAGACACCGCCCGCGAGGCAACGTGTCCGAAAGGAGGCTGTCTCGTCGCGATTGATGTTCACACGGGGGCGATCCTCGCCGCTGCCGCCGCGCCGCGCTTCGATCTCAATCTGCTCGTTGCTGCCGACGCGAACGGTTGGCGCGACGTGTTGGCCGATCCGCGCAAGCCGCTCTTCTCGCGAGCGACTCAGATGGCACTGGCTCCCGGTTCGGTCTTCAAAATCATCACGGCGGTTGCCGCGTTGGAGAGCGGCAAGCTGAACGCCGATGCGCCGCTCTACTGTCAGGGCTATCTCGACCGACCCGACCAACATCGCTGTCTCACGTACCGGCACTCCCAAACGGGGCACGGTGAGATGCGGCTGGCCGATGCCCTCTGTCAGTCATGCAACGTCTACTTCTTCACCGCCGCACGACGTATGGGACCGCAGACACTCGCAGACTGGGCCGGTCGGTTCGGCATCGGTCAAGCGACGGGAGTCGATCTGCCGTCCGAGTCACACGGTCGCTTGCCATCGCCGCACGAGACCGAAGCGGGACAACGGCGGCGCTGGCATCCGGGCGACACACTCGGGCTGGCGATCGGTCAGTCGGAGTTGCTGGTCACGCCGATCCAGATGGCCCGCGCGATGGCCGCCGTGGCGAACGATGGACAGCTCGTCACACCGCACTTTGCAAGCGCCTCGGGACCGACGACGCTGAACGATGGACCTACGTTCCGCCCCGTGTTCGCTCATCCCGATGCCCGGCCGATTGAGGGACTGCATCCCTCAACGTTGGATCGAGTGCGCGAAGGGCTGGTCATGGTCGTCCATGATTCTCACGGCACGGGATTCAAAACGGTGAAGCTGAAGGACGTGACCATTGCGGGAAAGACCGGCACGGCCGAGACGAATGGAGCCGATCATGCGTGGTTCGCAGGCTACGTCCCGGCGGAGCGGCCGCGCGTGGCGTTCGTGGTCGTACTGGAACACGGCGGCTCGGGTGGCAAAGCGGCCGGGCCCGTCGCGCGTCAGTTCGTCAGCAGTCTGCTCGAACTGGGACTCGTCACACCCACGGCGAGTCTGGCTCGCGAGTAAGAACTCGTCCACGAATTACGCCGTGTTTTGAATAACACCAACCCGAAGCGTGAGCGAGGACGGATGTCGCTCGACTCTCGTCCTCGCTCACGCTTCGGGTTGGTGTGGCGTCAAAGAGACATG
>JAYSQC010000120.1:0-25074 GCA_043721755.1 Schlesneria sp.
AGCCAGTTGGGGATCGTGTGCATACAGGGACGCATACAACTCGGGTCCAACAACGGTTTCCGCCTTAGCATCCGGCAACCGTTCCAGTCCAATATCGTCCAATCCGGTTTTTCGTACCACTACGCAAGTCGATGTAAACCCCTGCAAGACAGGGGTTTCTTCGTTTGTGGCCTCAACCGCTTGTGGGGCGTTTCCGGGCCTTGGAAGGCCGTCCTGCAAATGTCCACACGACCTAACGGAATCCCAGCCACCTCAACGATTTTGGAGTTGTTGTCGCGGAACGCGAGCCATCGTCATGATCGGCACGACGGGGATACAAAAGGACCTCGTGACACAAATCTGCGAACAGAAGGCCGACTTTGCGATCGGACTGAAGGACGCCAACACACGCTCACCTTATGGCATGAGCCAATTCTTGGGACGGTCACTGTTTCCAATCTTTCAATCACGTTCTCAATGCTCTCGAAAAGTCACGGCATATGATGTATTTCACCTGCAGCACCCCGGTCGATGCCCTGATGACCTCGGCGAAACGAGGACAAAACCCGCCTTACTCACCCACTCCAATGCCTGACTCCGTAGAAAGACAGGTGGGACCGAAAAAATGTGAAGTTGAAACACAACGAGAATTCTCGTTAAAAAACAGCCCTTCGATGATTGACAACTTGAACTAACAACACTTTACTCTGCCTCCGGGTCGCCACTGACGCGCGACCCCAGACAAGGATGTCGAGCAGGAAATGGACTTTTCTGAGTCACGGGATCACCACATTTGGTCACGAGATCACAACCTGAGGAGTAGGAAATGTCGGAAGCAAAGAAGGCGAAGTCCAAGACTGAAGTTCTCACGGCGTTGGCGGAGGCGACTGGACTGACCCGCAAAGATGTCGGCAATGTGTTCGCCCAATTGAGTGAGTTGATTGGCAAAGAGATTGGCAAAAAGGGACCTGGCGTGTTTAGCTTCCCGGGACTCCTGAAGATTCAAGTGATTCGTAAGCCAGCCACCAAGGCCACGACTCGCAAGAATCCGTTCAAGCCCGATGAAATGATGGAAGTTAAGGCGAAGCCTGCTCGTAATGTTGTGAAGGTTCGACCGCTCAAGTCTCTTAAAGAAATGGCGTAGCCTACCGAGCGTGAGCAATTCAAACATTGAATTGCTCGCCTGAGGCCCCCTGGTTGGAAGGAGCTTATTATGCTTGTCTTGTCTCGCAAGAGAAACGAAAGCATCGTCATCGACGGCTCAATTGTTATCACGGTTGTTGAAATCCGTGGTGATAAAGTTCGACTTGGTATCGAAGCCCCTCGTGAAGTGCCGATCCACAGGCAGGAAGTTTCGGCGACGATCATTGCCGAGATGGAGCTGTTGGTGGCAAAAAAGTCTGACTGCGAAGAGTGATCACTTGTGTTCCCAAGTGATTGGTGTTTTGGCCGTCCGGCCACATTTGGAAAGTTGAGTGTTTGCTGCGGTTCCTTTCAGCGTTTGATGGCCCCATCGTCTAGAGGCCTAGGACAACGGATTTTCAGTCCGTGAACTGGGGTTCGAATCCCCATGGGGTCAGTATTATTTTGGTTGAGGTTGAATCGCAGCGAATAAAAAGCCCCTGCTCACGCAGGGGCTTTTTTTGTTTCTCACGCGAAGGCCGTGGGCCATTCCGAAGCGTGCGTACGGACCCTGGGGTGACGAACGAGCGAAGCCGTTAACAGCTTGTTGAACAACGTAGAGTAAGCCTCCGGCTTGCTCGTTTTCTCGCTGCAAAGACGGGCAAGCGAGACGCTCACCCTACGTAGTTCAACAGGCCGTTAACACCAACTCGGAATCTCGCACCACTTCAATTCGATGAAACGCATTTCGTTTAACCGCAAGCCGGGCTAATACTGAGCAAGACACTGAGACCGTGATTCTCGTGCCCTCATCGGATGAATCTGCTGTAGGCGACAACTGCGGTGTGCCGTCAGAACTAGTGGTCGGACAACTTGAGATTGCGGGGTTGTTCCACAACGAGGAGTCACGTCATCGAATCTTGAGGCTTGCCACGGCGAGCAGAGCCAGTAACGCCGAACCGATCCAGAATCGAACGACGATCTTCGTTTCGGAGATGCCTCGAAAAACGAAGTGGTTGTGGAGTGGGCTGCAAGCGAAAACACGGCGCCCCGTGAACCGGTAGCTGGCGACTTGAGCGATCACGCTGAACGTCTCCACGACGAAGACACCGCCCACGATGACAAGTAGAACCTCTTGTCGCACCACCAACGCTCCGTATCCAAGGAGCGCGCCGGTCGGAAGCGAGCCGGTGTCGCCCATGAAGACTTCGGCAGGGTGGCAGTTGTACCAGAGGAATCCGAGCATCGCTCCAACCATGGCCGCAAACAGCACGCTCAACTCACCGGCTCCAACCATGTGAGGGATGCTGAGATATTCAGCCATCAGGCGGTGGCCACTCAGATACGACAGGGCCGCAAACGCGAGGCCTGCGAAAACCAGACATCCCGCAGCGAGGCCATCCAGTCCGTCGGTCAAATTGACTCCGTTGGAACTGCCGACCATGACGAAGGCGGACCAACCGATGAAGCCCGCTCCGAGAAACAAGCTCATTTTCCCGAACGGAAACACCAAGTCCAACCCCTGCGGCTGGCTGAGTTGCACCATGTAGAGCCACGACGAAACCGCCAGTGCGAAGATGAATTGCGCGACTATTTTTTGTCGTGCCGTCAGACCGCGTCTCTGGGTGTTGATCTTGATCCAGTCATCCATCGCACCGAGACAGCCGAATCCGACGACGACGAGCAGCGCCTGAATCACGTAGCGGTTGTTGAGGTCGGCACAGCAGACCGCCGCCACCACTATTGCGGCCACAATGAACAAACCACCCATCGTGGGAGTGTTGCTCTTGGCGGCATGAAGTTCGTTGAGCCGGGCCGAGGCGCTATCGATCCGTTCGCGGAAGCGCAACTTCAACCAGCGGATGGCAAACGGCCCGCACACGACGGCGGTCATGAACGACACCATCGCCGCCATCGCAATGCGCGCGGTGAGGAAGACGTGAGAGTCACCCGTCGCAGCATCCGCCAGCCAGAAACCATAGTGTTTGAGAATCCAGACGAGCATCAGCGGCGATCCAAAGGCACTGGTAACGGTTTCAAAACCAACCCGAAGCGTCAGCGAGGAATGATTGGCGTCTGGCCGGTGTGGAGCAGTTCCTCGCTGACGCTTCGGGTTGGTGTCGGCCAAGCGACGCCTGCCACTTGAAATACGGAACCGGGTGCCGGGAGAAATTCCCCCCGGCACCCGGTCGTTGGTTCCGTCACCGAGACAAACAAAACGACTGACCCAGTAGCCGCTTCATTCGTTCTTGAAGCACTCGCGGCCGGCGCGACCCAGACCGCATGGATTCCCGCAAACCCTGCACTCGTGACGAAACCGATTCTCCGGCTGTGTTGCAGTAATTCGTTCAACCTAGTGGTCGAACAACGTTGTATTGCAGGGTTCATCACTAGCCCGACGCGCAAGCGAGGGCTTCACTATTTACGACGGTTTGCCCTCGCTTGCGCGTCGGGCTCGTTGTTGAACAACCCCGCAATCTCAAGTTGTCCGAATCACTTGCGACTCAGGCACAGTGCCGTTGAGTCGCATCTCCTCTCAGCGTCATTTCGAGGCTGGCTCGATCTCGCAGCCAGTCGATGATTCGTTCCATGCGTGTGGCGCGTGAACCTTTGACGAGCAGTGTGTCGCCCGGTTCGAGCCAGCAATCGAGGACCGCCTTCGCAGTTTCGAGATCGGGCGCTGCAGCGATGCGATGCGGGGCCATTCCGGCGCGTTCGGCTCCGTGAGCGATGTCGTCCGCGTGTGAGCCGCAGGCCAGCAGGAGTTCGATACCAAGTTGAGCGACCAGTGCGCCGATCTGTTCGTGTTCGTCAGCGGCAGCCGGGCCGAGTTCCATCATGTCACCGAGGACCACGATGCGTTGACCGATCCCCGGCAGTTCGAGGTCGCGCATCATTTGGCACGCGGCGGCAACCGACTTCGGGCTGGCGTTGTAGGTGTCATCGATCACGGTCCATGAGCCGATTCGCTTGAGATTGCAGCGACCCTCAATCGGCTGGAAGTACGACAGTCCCTGAACGAGTGACTCTGACCGCACGCCGATCTCGCGCGCGATCGCGATGGCACACAGCACGTTGGTCAGGTGATGGCGGCCGCAGATCGGCACGTCGAACTCAACGCCGTCCGCGTGGAACCGCAGTCCCTCGAAGGAGGCTTGAACGCGCGTCGCCTGCAAATGGTTGTCGTCCCCTTCACCGACGAAGATCACGGGGCAGGGTGCGCGGTCGGCCAACTGTCTCAGAATGGGATCGTCGCCCGGCAGGACGGCGAACCCGGTCGAGGGGAGGCATTCGAGCAACTCGCCCTTCGTTTGAATGATCGCGTCGAGGCTGCCGAAGCTGGCGAGGTGAGCGGGGCCGATGGCGGTGACAACGCCGATTTCGGGAATCGCGATCTCCGCCAGTTCGCGAATGTCGCCGGGTCGAGACGCTCCCATTTCCAAGACAGCGAACTCGTGCTGGTGCTCGATGTCGAGCAAGCTCAGTGGCAGGCCGATCAAGTTGTTGAAGTTCTTGTGACTCCGCTGTCCCTCGAATTCGGAGGCGAGCGCGGCGTGAATCAGATCGCGTGTCGTGGTCTTTCCAACGCTGCCGGTCACACCGATGACGAGGGTTTCGAGCGTCGAGCGATACCAGCGCGACAACCGCCCCAGCGCGGCGAGTGGATCGTCCACGAGCAGCGTCTGTCCTCCGGTCGATTCACCGCGCGAGTGGCTCGTCACGCAGAGGGCCGCACCCCGTTCGAGTGCTTGTGGGATGAAGTCGTGGCCGTGACAATGTTCGCCCTGCAAGGCCCAGAAGAGATCGCCCGGCCGAACCTCTCGCGAGTCAATGCAGACACGGGCGAACGAAAGATCGGCTGTGGGCGACACCGCCCACTGGCCACCGGTGGCATCGATCAGATCACTCAGGTTGAGCCGTTCCATGGTCAGGCACTCGCTCGCCGTTGCTGGCCCAGTTGTGGTCGCCATCGTTCCGACAGAAACGCGCGTGAGACCTGTCGATCGTCGAACGGAAGATGCCTGCCGTCGATGATCTGTTCGTTCTCGTGCCCTTTGCCTGCGATCAGCACGCTGTCGCCGGGTCGAGCCAGTTCGAGTGCCCGCTGAATCGCCGCCGCGCGATCCGGTTCGATGATCGACTCACCGTGCGAGGCCGACATGCCACCGACGATTTCGTCGATGATCGTCAACGGGTTCTCACTGCGCGGATTGTCACTCGTCACGATCGCCACATCGGCGAGCAACGCGGCACGACCGAGGAGCGGTCGCTTGGCGCGATCGCGATCGCCACCCGCACCGAACACGCAAATGATCCGTCCCGGCGTGATGCTCTTCAAACTTTGCAGGCACCGTCGCAGCGCGTCATCCGTGTGCGCGTAATCGACGAAGACTTCAAACGGCTGGCCGCATTGAATTCGTTCGAGTCGGCCGGGGACACAGTGAAACTGCTCGATCCCGGTGACGATCTCGTCGGGTGTGAGTCCGAGATGGAACGCGATGGTCGCGGCGGCCACACAGTTCGAGAGGTTGTGCCGCCCGATCAGCGATGTCGCACAATCGACCGTTGTGCCGTGGAGTGACAACCGGAAGCGGCTCCCCTCCATCGACTCTTCACGCACTTGTGCCGCCACGTCGGCCGTTGGTCGCAGTCCATACGAAACGAACGACACCGAATCGGAAACGCGATCACGCAACGACCAACTTCCGGGATCATCGGCATTCAGGGCGACAAGTCCCCCCGGCCGCACGGTCTCCAGCACGCGGGCTTTCGCTTCGCGATACGGCTCGAAACTGTGGTGGTAGTCGAAATGATCTTGAGTGATGTTCGTGATGAGGGCCGCTTCGAGTTCAATCCCGGCCGCGCGACCTTGATGCAGCGCGTGGCTCGACAGTTCGATCGCGGCGTGAGTCGTCCCGCGCGAAGTCATGCGATGCAGCCAATGGGCCAGCGACCGCGAATCGGGCGTGGTGAGACTCGCCGGTTCGATTGCGAAGCCGTCCGAGTACTCAACCGTCCCCAGTACGCCACAGCGGCGACCAGCTCGTTCGAGCATCGTGCGCACGATCCAAGTCGTGGTGGTCTTGCCGTTCGTCCCGGTGATTCCCGCCACATCGAGCCGTCGTGTTGGGTCGCCCGCCAGTGCTTCACACACACGCGAATATGCGGATCGCACATCGGGCACGACGCATTGCGGCAGAGGCATTCCCGGCAGAGGTCGATTCACCAGCAGGCCGTTCGCTCCGCGCGAGATCGCTTCATGAATGAACTCCGCCCCATTCGCCTTCGCGCCCTGAACGACCGCGAACAGGCTTTGAGGAGTCACGTCACGACTGTTTTGGAACGCATCGGTCGCACAAATGTTGGCACAGCCGACGAAGCTCGCTTGTGGGAACAGACGACGCAGACTGACTGCGACTGGAAATGTCGAGATCGTCGAACCCACCGCGAACGCCTCCCTGCGGACACGACCGAAATCCTTTCAGCCACCGAGCGGCGGACTTGTCCCCGATCCGCTGGAAACGGTCAAGGCGATCTTGTCGCGGTCCAGGGCCATTGCCTGTTTCAAGGTAGGGTGGGACCAGCTCGCTTCGAGCGCCGGCCCACCATCGTGCCATCACTTGAAATCATGGTGGGCCGGCGCTCGAAGCGAGCTGGTCCCACCCTACAAGTGTTTTTCAACGGGCTGCTAACCCGACTGTCTGGCTTCCCGTAGGGTGGGCTGTGCCCACCACAATCGGTTGTGGAATGGTGGGCACAGCCCACCCTACATCCGCACAACTCCGACAGTCGAACTAAACGACGACCACAACGACACAAACACCCGTTGTTCGACCGACAACGGACGGCCACTCGCAGTGTTCGGCAGATGTTGCCTGAAAGACTCGGTGGTCTGCGTTGGCTCTGGCGCGTATGGGATCATGGCAAGCCGGGCGAACTGATTCTTCGGTGTCCTTGCGACAATCGACCAACTCTTCCAGACCGGTACGACCGGCTCCAGCGATCCACGTTCCATGACCGATCCGAATCAGTGACGTGGAGCAAGTGCCGTCGGCATTTTGCGGGGATGCTCGTCAGGAAACGGTGTCGAGAGGTGACGCATGGCAGGATCACAACGAAATCAGCGACAGCACGTTGATCTGCCTCGCAACTGGCGGCTGATTTCGGCTGTCGGTCTGACCGCCTTCGGGCTGGCTTGTGGAGTCAGCTACCCCGCTAGGGGAGATTGGTGGTCGCTGCCGAGAATCAAATCGTCGTCCAACGCTGCCGCTCCGAAGTCGGCCGGATCGAGGGCGACTGCGGCCCGTTCTCGTGAAACGAGGCCATCGGCGACCGACAACGGCTTCTCTACAACGATCCGCCGCTTGCAAGCCGATGCTCGACACCAAGCCGAGCAGGGTGATCTCGACCGGGCCGTTCAACTGGCCGAGCGCGCCGCCAAGATTTCGGATGCCTCTTCGCAATTGAATGGCTCGGCTCCGGATTGTTCACCCGAGCAGACCGCTCGGTTCACGAATGATTTGCGATCTCGACGCGATGCGATGGCGGGGCGAGGTCATCGTGGTGGAGCCGCTCCGCAGATGGCTGCCACAGCTCCACGAATCTCGACGACGATTTCTCCCAAGTCAGACGCCTTGAGGGGATCGCCGGTCGCTCGATCAGAGGAGGTTTTGATTGAGTCCGCGCGAGACCACTCGCAACCGACCAACCGACTCACCAATTCCAACGAACAAGACCTCGCGGGGGCCAGCGACTTGCCAGCGACTCCCGCTCCGGAAGTCGAGCCGTTTCAGACTCCCACCAAGTTCCGGCGGATCGTGCTCAATCGAACGGCGATCGAGTCCGACGAACCGGATGTAGAATCTCGCATCCTGCCCGACGGGAGACTTGTCGTGTCGCAACCCGGCGACGTGATCGGTGAGCCGTTCGATCTCAATGGTGATCTTGAACAACCACCGATCGAGGTGGCTACAACCCACATGAATGAGGCATCGGAGAACCGACGAGCCGCTCGCCCGGAGACATCCGCGCCCGTAGAGGAGTCGCTGCGGGAGCCATTCCGCGACCAGATTCAGCACGTCGCCGACGAAGAGAGCGCCGAGGAGTCTTCGCCGTTCAATCGCAAGCTGGAGTGGGAGGACGAAGACCTCAACACGGAGCCGGTTCGCTCTGCGAAGCCAACGGTGTCCTCTGTGAAACAAGCCACGCCAGTCGTGTCGCGATCCGCTGACCGCACAGAGAAGCCTGCCGACACGAAGCCGAATGGAAGCGAGACCGAGGACACGGCCAATGAGTCGTTCCCCATACAGCGCGTCGTTCAGTTGCGTCGTCGCTTGGAGTCGGCGGTTTCGCTGAATCCCGGCGGAGCCTTCACGTTGCCAACTCATGCTGAGGCGGCTCCATCACAGAATGGGGCATCGCGGAGACAACTCGCGCCGGCTGAGCCATCAGAGACAGAGACGAAGTCCTCAACAACCATTCCAGCCACGCGTGATGGTTCGGTCGTCCCGACACGGCACAGTCGATCTTCTCGGGAAGAGGCTCATTCGGCAGTCGTCACGCCCGAACAGACCCCGCGTCCAGAACGACAACTCGTGAAGCTGCGCGAACATCGACTGCACTCGGAATCGGTTCAACACGCTTCGACGGACGCATTGCCGCCAGCTCAGTCTTCGCGTCGTCACGCCGTTGGATTTTCGGAACCGATCCTCTGGCAATCGGTCGCAGAGCGCGGACCCGTCGTCCCAACCGTGTCCCTCGTCAGTGACATTCGCAACCGCGATGACGGCGCTCGTCTTGCATCCGCCACATCGTCCTCGGCCAAACTCGACAGTCCGTTTTTGATTCCCGCCGCCCGCTCTGAGACACCTCATTTTGGAACGATCGAATTGCCGAATGGTGATTCGCATGAGGCGGGAACCGGTGGCTCCGTCCTGTTCGCGTCGAGCCATTCCACGCTTCAATCTTCGACGGCCGATGGCCCGTCGCTGGGCGAAACAAACGTATCCGCGTCAACGGCAATCGACAAATTGCCAAGCTCCGGGCGCAACAAGAACACGTCCGCATCGAAGTCGAATCATCGCGTGTCGCGTCAATCGTTCGCGCTGATCGAACCACTGGCCGCATCACTCAAGCTGCCCGTCGCCACGACGGCGTCGCTCCTCGGATGTGCGGGCCTCGCACTCTTGGGCTTCGGCTTGATTCTGCTCCGCGCCGCGTCCCGCTGGCGGCATGTCGGATGAACGGGAACGTCGTTTGGTCGCCGATTGAAAAACGTAGCTTGGACGCCCACGTCCGAGCGGACTCCAGTTGGAAACGGACGGACGAGGGCGTCCGTCCTACGGGGCCGTCACGCCAAGCGTGAGAGCCGCGCGAGGTCGTCCAGCAGTGCATCGAGACTCAGCGCGACGGAGATGTTCTGGTCGATGTGGCTCGCCGCCGTGATGGTGCGGTCGATGAGTTTTCCCAAACGATCAAACGGCTCCGCGTGAGAGACGATGCGATCGGCGAACGCGGTCGCTTCGGGGATCGCCACCGTGTTGCTGCCCGCCGTGGTGCCGTGACTCAGCCGCCACAAGGCCGCTCGGTAAAACTCGACCGCAAACCGGATCAGCCAGTGGATGTTGACGCGCTGCGCGGGCGTGTCGGCGCTGATCTTATCGATCCCCTCAAACAACAGCTTGGACAGGCTGAGGCCGCTGAAGTTGGCTTGTGACAGCGCGAGATACAGCGTGGATCGCAGCGACGCCAGTTCCGGTTCGAGCAGTTGCCGGGCCACGGTCAGGCTGCCGTCGCTGAGTGCCGCAGCGAACTGGGCCTCCTCGCGCGACGGGACCAAGTCCTGTTCGACCAGCAACGCGGCGACATCGGAATTCGAGAGCGGCAAGAATCGAACCAACTGACATCGCGAACGGATCGTCGGCAGCACGGCATCCAGATTCGAGCCGATCAAAAACAACATCGCTCGTTCGGGCGGCTCTTCGAGCGTCTTCAACAGCGCGTTGGCACTCGCTTCATTCATCAGGTCGGCGTCGTTGATGATCGCCACCTTGCGCGAACCCGCCAGTGGACGGATCGACAAGTCGTGACACAACCCCTCCTGACCGCGTCGCTCCTTGGGGCCAATCATCAGGTCGATCGGGATCTCACGTTTGCCCTCGGGGCATCCGACGAACAAGAAGTCCGGATGAGCCGACGCGAGATACGGGCGGCAACCCGCACACTGGCCGCACGCTTCCAGCGGGTCTTCACCCAACGCCTGGCACAACAACGCCTGGGCCAACCGCCGCGCGAACTGCTGCTTGCCGATCCCCTCGGGGCCGACGAGCAAGTATGCCTGCGAAAGCCGTCCGCGCGAGATCGCCCGCCGAAACATCGCGTGCTGTTCCGAGTGACCACGAAGTGAAGACCAGTGAGACATGGGCAGGAGCAGTTTGAAAAAGGAAAGAACGAAGAGACTGATGCTCCGCGCGGTCGAGACGGACACGGTTGTGACCGAGGCACACCAACCCGAAGCGTAAGCGAGGACGTGAACAGCGTAAGCGAGATGTGCGTGGTACGCGACGATGTGAGTGGCATCCTCGCTTACGCTTCGGGTTAGTGTTGGCGTCAGCCCTCGGACGCCGCTTCGACGGAATGGGACTCGTCATCAGTGGAGTCCAGCCAACACAAAGTCTCTCCACGCGCGACGACGGCATCCACCGGCTTGACGATTTCGACCAGCGTCCCGGATTGTGCCGCCTCGACTTCAAAGGTGACACCCGGCAGCAAGACCTCCGCCACTCGGTCGCCCGCAATCACGAACTCACCCCGATCGACCAGCCAACCGCTGACTCGAACAGCTTCGCCGTGAACACCCAGATCGGGCAGCCTCAGTGGAATTCGCATCAGGACTCCGGCGGAACCAAGCCGTTGGAATTGCTCGCAAGTGGCCTCGCCAGCGCGGGGCGGGAGTTGAAACCATCGGTCTCGAAGTGGCAAGCCCGCACCAGCAGGATCAGGTCATTGACGGGTGTCACATGCGATGAGGCTTGGTATCGTTCGCCGCCCGTGTGACGGTCGCACAACTGCAGCCGACCAGCGACTCACATGTCCTCGTGATTCACGAGGCGACGGCTCTGAGATCGCCGGATGGCACAGCCGGGGCACGGATGAAAACTTAGCGACCACGATCCCTTTCACTCGTCTCAACACTGGGCGTTCTCCATCGCCATGCCACTCGATGCCACCGATGACCCGTTGCAGACTCCCGTGCAGTTCGTGCGCGGCGTGGGACCGGCGCGGGCGGAGTTGTTGGCGAAACTGAATCTGCTGCGAGTCGAAGACCTGCTGCTCAACCTGCCGCGCGATGTGCTGGACCTGACGCGCGTCGTGTCGGTCTTCGATCTCAAGCCGGAGACGCTGCAAACAGTCTCGGGGATCGTCGTCGATCGCGACGCCAAGGAGACCGCCAAAGGGATGGTCATCGTCGGGGTTCTCATTCAGTCCGACGGTGGCTTTGTGCGAGGAATCTGGTTCAACCAGTTGTTCATGCTGCGAAAGTTCGAGTTGGGCCAGCGCGTTCTCTTCTCGGGAAAGCCGAAGTTCAACCTGCGACGGTGGGAGTTCTCGAACCCGCGCGTGCAGTGGCTGGGTGACGACGACGGGGACGGCGAGAACGGCGGTGGCGTGATGACTCGCTACGGTTTGACCGACGGCCTGTCGCAGACCGAGATGCGGCGTTGTATGCGGAACACGGTCGAAGACTTCGCGCCGCTCGTTCCCGAGTACCTTCCCGAATCGTTCCGAGAGCGAGCCAAAGTTCCCGCGATCGGCCCCGCCTTCACGCAGCTTCATCTGCCGCGCACGCTCGACGAATACGAAGCGGGGCGTCATCGCATCTTGTTCGATGATCTGCTTGAGTTTCAGATCGCCATCGCATTGCGCCGCCGCGCGTGGGCGAAGGACTCACAGGCCATTCCGCTGCCGAGTTCCGCCAAGATCGACGCGCGCATCCGGCGTCTGTTTTCGTTCCGCTTCACGGCGGGACAGGATCGCGCGGTGCGTGAGATCACCGCCGATCTCTCGCGCGACCGGGCCATGCACCGACTGCTGCAAGCCGACGTGGGAGCAGGCAAGACCGCCGTCGCGGTCTACGCGATGCTCGTCGCCATCGCCGCCGGAACGCAAGCCGTGTTGATGGCTCCGACCGAGCTCCTCGCTCAACAACACTGGCAAACAATCGACGCCTTGTTGGCGCAAAGTCGTGTCGAACGGAGGCTGCTCACCGGACAACTGACCGCCGCCGAAAGACGCGACACGCTGGCTGGGATCGCCAGCGGTGAAGTCAAGTTGATCATCGGCACGCAGGCGGTGATTCAAGATGCTGTGAGCTTTCACTCGCTCGGGCTGGCGATCATTGACGAGCAACACAAATTTGGAGTGCAGCAGCGGGCGAAGTTCTCGGCGGGAGCCGTCTCACCACACGTCCTCGTCATGACCGCGACACCGATTCCGCGCAGCCTCTGTCTGACGCAGTTCGGTGATCTCGACCTCACGCTGATGAACGAACTGCCGCCGGGACGACAACGCATCGTGACCAGTCGCATCCCCAGCCGCGCTGCCGCCCGCAAGGCGTGGGACTTCGTGAAGCAAGGTCTGCGCGAAGGACGCCAAGCGTACGTTGTCTGTCCGCGCGTTGAGGAAGATGCGTCGATGCCCATCGGCGTCGATGCCTCCGCTAGCGCTGAATCCGTCTTTCGCACGCTCACGACCGGCGAGTTGAAAGAGTTCAAGATCGGCCTCGTCCACGGGCAACTTGACCGAGACGAACGACAAGCCACGATGACCGCGTTTCGCAATGGCGACCTGAATGTCCTCGTCGCGACGACCGTGATCGAAGTCGGAGTCGATGTCCCGAATGCCACGTTGATGGTCGTGTTTCAGGCGGAACGCTTCGGGCTGTCACAGCTCCATCAACTGCGAGGCCGCATTGGTCGCGGGCGCTTTCAGGGCTACTGCTTCCTCTTCAGCGACTCCGAATCCGTCGAAGCGACTCGCCGCTTGGCCGCGATGGAAGCGAGTGCCGACGGCTTCCATATTGCCGAGGTGGACTTTGAAATTCGCGGGCCGGGCGATGTGCTGGGAACGAGGCAAAGCGGCGCGATGCCACTCCGCGTCGCGGACCTCGTGCGCGACAAAGCCATTCTCGAAGAGGCCCGAACCGCCGCGTTCAATCTCGTCGAATCAGGCGAACTGGACGAGCCTGAGTTCGCGCCGCTCAAGCTCCGCGTTCTCGACCGGTTCGCCAAACTGATGGACATCCCGCAGACGGGATGACGGGCGCGGAGCGCCAGTGACTCTTCATCCGTTTTCAGGACACGAAGTGCGTCGCCCGACACTCGCGGTAGAATCCGCTCACGAGACAATACCGCATGTGGCACATAGCGAGATGTTTCCGAGCGGGGCGGCGTCAGCCCAATGGCACTCACTTTGTTCAAATCATCAAGTAACCCGCAGCGTCAGCGAGGGAGTTTTTCGAGTTTCACTGTGTGTTTGACTCCCTCGCTGACGCTGCGGGTTACAAAGTGAGTGCCATTGGGCGTCAGCCCCCCGGTTCTCCCAAAGAGGGCTTACGCCCAAGAACCGGGGGGCTGACGCCGCCCCGCTCAGAGGCATCATCTCTGACCGCACGAGACCAACCGCCTACAACCCGCCAATAGGACTTCATCCGATGCTGCCCATCACCTACTCGACCGCCGTCTCACGAGCTAGGCGGCTGCGTTGCCCGAGATGTGGCGAAGGGCCGCTGTTTCGCAACTGGTTCTTGATGCACCACGAGTGTGCGCACTGCAACCTGATGTTTCAGCGCGGGCCGGGGTACTACCTCGGTTCGACGTACATCAACTACGGATTTATCGCGGTGACGCTGACTGCGGCCTACGTCGGGCTGCACTTTGGAGCCGACATCGGCAACGAGTTTTTGATGCCGCCGCTGATCGCGTACTGTCTCATCATGCCGGTGCTGTTGTTCCGCCATTCGCGGGCGTGGTGGCTCGCGCTGGACTGCTTCTTCGATCCGACCAGCTTCGCTCCCGAGAACGATGCGTTTCTCGCAGGAAGTTCCGCGTCGGGACAGTCGTCAGACGAGAATCGGAACGACGAGCCGTGACGGCCTAAAGCCGTAGGGCGGGCACTAACCCGAAGCGTAAGCGAGGATGCAACTCATGTCCTCGCTTACGCTTCGGGTTAGTGTGAATGGTGTCATCTTCACCCGGCGGTCTCTGTCAGTTGCGTGACGGATCGAACTGTCGCAGATTGCGAAGCCGTTCGAGGTAGTTCAACAACCGGCGGGCTTTTGCGGCGGAGATCGGTGCGGGCGCATCGTCAAAGCAGGCGATGGCGCGACGGACACAAGCCATCTCGCCCCGGTGTCGATTCAGTTCACCGAGCAGCGCGGAGAGGTTGAGCAGATCGTTGCCCATCAGCCTCAATTCACCCGCTGCTTTGTGATGCGAGTAGGCTCGCAGCAGCGGTCGAATCCCTTCGCGCGGGTCGGTCAGAAACCCCGTGAGCAGCCCGAGTGTCGCTTCGACTTCGGCGTTCACTTCGCCGTGAACACCGTCCTCGTCAAAATCGACCTCGTCGAAATCAGCGGCCGCCCCGGCGAGACACTCCGCCATCTCCAGCCGCTCCGCTCGCCAAGCGTCGTTCGCCAGGCCCAGCAATTCGTCGGGACCGCAATCATCGACCATCGCGATCGCCCGCTGTTGGAAACGCCGGGCGAGATCGTTGTCGCCAAGTTCCCGATAGACGGCGGCCAAGTTGTGATAGATGGTCGCCAACGCGCCACGTTCACCGCTCTGCTGAGCGATGTCGAGTGCCGAGGTCAACTGGCAGAGGGCCTCATTGAACCGTTCTTGCTCGGCCAAAGCACATCCGTAAGCAATGCACCCGGCGGGCGACGGGTCCACTTTGATGGCTCGCTGGAAAACGGCATCGGCCTCGCTCCAACTTCGGGTGCGGACCAGTTCGCTGGCCCAATTGAGCAGCCATTCGACTTGACTCGATGCAAACTTGGATTCTGGATTGGTCATGGCTCGTTCTCTTCATTCGTGCTTGGGACGGGGTTGCAAGCAGAACGAGCGTGTTCAAACAGCCGGGAGTTCGTTCGACGAAGCGCATGGCCTCACCCCTCCGTAACGAACCCGACAGACCTTCGACAAAGGCGACCTGAGAGGGACGCATTGTCCCCATTCCACCTGTTGTGTCAACTGCGATGCAAAGAATGGATCACAACGATTGGAGGGAATGAGCGATACCGCTCGTGGGAGAAGCTGACACTCACCCGAAGCGTCAGCGAGGATGCAAAGCATGTCCTCGCTGACGCTTCGGGTGAGTGTGAAATGTGCCATCCTCACCCGCGAGCGGTATAGCAGAACCACAGGCAGCGACATGGACAGGACCGGTGTCAGATTGGCAGTGGACACCATCGGGTCCGCGTAGGCTCTCGCCACGATGGCAGAGTTCGCGAAATGTCGGTTTGTCGCAAAGTCCATCTCCACAGGCGACTTCCGTCATGCAGTCCCTTTGGCGCGCAGTTCGCTTGTCCGCCACCAGCCCGTGTTGTGTCGAACGTTTGATCCGCAGCGTGCCTGCATTCTTGGAGACGAAGAGATGGCGAAAAAGGCAAGTGCCTCGAATGACATTAAGCTGGTCCCGCTGGGCGACCGGGTCGTGGTCAAGCGAGCCGAAGCGGAGTCGAAGACCGCTGGCGGCATCGTTCTGCCAGACGCTGCCAAGGACAAGCCGCAACGCGGTGAAGTGCTGGCCGTGGGCGAAGGTCACACCAAGAGCAGTGGCCTGAAGGCCGCGTTGACCGTCAAAGCGGGCGATCAGGTGATCTTCAGCTCGTATGCGGGCGACGAACTCAAGGTTGGCGATGAGACTTACTTGCTGATGCGCGAGAGCGACATCCTCGCGATCATCGGTTGATGGCTCGCGTTCCGAAATTTTCTGACAACTTCAAATTCCGCCAGCTTTGAACGTCTGGCCGTTTCCCCGTAAGGAGCAGTTCGAGATGCCCAAGATTATCGCCTTCGATCAAGAAGCGCAGGAAGCGATGAAGCGCGGCGTGCAGAAGCTGGCGCGGACCGTTCGCGTCACGCTCGGCCCACGCGGTCGCAACGTCATCATCGAGAAGAGCTTTGGCTCGCCCACCGTCACCAAGGACGGCGTGACCGTCGCCCGTGAAATCGAACTGCAAGACAAGTTCGAAGACATGGGTGCCCGCATGGTGCGTGAAGTCGCCAGCAAGACCAGCGACATCGCCGGTGACGGGACCACCACCGCAACCGTGCTCGCCGAAGCCATCTACGTCGAAGGCCTCAAGGCCGTCGTCGCCGGGGTCAACCCGATCGACATGAAACGCGGCATGGACAAGGCCGTCGAGCAAATCGTCGCCAAGCTCAAGAGCATGGCTGTCGAGTGCAAGAACAAGAAGTCGATCGCTCAGGTCGGCACCGTCGCCTCGAACGGCGATACCGAGATCGGCCAGATCCTTTCCGACGCGATGGAGCAAGTCGGCAAGGATGGCGTCATCACCGTTGAAGAAGGCAAGTCGCTCAAGACCGACTTCCAAGTTGTGGAAGGGATGCAGTTCGATCGCGGCTACCTGTCGCCGTACTTCGTCACCGACCCGACCTCGATGGAATGCGTCCTCGAAGATGCTTACATCCTGATCCACGAGAAGAAGATCAGCAGCATCAAGGATCTGGTTCCGGTCCTCGAAAAGGTCGTCAACAGTGGCAAACCGCTGTTGATCGTTGCCGAAGAAGTGGACGGCGAAGCACTCGCAACGCTCGTCATCAACAAGCTGCGTGGCACGTTCAAGATCGGTGCCGTGAAGGCTCCCGGTTACGGCGATCGTCGCAAGGCGATGCTGCAAGACTTGGCGATCATGGTCGGTGGCCAAGCGATCTTCGAAGACTTGGGCATCCAGCTCGAAAACGTCCAACTGTCGGACCTCGGCCGCGCCAAGCGGATCGTGATCGACAAGGACAACACGACGATCATCGAAGGTCTCGGCAAGTCCTCGGACATCAAGTCACGGATCGAGCAGATTCGCCGTGAGCTAGCCAATTCGACCAGCGACTACGACCGCGAGAAGCTCGAAGAGCGCGTCGCGAAGTTGTCGGGCGGCGTGGCTCAGGTCAACGTCGGTGCCGCAACCGAAAGCGAAATGAAAGAGAAGAAGGCTCGCGTCGAGGACGCCCTCTACGCAACCCGCGCTGCCGTCGAAGAGGGGATTCTCCCCGGTGGTGGTGTCGCTTTGCTGCGAGCCTCCCTCGACCTCAAGCCCACGGGCCTGAACGAAGACGAGACGACCGGTTATGCCATCATCGTCCGTGCCTGCCGTGCTCCGTTGACTCAGATCGCTGACAACGCCGGTGTCGATGGTGCAGTCATCTGTGAGAAGGTGGCCGAGCACAAGGACAACTTCGGTTACAACGCCCAGACGGGCAAGTACGAAGATCTGGTCAAGGCCGGGATCATCGACCCGTGCAAGGTGACTCGCAGTGCCCTGCAAAACGCGGCCAGCGTTTCGACGCTGCTGCTCACCAGCCAAGCCCTGATCGCCGAAAAGCCAAAAGACGAACCGAAGAAGAGTGGCGGCGACCACGACATGTACTGAGATTCCTGTTGGTAACCAATCCAAGGAGGCCGTTCCCCTCGAACGGCGTCAGGGAGGATAAAGTGACAGCCCGCGAACTTCGGTTCGCGGGCTGTTTCCGTATCGGATCTCTGAAGTCCGGATTTTCCTAAAGCCGGACTTCTTGATTGAGGGAGCATGTCGAAGCGAACGGCATCTCACTGCTCTTTGCGCCTGGAGGATGGATGCCACCAAACTATACTCCGCGCGGTCTGAATTGAGTCGTTTAACCGCGTGGGCAACGCCCCGCGCATCGATGGCCAAACAGCGTTCCGCATCGCTCGACGCGCGGGGCGTTGCCCACGCGGTTAAACGAGGCAATGGCCTCATTCTCGGCCGCGCGAAGTACAGAAAGCTAAGCCGGACTTCGGTCGATGTCTTCCAGTCGCGTTGATTTCTCGGCGGGCCTCGCGAGAATGACGGGCAACCACAATCTTTTTCCAGAAAGAAGCATCATGGCCCTGCTCGTTCTCAACGCCGTTGCTCCTGTCGAGACCGATGAAGACCCGCTCGATCTGATGGATGAGATCGACGAGTTGAAGAAGTCGAAGGACGCGGCGATTTTCGCTCACTTCTATGTGGATGGCGATTTGCAGGACATCGCCGACTACACGGGCGACAGCCTGAAATTGGCGCGTGATGCCACGCAGGTGCCGAACTCGACGATCGTTTTCTGCGGCGTCCATTTCATGGGCGAATCGGCCAAGATTCTCAGCCCCTCGAAGAAAATCTTGATGCCCGACCTTCAGGCGGGTTGTTCGCTGGCGGAGAGTTGTCCGGCGGACAAGCTCGCCGCTTATCAAGCCGACCTGCGGGCGAAGGGCCACGATTTTCAAACGGTCGCGTACATCAACACGACTGCGGCGGTGAAGTCCCTCTGCGACTGGATCGTGACGAGTGGCAACGCGCGGGAGATCATTGATCGCGTCCCGGCGGACAAAGAAATCCTGTTCGTCCCCGATCAGCATCTCGGCCGTTACCTCAGTTCCGTGACGGGGCGTCCGATGATTCTCTGGCCCGGCTCGTGCATGGTGCATGAGGTCTTCAGCATCCAAGATTTGCTGCGCGCCAAGCGGAACAATCCCGGCTCGATCGTGATGGCTCACCCCGAATGTCCGACCAACGTGTTGGACGTGTCCGATTTCATTGGCGGCACGGAAAAGATGCGGAAGTACGTGGCGTCGTTTGCCGAGAAACAGACGTTTTTGGTAGCGACCGAAGCCAACATGATCCACCCGCTGGCGAAACTCGCCCCGCAGCACGAGTACATCCCGGTGCCGGGAATCATGGCTTCGACGGGCGAGACCTGTGCCTGCAACCGCTGCCCGCACATGGCTCGCAACACGCTGCAAAAGGTCCGCGACTGCCTGCGAGACGGTCGGCCCGAGATCACTTGGCAGCCGTACTTCGTGCAGGCTCAGGAAGTGTTGCAGCGGAGTCTGTTGCAGTGAACATGAGAGGCTGAAGTCGCTTGCCTCGTAGGATGGACGCCTCGTCCGTCCGGGCATCGCTCAGATCGGACGGACGAGGCGTCCATCCTACGCCCGATCACATCACTCGCGCTGCCCCTGCGCCAGCAACTGACTCATCCGTTCACCGCGCGAGAGTTCCGGATGATCGCCTTCGGGGGTGAGTCCCAATTGGCGTAACAAGTGTTCGGCTTGCTCATACGTGCAGTAGCGTTCCCCCGCCGCGACGAGATGTTGAAAGTCGTTGTCGCGCAGCGCATCGGCCATCGTGGCGTGACGGTTGAGTTGATGAGCCGGGTTCGTGGCGAGGATGAGTAGGCGACATGCCTCGGCCACATCGAGCCACCCCGCGCGACACGCCTCGACGCCGCCGAGCAACAAGAACCGATCGCGTGCCAACGGCTGCTGCTTCTGATCGGAGAGGCTTCCTAACTGCACATAGGCACACATGGCGAGTTCGTGGTCTGGCATGCGTTCGCTCTTTCGTTCGTCTCGTACTACTCAGGCTCGATGTCCTGTCGTGCTGCGCGCATTTCGGTCTTCTCTAAGTAGCCTTCATCGCTCCGCGTGAAGGAAGCCGAGCGCCAGTCCGAGTTGGTTTGGCATCATCATCGGTCCATCCCCATCGGCTTCCTTCACGCGGAGCGATGAAGGCTACTTTGGCTGCGGCTACGCCGCGTCGTTTCACCGCGTGGGCAACGCCCCGCGTGTCGATAGCAGAATAGGCTTCAACGTTGCTCGACGCGCGGAGCGTTGCCCACGCGGTGAAACGACTCAATCGTGGTCGCGAGATTGTTCAGCTCACCTGTTCCGTGGACCACGGCAGCCAGGGGCGGACGACTCCGGGCCAGTGGCCAAAGAATTCGCCACGCATCTCGCCGGTGTCGTGGATGTTGAAGGACAGCGCGTCCTCCGCGCGAACCAGTGGGTCGGCCAGTCCTCGTCCCACAAAGGGGGTGATGGCATAGCGGCCTTCGTTCAGTGTGTGAGCGGGGATACGGCAGACGGATCGGAACAGTCCGACGGGGTGCGGCCTCCCGCCCCAAGCATCGGGCGTGAGCGACACCGGGCGCATTGACGACGTGGTGAAGACCGAGGTCGCAACGTGGTCTCGCAACGTGAAGCCGGCTGACAGACATTCCCGATCGACAAGGTTCCAGTAGCTGATTTCGATTTCGATCTCTTGTGAGATGCCGATGTCGGCGGTCGGGCCTGATGAATCGGCCTGACGGACTCGCACGGCGTGCAGTCGGACGATGTCATTGCCGGGGGCTGTGGCCGGGTCGTTCCAAACGATCTCACCGCCGAGTGACAGCCCCGTGGCGAGGTACTGCTGCACGACCTCTTCCACCGGCCCATTCGCGGCAAGTCTCCCGCTGCGCAAGAGCAGCGCGCGGGTGCAGAGGTTCGTGATCGTCGGCAGGTTGTGGGAGACGATCAGGCAGGTGCAGCCTCGGCGAGCCACATCGCGCATCACGTCCATGCTCTTCTTTTGAAACGCGGCGTCGCCCACGCCGAGAACTTCATCGACGATCAATATCTCCGGTTCGAGATGGGCGGCGATCGAGAACGCCAAACGCACATACATGCCACTGGAGTAGTGTTTGACGGGCGTGTCGAGGAACCGCTCGACCTCGGCAAACGCGACGATGGCGTCGAACTTCTGCTTGATCTCACGCCGCGTCATCCCGAGGAACGCGCCGTTCAGGAAGACGTTCTCGCGCCCCGTCAGCTCGTGATGAAATCCGGTCCCGACTTCGAGCAAGCTTCCCACGCGGCCACGAATTTCGATCCGGCCGCGCGTCGGTTGCGTGATCCGTGAGAGCAGCTTCAGCAGCGTGCTTTTACCCGCGCCGTTGCGACCGATGACGCCGAACACCTCGCCGCGCTGGACTTCAAACGACACATCGTCCAACGCCCAGAAGAGGCTCGCGTCTGTCTTGTCGTTGGCTGGCTTGGGAGACATCAGGCGCGACGGCAACCGTGCGACGTTCTTCGCCATGTTCTCGATGAACTCGGTGAACCGGTGGTACGCGAGGTGATGTCCCATCTGAAACACCTTCGCGAGATTCTCGACACGCAGCGCGACATCGTTCATGGGTCAGAGTCTGTCCGAAAAGTGTAGGGTGGGCACTGCCCACCACAATCAATCGCGGAATGGTGGGCAGTGCCCACCCTACGGAATGTGCCACCTCCAACTTCTCGGATCGCCTTTCAAATCCGATCGGCCAGAAAGCGTTCGACGCGCCGGAAGTACCACGCGCCCGTGACCAGCACGAGGAATGTCGCCATGAGGGACGCGACGACTTCGACGATCCCCGGTCCCGCCGTCCCGATCACACTCCAGCGAAATGACTCCAGTAACGACGACATCGGGTTGAGGCTGTAGAGCATTCGCCAGTGCGCGGGAACGTTCAGACTGGCGGTCTCGTAAATGACCGGGCTGACGAAGAAGCCGATCCGCAGCAGAAACGGCACGATGTAGCCGAAGTCTCGGTAGTGAGCGTTCAGCGCCGACAACCACAAGCCCAACGCGAGCGCCGTGATCACTGTCGCCAAGACGACGAGCGGCATCATCAACAGCGCGAGACTCGGCGCGACGTGGAACCATGCCATCAAAGCCGCCAACACGGTCAAACCCACGCCAAAATCGACCAACGGTCTCAGACAGACAGCGAGCGGCAAGACCATGCGCGGGAAGTAGACCTTCGTCAGCAACGGCCGGTTATCGACGAGGCACGTCGTGGCCGAACCGACAATCGCCGCGAACAGTTGCCACAACAGCAGCCCGCACAGCAGTGAGATCGTGTACGGCACCGCCTCTCCTGCCGGTCGCTTCCCCAGCAGTGAGAACAGCCCACTGAACACGGCCATCTCCGCCACCGGCTGCAACACGACCCACGCCACTCCGACGACAGCCTGCCGGTAGCGCACCGTGATGTCCCGCGCGGCGAGGATCCAAATCAACTCGCGAAAATTCCACAGCTCATGCCAATCGAACCAACTCGTCGCGCGCGCCGCGTCGATCACGACCACTCTGTCGCTCGCTGTCGATCCTGCTGAAGCGGCGTTGTCGGCCGGGGAACTCATGAAGCGGAGACATCACGGCAAGAAGTGAGGTGGATAAAGTGCCCCGAAGCGTAGGGCCAGCGACCTGTTGAAGTCGTAGGGTAAGCGTCTCGCTTGCCCGTGATTGCAGCCTGAAAACGGGCAAGCGAGACGCTTACCCTACGAGCAAATCCTCAGCCCCGATGGCGCGACGACGTTTCAACTTCAATTCATTCACGCGAAGGAACCGGAGCCGGTGGCAATTCTGTTGGCCGCGTCACTTCAAAGGTGGGAGCAGGCGGAACTTCGCGAGGCTCGATCGGCGTGACGATCTCGGGCGTGATGACAATCAACAGCTCGGCGTCATCACCGCTGAACTTCGCCAAGTCATCGACCAACGAACCGACAGCGGTCACCTTGCCCTCGGCCTGCGATGCCTGAGTCGGCCGCACTGGCGGCGCTTTCAGTCCCGCCAGTACCAGCGTTTGCCCCGGTCGCATTTCGACCGTCGTCGTCACTCGTCGTGAATGGGTTGGCTGATTGCTGGCCAGCTTCACAGCATCTTCTTGTCGCGTGTACTCCGCTTTCACAGACAATCGGATGCGTTCCTCTGCGACCAAGGGACACACCTCAATAGAAGTCCCAAACTGACGATACGAAACCCCATTCGTTCTACCGACACCCACGACGGAAAACTCACCACCCGACAAGAACTGAGCTTCCCGACCATTCAGCACAGTGATCTGCGGTTCCGAGACTATTTTCGCGCCGCCCGTCTTGCACAGGTGGTCGAGCAGCGAATGAATCTCGGACGACTCAAAAACGCCGCCGATAGAGCCGATGACCGCTGCGTGCCCCGTCGTTGATGCTGCTTTGGACGGAACGCTGAAGAGTGTTTGAATCGACTCCATCGCCTTGGCGTCGTTCCGGACCTCAACGAGTCTGATCCGTAGCGAGACCTGCACTACGTTTGAATGGGCACTCTGCTTCAGCCGAACGATCTCCGCTTGAAGCGACTTCAACTCAGCTTCCTTCCGAGCGATGAACAATGATCCTTGGTGTTGGGCCAAGTAACTCTGGTGCATCGCTTGAAGCTGGTTGGCCGCGTCCGTCAGCCCCGCTTGACGCAGATATTCTTCAGACGACCTCAAATGGAATTGAAACGGGTCTGCATCAGCAAGCGAAGGCGGTCCCTGCGGGATCGGACCAACGTTCATCGCTAGCGGACGTGCGTTGGGCATCGACAAGTAGCAATCCCCAATCGAAGGGTTGCTCTGAAGCGGTGGAAAGATTGGTGAGATGAACGTCGAAAAGAGGGGCTGATGTGAAGAGAACGGAAGCTGAATCGTTGCTCGTGGCGGAACTTCAACTGGCGGAACTTCAACCACATTTGCCGCTTCGGCTGACACTACCTTCAGTTCGCTGATGATGGATGCAGCGGCCTGTTCCGTGGGAGTTGGCCCCATCATCTGGTTCAATACTTGCCCATCGCTGGCATCAACCCCCTCGTGCTGAGCCAATGTCTGCCAGCGAAAGCCCTCGACCTCAACAATCTTCGCCTGAAGTATTTTGAGGATGCTCGCGGCTTCATCATGAGTTGGACATTGGCCGCGAACGACAACTTTGCCTTTAGATCGATCACGACCCGGCGCTGTGGGAGTCATTGCGATCAGATAGACCCGACTGTTCGGGAATTGTTGGGCCAGCTTCCGTTCGAGCAGTCCGTAACTCAGCCTGCGTTCTTCAAGTGTCGGAGGTGATGAGGTTGGGGATGGAGCAACCACAGTTGCGCGGGGCGTTTGGCCGGACAACCGTGGCTGGGGTGCGGTAATCACGAAATCGAGGGAAGGTTTCGGGAGCGACTCCGCGAGGGGCGATGGCTGCTCACCGAAGCTATTCGATGCGGAGCCGATCAACGCCAAGCAGACCAACGGTACATGGCTCAATTTTTTCATTGCATCCCTCCTTGGAACGGAACCGACCTGACGACCTGTTTGATCTCGGGCGCGATGTAGTGGATGCCAGCCGTTCGGTCAATTGCGATCCCCGGCTAGCAGCCTGTTGAAAAACGTAGAGTAAGCCTCCGGCTTGCTCGTTTTCTCGCTGTAAAGACGGGCAAGCGAGACGCTTACCCTACGTTTTTCAGCAGGCTGCTAGATGTGTTGCGAGATCGGCACGAGACGCAGCTATCCAACGGAACGGCCCGCCTCAAGTGAGGCGGGCCGGTTGTGGTGAGTGAGGTGCTGCGGGCAATTCGCGCCGTTTTCAGTTGCCATTGAAAGTCGTGCGGCCTTGGGGCGGAGTGCCGATGAGGAAGATCGGTTCGACGCCGGTCGGCAGCGTCGTGCCCGGCGGGAGATGGGCGGGCAGCGCGGCGGCGACCGCTTCGTCGGCGAGGCGGTCTTGGCCTTCGTGGCGGTAGCAATGACTGAGTGCCACGAGTGCCCGTTGATTGAACGGCGCGGGAAACATCTCGGCGGCGTGGTTCAACGGGGCGATGGCATCTGCGAATTTTTGCTGTGCTTGAAGCGCTTCGCCACGGAAGAGCTGGCGGATCGGTTCAAACGGGCCTGCTTCGGAGACTCGGTTCAGTTCCGCGAGGGCATACGCCGGGAGGCCGATCTCCAGATAGCCTTCCGCAGCGGCGAGGCGGCGGACGACGAGCTGCGGATTGAACGGCGCGGCAGCGACAATGGTGTCGGCTGTTGGGTGCGTCTCGGAATTCTCAGTGGTCATGATCGCCTCCCTCTCGATTGAAAACATCAC
>JAYSQC010000121.1:0-6516 GCA_043721755.1 Schlesneria sp.
TCGAAGGTGAGACTCAGCGTCAGTTGCTGCACCGCGGCGATCTGGCCGTCGTCGAGCACGACCGGTTCGCGGCGGATCGCCCCCAGTCCGAGAATAGCCACCTCGGGAAGGTTGATGACCGGCGTGAAGGCGTCGATGCCGAACGCGCCCAAATTCGTGATCGTGAAGACTCCGCCCTGCATGTCGGCGGCGACGAGTTTCCCGGCGCGAGCCTGATCGGCGAGTCGTCGCGACTGACTGGCCAGTTCGGTGAGCGACAGCCCTCCCACGTTGCGAATGACCGGAACGAGCAAGCCTTCTTCCGTATCGACGGCCAGGCCGAGATGCAGTTCATCGTCGGTAGGCAGGACAATCGCGTCCTCTTCCCAACGACCGGCGAGCAGCGGATGCCGCTTGAGAACCTCGGCCACGAGTTTGGTGATGATGTCCTGATAACTGGGGATCTGAGTCGAACCGCCGACCGATTTGAATTGCTCGCGCAGGTTGACGAGATTCGTGGCATCGGCCCTCGTGGTGAGCGTGACAGGAACCGTCTGCTGACGACTGGCGACCATGCGCTGCGCGATGACTCGGCGGCGGCTCGTCAGCGGAAGTCGTTGACCAAGGCTGGCCGTGCCACTGCTTGGCCGCCTTGGGACAAGCAGTGCATAGGTGGAGTTGGCTTGCTGCTGCCACTGCTTCTCCAAAGACTCCGAAGCAGTGGCACTTCGCGCGCTAGCACCTCGCGCAACAGCGGCTCGAACGTCGCATTCTCGAACTCGCCCGCGAGCTCCGGTGCCTGACAATCGGGTCCAGTCGATCCCCAACTCGAAAGCGACTCGCCGCGCGCGGGGACTGGCGAATGCCGTCTGCGCGCCGGGTGCCACTGGCGAGCGAAGCCCCTCGCCAGTGGCACTCGGAGATGTCAATGAACTCGCACGATGAACATCGGCCGGCATGACGCGGCCTCCGGGTCCGGTTCCGGCAAGTTGAGACAGAGCGACTCCCGCTTCCCTCGCCAGCCGCCTGACAGACGGTGCCGCAGCGGGAGGCAACGATGAGTCAACAGGCGCGGGGCTGTCTGTCTGTGGCGACACCGTCACACCCGGCGTCGGCTCACCCGCCGCGACGAGATACCCAACGACGGCTCCAACCTTGAGCAGACTGCCGGGCTTTGGCCCCGTGGGTGGAATGCGCAAGATTCCTTCATCGACCGCCTCAATGTCCTGCGAGGCTTTCTCACCCTCCAGTTCAAACACGGCATCGCCGCGTCGCACGTGGTCGCCGTCCTGTTTCAGCCAGCCGACGAACGTCCCTTCCTCCATCGACCAACCCAAACGCGGGATCACGATTTCGTGCGCCATGATGATTCCTCTAACGAGCGACGCGGTGCGTCGTAGGGTAAGCCTCTGGCTTGCCCGTCTTCTGATGAAAATCACGGGCAAGCCGGAGGCTTACCCTACGAAAACAGAAACACGGTCATTCTTTCATCAGCGCACGAATCGCATCGGCGATTGCCGCCGCTGTCGGCACGACGGCCGCTTCGAGCGGCGGGCTGTAGGGCGTTGGTGTGAAGACTCCGGTGAGGCGGCGGATTGGGGCATCGAGATCATCGAAACCCGCGTCGGTGACCTGAGCCGCGATCTCGGCTGCGAAACCACAGGGGGCGGGCGGTTCATCGACGATCAGCAGGCGCCCGGTTTTGGCAACCGATTGCAGGATCGTGTCGGTGTCGAGCGGCGAGACCGTGCGCGGATCGACCAGTTCGACCGAGATCCCCTCCCGTTCGAGTTCCTCGCACACTGACAGCGTGAGATGGACCATCCGGGCGAGTGCGACGACCGTGATGTCTCGCCCCGAGCGAACGACCGTCGCGCGACCGAATTCGATTTCATAGTCTTCTGCCGGGACGTGGCACTTCGTCGTCAGGATCTCGCGGTGTTCGAGGAACATCACTGGGTCGTCGCACCGTAGCGCGTGCTTCATCAGACCCTTCGCATCGTAGGCGTTCGACGGCACGACGACTCGCAAGCCGGGAACTTGGGCGTACATCGCGTAGTAACTGCCAGAGTGGTGCGTCGCCGCCGAATGACCGATGCCGATGCAGCCTCGCAGCAGGACGGGCATCTTCAGGCGACCGCTCGACATGTACTGCATCTTGGCGATCTGGTTCACGATTTCGCCGATCGAGTCGAGGATGAAGTCGGCAAACATGAAGTCGATCACCGGCCGAGTCCCCGTCATCGCCGCCCCGCCCGCGAGTCCGACGAAGCCACGCTCGGAAATGGGCGTGTCGCAGAGTCGCTCGGGACCGTACAGGTCGTACAACCCGGCCGTCGTCTTGAAGTTACCGCCGCGAATCCCGATCCCCTCACCCATGACGAAGATTTTTTCGTTGACGGCCATCTCTTCGGAGAGGGCTTCGTGAGTCGCTTGAGTGAAAGTGATGACGCGCGACTCGCCGTAGGATGGGCACTCTTGCCCGTCCGCGTTTGAAGACGGACGGGCAGGAGTGCCCATCCTACGCGGCGCATAGACATTCACCGCCGCCGTCGATGCCTCCGGCAACGGACTGCTTTCTGCGAACTGGCGAGCCTCGACCACGAGCGCGGTGATCTCCGACTCGACTTGCTGAAGTTGTGCTTCGTCGATGCCGAACTCGGTCAGCAGCCGCTGTCTCAGCGACGCAATCGGGCAGCGCAGCTTCCACTCATCGACCTGCTCGCGCGTGCGATAAGTGAAGTCGCCCATCCCTTCGGCGTGTGCCCGCGTGCGATACGTCTTGCACTCGATAAGCGTCGCACCACCACCGGATCGGGCGCGGTCCACCGCCTCGCGTGCGACTTCCGTGACGGCCAGCACATCGTTGCCATCGACCTCGAAACCGGGCAGGCCGTAGTTGGCCGCTCGACGCCCGATGTGAGGACTGCCACTGGAGTACGAGAACGGCACTTCGGTCGCGAACTGGTTGTTCTCACAGATGAACAGGACCGGCAGCTTCCAGATACTGGCCATGTTCAGCCCCTCATGGAACGCTCCGTTGTTGACGGCTCCGTCGCCGAAGAAGGCCGCCGCGACTCGCCCCGTCTTCATCAACTTCGAGCTGTACCCACCGCCGCACGCCTGCAGGATGCACGGTCCGACGATGCCACTCGTTCCCATCATGCCGATCTCTGGCGAGAAGAGGTGCATCGAACCGCCTCGCCCGCGTGAGCACCCGGTCGCCCGGCCGAACAGCTCGGCCATTAGCTCGCGCGGCGGCATCCCCTTCGCCAACGCATGTCCGTGTCCGCGATGAGTGCTGAAGATCGGATCGTCATTTGTGAGATGGGCACACACGCCGGTCGAGATCGCCTCCTGCCCGACATAGGTGTGACACGCCCCGAAGATGAGACCGCGTTGGTGGCAGCGCGCGAGTTCCTCCTCCGTATTGCGGATGATGAGCATCGTGCGGAAGAGACTGAGGAGTTGGTCGTGAGTCATTGGTCAAAGATCCCTTGAACGCATTTCAAAACTAGCCCGACGCGCGAGCGAGGGCTTCGTAGATATCGGAAGCTCAGCCCTCGCTCGCGCGTCGAGCTAGTTTGTCCGGAGCAGAACCAGATTCTGAAGTGCCTTCTAGTCATTTTGTTTCCGCCCGAAACGTCTGCACGACGCGCTGCTCGTGACCCGGCGTGCCACCGGCGTTCATCGCCATGTTGCCGCCGTCCAGCGGTATGATCGCGCCGGTGATCCACTCGGAGGCGTCGGAGGCGAGCAGCACTGCCAGCCCCATGATGTCGTGCGGCTGGCCCAGCCGTCCGGCGGGGATCCCCTTGAGAAATCGGCCTTCGAGAGTGGAGTCGGCTTCCATGCGCGTGGTCAGGCTCGGATTGATGACCTGCGCCGGTGTGACGCAATTCACCCTGACGCCGCGATGGCTCCACTCCGTACTCAGTTCGCGAGTCATCTGCACGACCGCACCCATTGCCATGCTATAGGCGATGTGTCCGCGACCCAGTGCCGTCGTACTGGCGAGCGATCCGATGTTCATGATCGAACCTCGCCCCTGCGCCAGCATCCGCCGTCCCGCTTCCTGGCACATCGCAAATCGTCCGATGACGAGGTTCTGAAACACTTGATGCAGATCATCGATCGTCAGATCCTCGGGCTTGGCGAGATGCCCGTCCCCGGCGATGTTGCCGAGAAAATCGACCCGCCCGAATTCGGCATCGACTTGAAGGAAGAGTTTCCGAATTGCATCGGGGTCGGAGACGTTCGTGTTTGCGGACAGGGCCTTCCGACCCAACGACCGGATTTGTGCGGCGGTCGCCTCTGCACCTTCCAAATTGCGATCGACCACCATGACCTCGGAACCCGCTTCCGCAACGGCCAGCGCGGTGGCCCGGCCCATTCCTTGAGCCGCTCCGGATATGACAGCGACACGACCGGTGAGATCAAACAGTTTCATGACACTCCTTTTCTTTCATACGCCCATTCCGCGTACCACCTGACCCCGGCTTCTCTAAAGGAAGAACTTCAGAATCTCCGGCCATTGCTTCTCAATAAACACCAGCACGGCCAGGCCGAGATAGAACACGGCACACGCGGCGACTCCGAGCGAGTGATACCAGCGCGGCTTGATCTCGCGCGGCAGCAGCGTGTGGTTGATCCACAAGAGTTGGATCGCGGTGACTCCAATCGCGACGTTGTTGAGGTTGGCGATGACGATCGTCATCAGTTTCGGTGTGCCATAGGTGCTGAAGAGGTACGCGCAGACAAACGACCACAGCACGTAAAAGCTGAGGATCGAGTAGTAGATCCACTTCACCTGATCGGGGCGAAACGTCTCACGCACTCGGCGATTCGCGCTCCAAATCGTGTCGGTCCAACGGCGGCTAAAGTCATCGACGATCGACATCTGGCTCGGCAGCATCACGGCGATCCCGGCCAGCAGCGCCACGACCCACAACAGTTTCGTGACGACCGGCGACAAGCCGGGAGCCAGCCGCATGCCATCGGCCGTGATGATCGCCTGAGCCCACGCGAGGCCGGTCTCTTTCAAGGTGGAGTACTGTGCGAATTCGATCGACATCAGCGCCGGTAACGCCATCCCCATGAAACACCCTGGTGCCCAGACGAAGACCTGGTCGGTGATGAGATACCGCCACCAACCACTCCACTTCCGCAGGTTCTCGGCTGTGATCGGGAAGGCGGTGCCGACATGGCTGAGCGTGACGTTCGTGCCGCCGACCGCGCTGGCGATCGCGCCGACATGACGCCCCATGCCCCAGCCCTTGTCGCGGACGAAATTGCTGTAGGTCGAATTCGACAACCCACCACCGCCCGCATAGCCCGCAAACGCTCCGAGGACCGCGATGTTCGCCATCGCGATCACCGGCCACGATCCGTGTTCGTAATAGTAGCCGACCGCGTTGACGAGCTTCTCACCCCCCTGACCGTCCGACACCGGGACGTTTCCAAATTTCACGAAGCCGCTGAAGACGTTCCACCATTGAGCGGGCTCGACAAAGCAAAGTCCCACGATCAGGCAGAAGCCGAGCACGAAGAACACCTTCGCCGTCATCACCGCTTGCAACATGTTGTAGACCTTGCCTCCCACGAAAATGGGCAGGGCGACTCCCAACAAGCACGCGTACGCGAGGCCGATGACGAGCCATTTGTCATCCGCGGTCGGTGGCCGATCGAGCCACAGCGAGGCGATGATCGCCGCGCCGTGAGTGGATAGCCCCGGAATTAACGCGCTCCCATTGAGCAGCAGCATCAGACCCATCCACAACCCCGGCCCCGGTCGCATCCGCATGAAGCCCGTGAAAACCGGCTCACCGCAGTACAAGGCATACCGCCCGCATTCGAGGTTGTAGAAGACCTGTAACACGATGGCGACGGTGGCAATCCACATCAGCCCACCGCCGTACTTGGCAGTCACCTCCGGCCCGAACAGCCACTCACCGCCGCCGATTTGGATCCCCATCATCACGATGCCAGGACCAACGAAGCTGGTCCAGTTCCGCCACAAGAGCGGCTTCGGCTCGGGCAGGTCGGCGGTGTCCCAGGCGGGGATCAGGTGGGAGTCATTAGTCATTGGTCATTAGTCATTAGGTGAGGAGAGGACGCTGGTGGTGAGTCATTCGACTTGCGATTCGGACTTGCCGATCGACTTGAGGTAGCTGTTCAACTGAGGACCAAGATTGTCGATCAACACTTTGAGGGAGTCGATTTCTGTTTCCGTGAGCAACTTGCGTTTGAAGGAACGCCGCAACCAGTGACGAGTTTCATAGAGTGAGCCGCGTGCAATGCGAACGAACCTTCGGTTGTCTTGATACGAACCACGCCCGTAACCCTCGGCGATGTTCGCCCCAATGCTGTCCGCCGAGCGAATGATCTGTTTGCCAACCGTGTCGCGGGCAACGATGTCCCATCGCCGCGCAATCTCCCAGATGGAATCGGCCAACTCTTCCGCTAGCTGATAAACCCGCAACTGTTCAAACGACCGACTCGCCATCTCTTCCCTAATGACTAATGACCAGTGACTAA
>JAYSQC010000122.1:0-6204 GCA_043721755.1 Schlesneria sp.
CCGACGCGCCAGCGAGGGCTTCACTTTCGACAACGGTTTGCCCTCGCTGGCGCGTCGGGCTAGTTGTTGAACAACCCCGCAATCTCAAGTTGTCCGACCTGCGGTGCCTGACCCACGTTTTGGCAACTATTGACTTGACTCATCACGGGTAGCCAACAAAAGAACCCCGCGACTCATCATCGCGGGGTTCGTCGTTTCTATCGATCAGCTTCACGCCCCAGCAATCGTCTCCGTCTTCGCGGTCAGTTCCTTGAACGTGAGCCGCTTGCCACGCACCGACTTCATCACCTTGCGGAACCTCGCCCCGTCATTGCCACCGCGTTCGTTGAAGCGGTACGCCTGTTCCGCACAGTAGCGGGTGAGATGTTTCGGAGCGACGGCGACATAGGTTCCGCCGAGTGTCCGCTTGAGCAGAGACTAGAAGTTTTCCATCCCGTTCGTGTGGACTTCCCCTTCGCCGTACGTCACGGCGTGGTCGATCATCTTGTGGACGTACAGGGTCGCGAGACCCTCGTAGGACTTCAGGGAGTCCGTGTAGGCCACTATCCCCTCTTTGACGTGTTTCTTGATGTGGTACTGGAGCGTGTTTCGCCTCTGGTTCTTCACGACGTTCAACCTGACTTGGCTCAGAACGTCGTCGCCGTTCCCTCGCTGAAGGATGCCGTGAACAATCGCCTTGCCAACGGTCCCGCGCCCCGCTGGCATCTGGTCTCGCTTCCACTTGTGCATATTTCTCATGGCCCCGCCGATGAACGACTCATCTGATTCGCAGACGCCACTCAACTGGTCGGATGAGTCTTGAGCCATCGCCACCCGCACGCGGTGCAGCACGAACCAAGCCGTCTTCTGGCAGACACCGAGCTCGCGGGCCAGTTCGCACGATGAGATTCCGTTCTTGGCATTCGTGACACACCAGACGGCGACAAGCCACTTGTCCAACCCGAGCGGGCTGTCTTCAAAGATCGTTCCGACCTTGGTCGAGAACTGCTTGCGGCAGCCCTTCACGCGGCATTGGAACGTCCATGCAACAGAGAATCGCGGGGCGTGGTACATCAGTCGCCCAAGACACGTCTTGCCGAAGTTTGGTTCACGATTATTTCAGGGCATCCAAGAACTGGTCTTCTGAAAACCCGGATGCTCCAATCGCGCCATGCAGCGTGCCCTTCTTGACAGGCTTGTTCGCATGAACAGGAACAGCCACGAGCAAGGGATGCCCATCTCTCTTCAGAATGAAATGGCTCCCCTTTGTGCGAACGTGCGTGAAACCAAGTTTCACAAACGCCTTCACGACATCTTTGCCGCTCACAGAAGGTAGGTCAGACATTCACGAGAATCCGCTTCTCACAAACCGGGGTTCCATCAATAGCCACTGGCCCCCAAGGAATTGGACCGCTGGCGATGTACTCGGCAATCACGCCTTCGAGCGCCTCGCCGATGTTATCGAGGGCTTCCTCTACGGATTCGCCTTGGCTCACGGCCCCGGCAAGATCAACCGCGTGTGCAGAGAATCCGCCGTCCGGATCGGAGACAACCACAACCCGACACTGATAGGCGCGAGGCGGTCTTTCATTGAATGAAGACCAGCGGCATGTACCGGCAATTCCGGTTGCCTTCGACTCAGATGGCATCACAAGCGTTGTCATAATTCTTCACCTTATTGTTCGTTGGGATCGAGTGTTGCTAGTACACGATGCGAGCCGAGCATCGTGTTTTCGCAAAGTAACTCCAGCACAAACATTCCGGGGTGAGGGGTTGGGAGATGCGGAAGCGGCATCACCAATTGGACATTCAGCAATGGATTCTCACAGTGAACGTCAAACTCGGCCTTCAATAATACGGAAAAGTCTTGCAGGTCAACATAGCGTAATTCAAAGCGTTTTGTGCCATGCACTTCCGTTAAGCTGATGTAAGCGTATGGGGAGCCGGCCCTTCGGACAGATTCCATTGGGGCGGTTATTTCTTTTGCGGCCCCTTCTACTTCGGCATCTCCTTCATCGGTATTGCTGCCGGGCTTAGTGGCGGTGTTTTTTGTGGTCGTGAAATACACTTGCCCGAACACCCCGCAAATGATGTGCTTCTGGGTGTCCGCGTCACGGTAAACATGATCGGCGAGCAGCAGCGCCTGCACTGTTGGCAATGTCACCGAAGGTCTCCATGCGTGTTGATCTTAGTGGGGCCAGTGTGCGCGGAGGGAATGACCACAGTCAAGCGTTGTAGGTTCTTCGTCAGAAATCGCCGGTGCTCCCCGGTATCCTTCCGCCGGGACGCAGACACTTCCTCGGATCGAGCGTGCAGCGTGGGTGAGTTCTGTGGCATCAACAACACCCGTGATAAGTCAAGTTAATAGTTGCCCAAGTTTTGGTTAATGGCACTCAATTTACTCCAGTAACTCGAAGCGTGAGCGAGGGAAACAAGGGAACGCTCTCTTGTCATCGCCCTCGCTCACGCTTCGGGTTAGTAAAGTGAGTGCCATTGGGATGCCGCCGCCGCCCCGCTCAGATGTCTCACCGCTGACCGCGCGAGGTCTGACTTCATTCGATGTCTTGATCGGGCAGGCCGAACTCGGCGATGTCGAGGGCGAGGGCGGCGCGGTAGTCGGCTTGAGATTCGAAGTAGTGGAGCAGTGCCTCAATCTCGACGACACGAGCATCGAACGTGGCCGCTTCGCGGAGATTGAGCAGCAGCAGGTCGCTGTCTCCCTTGTCGAGCTTGATGGTTTCCAGACGTTCCAGTTGTTCGTTGAGCTTCACGCTCTCTTTGGCTTTGTCGATCGAGCGATAGGCGGCCTCGATCGTGACCACGGCGTTCTGGACTTCGGTGGCGATCTTGTTTTCGGCGAACTGGCGTTTGGTGGCGATCTGGACCAGCTTTCCTTCGACGGCCATCCTCTTGCCGAGCGCCTTGCGGCGTTGCAGCGGGACGGAAAAGCTCAGTCCCGCTTCGGATTGAAACGGAGTCTTCGATCCTTTTTTGTCGGTCTCTGCGCCGACATCCTTCGCCGACCAGAGGCTCGCATCGAGTTCGGGAAGCGTCAGGTTTTCTGCCTGCTGAAGGTCGATCTGCGCCATGCGGTGTTGGAAATCGAGTTCGACTAATTCGGGCCGTCTTGCGAGTGCTTCCGCCACGTCCAGCGGCACTTTGTCTGCGGTCACTGCCGTGGCCGGAGGGAATCCGGTGGGAAGCTGGGCTTCGGTCGGGATGATCGGCTGGCCATCGGCCGTTCTCAAAAAAAGGGACAGCTTGATGGCGTAGCTCTTCAGTTTGCGTTCCGCCTCGATCAGCTTGACCTGTCGCGACAGGATCAGGCGATGGTTGTCGATGAGGAGCGATTCGGGACGCGCTCCCGCTTTGACCTGTCCCTCAATCTGAGCGTCTCGTTCTTCGGCCAGTGCAAGCAGTTCGCGCGAGATGCGCAGGTGGAGTCCAGCCGCCACCCAGTCCCAATAGGCGTAAGTCCCGGCCCGGATGAACTCGATGATCTGAGCTTGAATGAACGGCTCGACGGCATTGACGCCATAGGTCGTTTTCCAGAGCGTTGCTCGTCGTTCGTCGATGGATCGATTCTGCAGAAGTGGGATGCGAATCCCGGCACCGAACTCACCGCCGTCGTTCGTTTCGCGGTTGCCATACCACGGTTCAAAGTTGCCGCGACCGAGTTTGTAGCCGCCGAAGACCTCGCCACCCCACAGCGTCGGCTGCTCGAAGCCGACTCCGTTGCGATAGGTCTGATAAAAGCCGAGCGGCGTGTTGTTGGTCTCCGCCTTGAGCTTCAAGTCCCAAGCCCCTTCGGCGGAGATTTGCTCGCCCGCAGCAACGTTGCGTCCGTAAAAGGCGATCTGGAGCAGCGGGTAGGTGGCGTAGATCGACTGTACGACCGTGTTGAGTTGCACCGGTTCACCCGTCGCGCCGTTGGCTTCGACAGTCGGGCTGGTGCCAGATGAGTCGCTGCCCAATTGTAGGACGGCCGCCTCGTCCGTCCGAATCGCGACGGACGGACGAGGCGGCCGTCCTACAGGATCGCGAGCGACGTGTTCGCCGGTCGCCTCATCGCTCGATGAGACCGGGACGATCTCGCCGCGAGACTTCTGAAGTTTGGTCTCTGCCTCTTCTGTCTCTGTTGTCTTTGCCTTCATGACCGACGAGGAAGGCTTGCCGGAAAGACTGCCACTGGCCGAGTTGGCCGCGACACGATTGTCCTGAGACCGCAGCGCCGGATCGTCCTTGGTCAGCAGTGACCGCGTCGAACGACAGCTCAAGGCGATCAGTGGAATGAGCAACAACAGGACGCTGCGGCGGTTTATCACTTCTTGCCTCGTAACAATTTCTCGCCGTCCTTTTTGGGTTCATCCATCGCAACGACGGGTGGGAACCCATTCATCTGACGCCAGAGTTCCCAACCCAAAGGGACTTCATTCAGCAACACCCAGCCGTTGGCCCGTACTCCTTGGCGAAGGATCATTTCGTTGGGCCACGGGACTTCATCGGGGTCGGGCAGGATGAGGACTCGGAACTTCCCCTGACCATCGTCGGTCGAATCGACGACCGAGACGATGCCGCCAAATGTTCCGACCGCTGCCGAAGGCCATCCCGAGAATTGCACGGCGGGCCAGCCTTCAAACTGCAAGCGGACTTTGCGCGGTCGTCCGGCGGAATCCTTCGATGAGACCAGCGGTGCATCGTTGCCATCGACCTTGATGGCGACCGCCCGATCCGGCGACGAAGGGACCAACTCGAGCAAAGAGCTGCCCTGCGAAACGATCTGTCCTCCCTGAGAGACCTTCAGCTTGAAGATGTAGCCGTCTTGAGGCGCCAGGACCGGCTGCTTCTGCATCGACAGTTTGGCGTTAATGTCGGCAATTTCCTTTTCCGTGGCAGCAAAGTCTCCCTTGGACTTTTCGTAAACGGCAGTCGAGCTGTCGATCTTGGCCTGTGCTTCCCGCGTCTTCGCGACAAGTTCCGCCTTCTTCCCAATCAGTTCGTTCGCGGCGGCCTTCGCATAGGAACGAGCCTGTTCGACCTTGACAGTAGCTTCCTCGGCCTGCCTCACCGCCCGCTCCCAATCGAACTGCGAGCCGACCTTCTCATCGAACAACACCTTGCGTCGGACGCGATCTTTCTCGGATTGTTCCGCCGCCGCGAGTGCCCCTTTCAACCCTTCCTCTTCGGCCTTCAACTTCTGCTCGGCCACCTTGATGAACTCGACTCCGGCCAAAATGACCTGTTCCTTCACGTCCTTGAACGCCTGCACGTTCTCGAAATAGGCGTTGACGATCGTGCGATCCGCCTCCAGTTTCCGCTGCGTCGCGGCAAGTTGCAGTCCCATCTGTGTCCGGATGTCGGTGTCGATCACCTCGATGTCGAACAGCCTGTCGCCCTCTTTCACCATCGCCCCTTCAATTAACGTCGGCTGCCAATTGACGATCCTCCCCGAGATGGGAGCGTCCACATCTTGATGCCGCTGATTTGAATCGAAGGCGACGACCTGTCCCTTGCCAGAGGCCGTCTGTTGCCACGGCACGGCAAACATGGCGATGAGCGACAGAATCAGCACGAACAACAACACGCGAGCGATCCGACGCGCGAAAATGGATGAGTGCGTCAAACGGAGCGCCGGAAACGTTCGCTCCAAGGCGTAACGGTCGCTGGGTGTCAGAGCCACGGCGAGAGAAGGGGATGCTGAGGATGAGTTTGATGATGTCATGGCTGTTCCGTTTCTGTTCCGACCGATTCCACGTGCGATCTCGCACCGCGAGGTCGTTTGGCTGTCGGGCTTTTCGTAGGGTCAGCGTCTCGCTTGCCCGTCCAAACGAAAAACCAGCCGACGAGAAAGGCCTAGCAGCAGCAAGCGAGCCGCCCGCTGCTACGGTGACGCGCAGCGACATCTCGCTCCTCGAACTGCGTGGAGACCTCTTCGTCGCAGATCGATTTGAACACGTCAGCGTCAAGAACGGGATGCTCGTCATCGACAAGCTACCTGTCGGTGACTTCGACCTGCTGCTGAAAGCGACCAGCCACCGCATTCGGCTCCGCGTTACAGCGGGAGACAAACTCGGACGGTTCGTCGCCGGGAAGCAGCGTCAGTTGGAGACGCCCGCGCTCGCTCCACTGCAAATCGCGGACATCAGCGTCGGCGATGACAAGGTGACGGTGAAGCTGACCAATTCGACGAAGTACGCCCGCGTCCATCTGTTCGGCACGCGCTAC
>JAYSQC010000123.1:0-1211 GCA_043721755.1 Schlesneria sp.
AACGATTGTATCCGATGTGCGATTCGTTCGATCGCAGGGCTCTGATCAACTCAGTTTCTTTCAGATTGACCTCGCTATCAGACGCGGTTTCTGACTCCCTTAAGATTTCTTTTTAAATTGAGAAAATGCGCCGTTGTTCCGAATTGAAATCACTTTCGATAAGTTTGCTGTTCGCGCTTCCGAAGTAGTTCAGCGTCCCCGTAAGATTTTTCCCAACGACCTTCATGCGGAGTAGCCTATCTCTTGCTCGAAAGGGCCTTGCACGTAAGCCGAAACGAATCGTGCGAGATCCTGCCACGGCCGAAAATGCGAAGCGCTGGCTCTCGCGTACATGCAGCGAGTAATTGAAAGTTGTCATTTAGCAACACCATACGTCCTGCATACCTACCGAACTGAACGCTTCCTTCGGCTTCGGGAGATAACTTTAGGTGTGGTGATGCACGGGGTCGATCGGGTTCGAGGGTTCGGCTGCAACCCATCCCACGGTCGACTTCGTCAATCAGCGATAGCCTTTCCCTGAGTCGAGATGAATACCCGGCCCCATTTTTGTCAAACGAGCGACGTCTTCTGCGAAGACTGCCGTCGTTACTCAAACGCCGCCCGGCGACTCTTCGAGTGCGGCGAGCGCGAGGGCAACGGCTTCCTCGTTACGCATCGCGGCGCCGCGGGCCATAAGGGATTCGCGCCGATCACGTGGGAGGCGTTCGGCGAGGAGGCCGTCGAGCCGCGTTCGCGTTGCTTTCTCGCTGAATTCGCGCTCGAAGCCGAGGTCGCGCAATGCGGCGTCCGCGTGTGCGGCGAGCTGGACGGCGCGAGTGTGGTCGCCTTCCAGGGCAAATACGAGCGCCAGATGTTCCAAGGCGAAGCTGATTTGCCCAATGTGGATCGCATCCGACCCATGCCTGAGGAGCAACTCGCGGGCGGTCGTCCTCGCCTCGGCAAGTCGATCGAGCGCGACCAAATACCCAACGAGATTGCACGCGCCGACGACGGACATAGTTTCAAAGCGAGTCGGCGCGCTTTTCATGTCGGCCAACGTTTCTCGCAAAATGACGACGGCTCGTTCCGTCTTGCCGAGGGCGTATTCCCACTCGGCGAGATTGAGACCCGAAATAACGGCCATCGTACGGTTTCCGAGCGCTCGATGCTTATCGCGGAGCTCTTGAGTCAGGCGCGCGCTGGTCTCGTACTCGCCGCGTATCCCGACCAAC
>JAYSQC010000124.1:0-8533 GCA_043721755.1 Schlesneria sp.
GTCTGACCCGGAGTCCGGATCAGCCTGACCGGCAGCCCCAGTCCCTTCACAGCGGCGTGAATCGGGGTTCCGAACCCGCCTCGGCTGCGGCCCCACTGCCGACCATGACTCCCAAACCATCACCAATGTACACACGACCTAAGCACAATGATGAAGCGCAGAATCATCAAGCCGGGCGGTCTGCTTGCGGGCCTCTTCCATCATTCTGTGCTTCATCATTTTGCCGTTCCAGTTCTCGCGGCGTTGGGTTGCGGGTATCCCACGCCGTGGCGTTCGTCACGCGAGACCTGCGTCTCGCTCACTTCGAGTCGCTCGGCCAATTCGCGCTGAGTCAGCCCCTTGGGGATCCGGAGGGCGATGAGCAATCGCCCGATCCCGGCGAAGTTCTGCAACTCATCGAACTCGCCCCGCTTCAGCCGCTCGTAGCTCGCGACCTCTTCCTTGATCTGCTCGTGAAAGGAACGAACGGGGTTGAGTACCCGCTTGATCGCGTCCTTGGACAGCTTCGTCTGCTTGAGCTGCGCGGCCTGCTGCTTCAGCCGCTCTTCCTGCTCGCCCAACCGACGGACAGTGTCTTTGTATTCGTTCTCATTCCGAATCATAGATCGCCCAATCGGTGCCTACCGAAGATTTCGCACTGGGTGGCCCAGCTTGCTTCAAGCTGGGTGCGAAGCACAAGAAACCTCAAGCTAAACGTCGATGCAAAAACAACGTTCATTTTCATTGAAAGTCGATCTGAAGTTTCTTGGGCCTGCGGCCCCCGGCTTGAAGCAAGCCGGGCCACCCCGCGCATCACCTTGTCAAACTCCGACAGTTGCTCTTGCGGCTTTTCTGGTTCTTTTTTCATGCCGTTTTCCTTTGCTTGATACCCTGACAGCGCGGTCAGCCTGATGGCGACTTGGTTTCGTCAACCGCTTCATGTGGCTGTCGCGCCACAATTTCAGCCTCTATTCTCATTAGTTCCAATTCAGTTTTTTCCAACTCAGCCTGACGGGCGTCCAAGGATGCTATTTTGAGGCGATGCTTCTCCTTGGACTCTCTTTCGCTATCAGCAAGCCTGCCAAACATCAGGGCTTTGAGATAACTAATGACAAGCAGGCAAATTGTGATGGAGAGGCCATGACCTCGCCTTTTAGCATCTGTGATTTCTTTGGAGAACTTCTTTCTCTCATCAATTCCGAGCAGCCTTTCTAGCGTGATAGGTATGGTTATGTCCGTCTCACGCTTGACCATCCTGCTGCGTCTGGCCTCTTTCTCTGTCTCAGTCGCGCCGCCGGTAGCCATAATGCTCTCAGTGGTATCAGAGAATTCCAGCAACAACTTGAGCAGCATGTCCCTAACAAAGTCATGATGAATTACGTCTGGAGACTCCTGCTCAGTATCCATTCGCGGAGAGGTGGCCTCGTCGATGCTGGTTACGCTTTGGCATTCTGCCGCCTTCCCTATGACAGATGGAGACGCGCCATTGTCAAGAGTCTGTGAATCCTGAGTCCGCATCGCGATTGGAGATACCGCATTGGATTTATGTGGCCACCACACAGACACCGTAGAAACCAAGAATGCAATGACTGCCACTACCGTGAGCCCGTTCTGAACATTCACATTGCCCAGAATCGGAATACCATCAATCCACGCCGCCACAAAGCCAGCAAATTGGGCGATGTCACCGGGGGCCTTGCCAGACAGCCAATTGCACACCCACTCAGTTCTACCGAGAATCAGAAGCACAATGCCTCCAATCCGCAGAGAATACTGACGTAGAGTTCGGCGGCCTTCTGGCTGTTTATTTTCTGTGCCCATAGCCGAAGAGCATGCCGATCGCTTGATGCGGCGGCAAGGACAGCCAGAATCGCGGACATCCGAGGTTTCATACCCACCCCAGCTTTCGGCCCGCGCCTGCCGTGGTGAGTCTGATCAATACTTGCCTTTCAAAGACTCCACGCATCCTACGTGTGCCTCACTTCAACCGCTCCTTCAGCCTGTTGAGTTCCTGCAGCGCGGCGAGGGGGGTCAGGTTGTTGAGGTCGAGGTGGCGGAGTTCGTCCATGACGGGATGCTCTTCCGGGGCGAAGAGGGTGCGTTGCTGTTCGCGCTTCTGTTTTGTGGGGCGTTCGGGGACTTTGGTTTTGCCCGTGTCGTCGAGGTGGTCCGATTCGAGCGTTTGCAGGATGACCTTCGCGCGATCGAGGACCGTACGCGGGACTCCGGCCAACTGCGCGACGTGGATGCCGTAGCTCTTGTCGGCCGAGCCGGGGACGATTTTGTGCAGGAAGATCACGTCGTCGGCCTCCTCCTTCACCGCCACGTTCCAGTTGACGCACTGCTTCAGCGTCTCGGCGAGTTGCGTCAGTTCGTGGTAGTGCGTGGCGAACAGCGTGCGGCAGCCGATGACATCGTGCAGGTATTCGGTGATCGACCACGCCAGTGAAATGCCGTCGTAGGTGCTCGTCCCGCGCCCGATCTCGTCGAGAATGACGAGGCTCTGCCTGGTGGCGGCGTTCAAGATGCGAGCCGTCTCGGTCATCTCGACCATGAACGTACTTTGGCCCTTGCCGAGTTCATCGCTCGCGCCGACGCGGGCAAAGATGCGGTCAGCGATCCCGATGCGGGCCGACTTGGCGGGAACGAACGATCCCATCTGGGCCATGATCGTGAGTAAGGCGGCCTGCCGAATGTAGGTGCTCTTGCCGGCCATGTTCGGGCCGGTGATGAGTTGGATGAGGCCGGAGGGTTGAGGGTCGAGGGTTGAGGGTTGAGGGTCAGAGAAAGCTGTTGCGGTGAGCGAGGCTTTCCCTCCTGTCCCCTCTCCCCCCGCCTTGGGAGGGAGAGGGTTAGGGTGAGGGGGGCTTTCGGGCGAGTGAACGCTCTCATCAACAGAACCAGCATTAGACGAAGCGGCTTGAGGATCGGGGGCGTTCTCGACGCTCGGCCCCCTCACCCTAACCCTCTCCCCCGAAGACGGGGGAGAGGGGACAGGAATTGCCGCTCCTTTGATAATTGCCACTCGGTCGCTGGCACCGATCCTCACGTCATTCGGCACAAACTCGCCAGTCGGCTTGAGGCGGTCCAACACCGGATGCCGTCCCTCGCGGATGTCGAGGATCGGGTCGAGTGTGATCTCGGGACGGCAGTAACCCGCGCTGATGGCCAGCGTGGCGAGACCGCTCAGCACGTCGATCTCGGCGAGGACTTCGGCGTTCTCGCGCAGGCGGGCCGACTGCGCGGCGACGCGCTCTCGCAGCGCGACGAACAACTCCTGCTCAAGCTGCACTGCCTGGCCTTCGGCGCGCAGGACTTTCTCCTCGTACTCTTTGAGCTGTGGCGTGATGAAGCGTTCTTGGTTCTTCAGCGTCTGCTTGCGGATGTAATCGATGGGCACCTTCTCGGCCTGCGCGGCGGTGCATTCGAGGTAGTAGCCGAAGACGCGGTTGAAGCCGACCTTGAGGTTCGGGATTCCGGTTCGCTCGATCTCTTGAGACTGATACTTCGCGATCCAATCCTTGCCGCCGCGCGCGAGATCGCGCCATTCGTCGAGTTGAGCGTGGTAGCCGACGCGCATCAGCCCGCCGTCGGTGGTCAGCAGCGGCGGCTCATCGACGAGGGCCGCTTCAATGTCAAAGCGGATCTCGGGACAGAGGTCGAGTCGTCCTTCGAGGTCTGCGAGCAGCGCGGCCTTTCGCCCCGAGAGTTTGGCCTTGAGCTTCGGCAGGAGCGCGAGCGTCCTCGCCAGACACGACAGATCGCGCGGCGAACAGCGGCCGGTGGCGACGCGCGCGGTGAGACGTTGCAGGTCGTAGCCCTCGCGCAGTTGATCGCGCAGGTCGCGGCAGAACATCGAATCGCCGTGCAGCTCTGCGATGGCATCGAGCCGCCGTTCGATTTTGGACGGTTCCGTGAGCGGGTTCGACAACCATTCGGCCAGCAGCCGCGCCCCCATCGGCGTGACGGTCTCGTCGATCACGGAGAGCAGGCTGCCGTCGCGCGTCCCGTTGCGCAGCGTTTGAGTGAGCTCCAAGCTGCGCCGCGTCGCCTCGTCAATCAAAAGACTCGTCCCGCGCCGATACGGTTCGAGCCGCGTGATGTGACCGAGGCTGCTCTTTTGCGTCTCACGCACATAGTCCAGCAACGCCCCCGCCGCGATCACGCCCGGCGTTTGCTCGTCGATGTCGAAGCCCGCGAGCGTCTTCGTTTGAAACTGTTCGAGCAGCAGTCGCAGACACTGATCGGCGGCAAACGACCACGCAGGCCGCTCGCTGAGAAACAGCCCCGACGTGCGCGTCAGCTCCTGCACGATGCCGCTGTTTTTTGCCTGCTCCGGCACCAGACACTCGGCCGGATGAATGCGGGCGATCTCATCGAGGACCGCTTCATGCGCGAGGTCGGTCGTGAAGAAGCGGCCGGTCGAAACCTCCAGCCACGCGAGCCCGCACGCTTCCTTCGTCGGGAAGACGCACGCGAGGAAATTACTCTCGCGCGGGTCCAACAAAGAATCTTCGGTCAACGTGCCGGGGGTCACGACGCGCGTGACATCTCGTTTCACAAGCCCCTTCGCGAGCTTGGGGTCTTCCATCTGCTCGCAGATCGCCGCGCGAAAGCCCGCGCGGACCAGCTTCTGCAAATACGCGTCGAGCTGGTGATACGGAAACCCCGCCATCGGGATCGGGTTGGTCGAGCCTTTGTCGCGGCTGGTCAACGTCAGCCCGACCGCCTTCGACGCCGTGACCGCGTCCTCGTAGAAGAGCTCGTAGAAGTCCCCCATCCGAAAGAGGAGTATCGCCTGCGGATGCTGGGCCTTCACTTCGAGATACCGCTGCATGGCGGGAGTCGGGGCACGTTCGGGAGTGGTCATGAAGCCTGATGTCTGAAGAGATGGAGGGGAGAAGTCAGCGTATGGCTAAAACAGTCCAGTTTTCCGGCTCAGTCTACCTTCGTGATAGTGAGACGCCAGCGAGGGCAGACAGTCGGTCTCTACGCAACTCGTGAAGGCCAGCAAAAGTAGCCGTCATCGCTCCGCGTGACGAGCCTTTCGAGTTCGGCTGGACTGACTCAGACGCTTGTTCTCAGCAGGCTCATCACGCGGAGCGATGATGGCTACTTTGTGGAGAGACCGATGCGGCCAAACAGTCGGGAACTTTTTGGCGAGGCTCGCGTCGTACCCCGATTCCAGCGGTATGATCGCGACCCGTGATCGTGGTGCCTCAATGAACGGCCCGCTGAAGTACGTCGCTTGGACGCCTCTTCCGAGCGAAGCCGAATGGTGACGGACGGACGAGGCGTCCATCCTACGGCTCCTCGGCCGGCCGCGATGACCCGCGTTCGGAATGCGTTGGCTTCAGGGGCAACTTCCCCTGAAACTCGACTTCAAATGAGACTCAGTCAGGAGCCTTTCATGCGACGCAACGTTTTGTGGAGTGCCCTCGTCATAACCGGAATGTCGTTGGTGGCAGGGACTGGCGATTGGGGGCCGACTGCTCAGGGGGGCGAGATCGGGTTCATCGAGGATTTCACTTTGGCCACCGACCGGGCGGCGGCATTGAAGCAGCTCGTGCCGGGGACGGAGGACTATTACTACTACAACTCGCTCCATTTTCTGAACACGGAGCAGTACGAAAAAGCGCGCGAACTGACCGGGCCGTGGCATCAGCGGCAGGGGCAGACGGCGCGGCTGACCGAGATTCAGACGCGCCATGCGTTGCTCACGTATGACAAGCACCCGCAGGCGACGCTCGACTCTCTGCGGAACAAACTGGGGCTGCACTTCGGCCACCAACGCGAACAGCTTGGTGTCGAACCGAACCTGCCGACGCGGCTCGATCAGAAAGTGATCTCGCTCGAAGAGTTCATCAACCGCGCGAATGCCGTCACGCAGGACAACACCGACGGCTTCGAGGACACGGCGCTCGATTGGTTGGTTGGATATGAACTCAATCCGAATCATCGACGGCATCTGTTGTCGAGAATGCAGCGGCCCGATTACGAGAAGCTCGTGCGGCACATTCTCAACGACCTCGAACACCCGAACTCGGGTGGCTTCGGGGCGATGCCGATTCATCATCAGTTGCTGCTCACGCAGCTTGATGATTTGTTGAAGCTGAAGCCCGATCTGCTGAACCAGCAGCACTTCGTCAACGCGATGTTGCGACGGCTGCAACCCGGTGCGGACGACGATTGGCGGAACGACCGCACGATTCTCGCGGCCTATCTCGACCGGTTGCAGACGTTCGCGACGAAGTTGCAACCGGCTCACAACTCGCTCAAGGCGCATGTCCTTTATCACCGGCTGTTGCTCGATCACGCGATGGGCCAGCCGGACAAGGCGCGATTCCTCGCGTATCTCAAGCTGCCGCGCAACGTGTACTACTTATCAAAGCCGATGCGCGAGTCCGACGATCTCAAACGATTTGCCTGCGATTTGAACTCGAACTACGGCGGCGCGACGCTCCTGCACGCCATCGGCAACGACGAGCCGATCGTTCGCGCCTACCTGTCGCACTTTCTGCTCGACGCCGCCAACGCGAAGGAGTTCGAGCCGTACATCAACGACGTGTACCTCAAGCATCTGTTCGCCGAGACCAAGATCGTGAACGGCCTCGGTGAGCCGGAACAATGGGCGGCGCTGTTGCCACCGGAATTGTTCCAGCAGTTGAAGGAGCGGATCGACATCGACTTCGCCCCGACGAACAAGACGCAGTTCGCCGCCGAAGAGCCGGTCAAACTGAACCTGAACGTCAAGAACGTGGGGACGCTCATCGTAAAAGTCTTCGAGATCAACACGAAGAACCACTATCGCGCCACGCTGCGCGAGGTCGATACCGACATCAACCTCGACGGGCTGGTGGCGAATGTTGAGCAGACGCACTCGTACAACGAAGCCCCGCTGCGGCGAATGCCTCGCACGTTTGAGTTCCCGCAACTCAGCAAGCCGGGCGTCTACATCGTCGATTTCATCGGCAACGGCCGCAGCTCGCGAGCACTGATCCGCAAGGGTCGCCTGCGTCACTTGGTGCGGACCTCGACTTTCGGCCAAATCTTCACGGTACTCGACGACAGCGGGAAGCCGGTCAAGGACGCCAGCATCTGGCTGGCGGGGCACGAGTACGGGCCTCTTCCACTCCTCGCCCCGGCTTTGCGGGGAGAGGGGCCGGGGGTGAGGGGTTCCGAGGCAGGAAAACCGCCTAGTGGCAAGAACACTTCAACGGAGCAGAAGGGCGACGAGAACAAGCCAAAGAAGAACGAAGAGAAGCCCCCTCACCCTAGCCCTCTCCCCGCAGAGCCGGGGCGAGGGGACAAAGCCAAAGGCGAAGAAAAGGCAAACGAAAAGACCGGCGACATCCTCGTCCCGTTCAGCACGAACGCCGGTCGGCAGCCGATCGTGATCTCGCGCGGCGAACTCTCATCGCTCGACTACTTCCACCACGAGGCCGAGAACTTTTCGTTCACCGCTGGCATCTATGTTGATCGCGAATCGCTGCTCAAACGGAAAACGGCGACGGTCGTGATTCGCCCCGGCTTGTCGCTGAACGGCACTCCCGTTTCACTCGGTCTGCTGGACGAAGTGGAACTCACCATCAGCTCCATCGATCACGATGGCACGCCGACCAGTCAAAAAATCCCAAACTTCAAGTTGTTCGAGGACCGTGAGTCCACGCACGAGTTTCAAGTTCCGCAGCGACTCGCTTCGATTTCGTTCCAACTCACGGCGCAGGTCAAGAAGCGGAGTGCTGGTGGCCAGAAGATGACGCTCGCCGCCGCCGAGTCCTTCGCGCTGAACGGCATCGACAAGACCGAGAAGGTGGAAGACCTGCACCTGATGCGCACGGCGAACGGCTACGTGCTGGAGGTCCGTGGGAAGACGGGTGAGTCCAAACCGTCTCGGCCCATCGCGGTCGCGTTCAAACACCGCGACTTCCGTCAGACCGTGACCGTCGCCTTGAAATCCGATGCCGCCGGGCGAGCGAGCCTCGGCGCACTGAAGGACATCGCGCACCTCACCGCCTCCGGCCCGGAAGGGACTTCACACACATGGGTGCTGCGCGGCGATGAGCACACCTATTCGCAATCGCTGCACGGTCGAGCGGGCGAACCGATCACGTTGCCCTTCCTCCGTAGGGTAAGCGTCTCGCTTGCCCGTCCAAACGAAAACCCCGCCGACAACAAAGACAAAGCAGCCGCAGGCGAGCCGCCCACCGCCACGCTGTCCCGCAGCGACATCTCCCTCCTCGAACTGCGAGGCGACACGTTCGTCGCGGATCGCTTCAAACATCTCAGCGTCAAGCACGGAATGCTCGTCATCGACAAGCTGCCAGCGGGTGACTTCGACCTGCTCCTCAAGACGACCGGCACTCGCATTCGGCTCCGCGTCACAGCGGGAGACAAACTCGGACGGTTCGTCGCCGGGAAGCAGCGTCAGTTGGAGACGCCCGCGCTCGCTCCGCTGCAAATCGCGGACATCAGCGTCGGCGATGACAAGGTGACGGTGAAGCTGACCAATTCGACGAAGTACGCCCGCGTCCATCTGTTCGGCACGCGCTAC
>JAYSQC010000125.1:0-6169 GCA_043721755.1 Schlesneria sp.
GTGTCGCGGACGCTCAACCCCCGGCTAATGGCTGTGATCCCTGCGGGATGAAAACCGACGACGGCACACATCCGCCCTGAACCAGCAATCCCCCCAAAAACTCGGATGAACCGAAAAAGTGGGCCTGTAGGATGGGCACTCTTGCCCGTCCGCTCTTTCGGCCAAAGCCAGACGGGCAAGAGTGCCCGTCCTACAGACTCGACGAGGCATGACGTGACGCAGGTTCTGGACGCTCAACTCCTCACCGATCATGCCGCACCGGGACGTGAGTGCGGAAGCTGCACCGCGTGTTGTGCTGCGCTGGCGATCGTCGAGTTGAACAAGCCGGCGCGGCGCGCGTGCGATCATCTGTGTCGAGCCGGTTGCGGAATCTATGAGACTCGCCCGGCGAGTTGCCGCGAGTTTCATTGCCTCTGGCTGCGCGGGGCGATCGACGGGCATGAGGCTCGGCGGCCGGATGCGCTCGGCGTGATGTTCGATTACTTTCGGATGGCCTCGACGGGTGAGACGCATCTGGTCGCGTATGAACTCTGGCCGGGGGCGTTCGACTCGGAACCAGTCCAATCGCTGCTGAACGAACTCGTGCAACGAGGTGATGTCCAACTGTCGTATCGCGACGGCCGGCGGAGTACGCTCGGCCGGTGATGAAACGGACGCTGTCATAGGACAGCGTTGATCCCCGTGGGCTACGTCCCGCGCGTCGATGAGCAACGCAGGCTCGAACGTCGTAAGCGCACCGTTGTCCGCGCGGTTAAGGAATCGGTGCAAAACAACTTCCCGCTTTCTTGGTCTTTCCTCCCTCCCCTCGGCGGGGAGGGCCGGGGAGGGGGGAGAATAGTGGTTCATCCGACGTTTTGGGGGGGAGTCCGATTGGAGAGAACCGGACGATGTCCACCGTCTTCATCCTGAAAGGATGTCAGCCATTAGCCGGGGGTTGAGCGAAGCGACACCCCCGGAAGAGGTCGAGCAAATGGCTGCTGCATCCTGAAGGGATGCCGGCACGGTACAAACTGGCTGACATCAGGAACCTGCCAGCATCCCTTCAGGATGCAAATCCCCTTTCTGTGCCGTCGTACCGGGGGTGTCGCAGACGCTCAACCCCCGGCTAATGGCTGACATCCCTTCAGGATGAAAACAAACGGCGTCAGCCGTTTCACGGGAATCGACAATCCCCCCAAAACTCCGGATGAACCAGAATAGTCAAGTCGATTTGCCACTCGCCCCCCTCCCTAACCCTCCCCGCCGAGGGGAGGGAACCAGAAGGAAAATCGGTAAGTTGTTTTGAGCCAGTTCCTAAACAACGGCCACCGAACCCCCGACCATCATGCAGGAAGCCTCCATGCCTCAATGCACCGTCTGCGATGAAGCCCTTCAGCCCGAACAGAAGACCTGCCATGTGTGCGGTTCGACCGTTGAAGCCACCGCCCCGGCGACCTCAGCGAGCGCGAGTTGGTCTCCCTCGCTCCCGCCCCTGCCACCGATGCCCCTGCCGCCGCTGGAGTCGATTGTGAGTGACCACGCAGCGAATGACAGCGCGGAGCCCACCCACGGCGCGCGCGCATGTCCCGTGTGCGGCCTCACGTTCGGTGCGACGCATCAGGACGATTTCTGTTCCTGCGGCACCGAGTTGCAGGCGCGTACGAGTTCCTCGACGACTTCCACGGGACCGAGTTCTCCTCCCGCAGCTTCTCTGCCACCAAGCCCCTCGCCTCCCGCTCCCGTTCTCGCACCCGCAGAACTTTCCGGGACAACTCGACCGCCGGTCGGAACGGTCTGCCTCGTCGTCTATTCCGACACCAAGCCGCGCCAGCCCGTGCGCTATTTCCCTCTCAACAAGGATGTCGTCGTCCTTGGCCGAGAAGACGCCGTCCGCGGCGACTTCCCTGATCTCGACCTCGGTTCATTGGTGGACGAGTCCCTGTCGCGCAAGGTCTCGCGCCGCCATGCCGAAGTCCTGCACGCTCGCGATACTCAGACGTTCTCGCTCGTGGCGTTCCCCGGCAACACGGGAACGCAGGTTGGCAAGGAACTCGCCCACCCCGGCCAGAGCTACCCCCTGACCGAGGGCACTCCGATCGTCCTCGGCGGCGTCATCTGGCTGAAGTTCGAGACGATGAAGTGACCGTCTGTCCCCCCTCGCCCCGGCTTTGCGGGGAGAGGGGCCGGAGGTGAGGGGTGCTTTGCTTCGCTCTCAAACTCGCGAACCCTCGTTTCGCTCGGCGACCAATCACGACGCGGCGGGGTGGCCCGGCTCAACCAAATATCTTGTTTCAAAGGTGCGCCACTGTTTCGAAGTCCTCGGAAAAGTGTGCCTCGCAATCGTTATCAGCCGCAGGGCGCTAGCCCCGGTTTCTTCGTCGGTGACAAAACCGGGGCTAGCGCCCTGCGGCTGATGACGTGAGATTCTTGGTTCATCCGACGTTTTGGGGGGATTGCAGCTTGGAGCAAAACCGAAGTCGGCCCGATTCTTCATCCTGAAGGGATGTCAGCAATTAGCCGGGGGTTGAGCGTCCGCGACACCCCCGGAAGCGTTCGGTTCCAGTGATTTGCATCCTGAAGGGATGCCAGCACGGTGCCATCGGGCTGGGATTCCGAACTGGCCAGCATCCCTTCAGGATGCAAATCCCATTTTGAGGACTTCCCACCGGGGGTTGAGCGGAGCGACACCCCCGGTAACGAGTCCACGCAAGGGGCTTTGCATCCTGAAGGGATGCTGGCAGGTTCCCCGTGTCAGCTAGAAGGGACAATGCCGGCATCCCTTCAGGATGCAAATGGCTTGGTTGGAACTCTTCCGGGGGTGTCGCTTCGCTCAACCCCCGGCTAATGGCTGGCATCCCTTCAGGATGAAGGCCAGCCGCCGTCGTTCATCGCTCTCCATATGAATCCCCCCAAAACATCCGATGAACCGACAATCTGAGGTTCTTCGATATCAGCCATGCCGAGGATGAAGAACTTCGAGCAACCCTCAGTGCCCACGATCGACGTTCCATGCTTCTTGAATAGGCTGGGATCACCTGCCTCATCGACAAAGTAGTGGCGGATCGTCACGCCGGGATTCGTGGATTCATCCATGGGAGACTCCTCGGTTGAGCAGGTGATGAACGGCGGCGGCGAGGAGTTGGGTGTTGGCGGACTCGGCCTGCGTCAGCTTGGCTTCCAAGGCGTCACACAGCGACAGCAGCTCGGTCACCTTCGTCACGATCCGCTTGGGGGATCTTCGTAATCACAGAAATGAACTGTCAGACTTGCCGTGACGCTGGTCAATCACCATATTTCAGTTGCCAGCGGACAAAATTCGGCTCCATGCCGTGTGGATACCTTCGGGTGGTCCCTATATCTGCTGGCTTTTTTACGCGCGGAACTCGGCGGTGAGCGGGTTTCGCTGCGTGTAGTAGACCCCGTATCCGGCTTGGCGGGTGTCATCGACGTCGTGGACCAGACCGGCCTGAGACCAGACCAACTGCAGGAAGCGATCTTCGCCACGCTCGTACAGACGCTGGATGGCCCAGAGGTAGTAATCAACAGCCTGAAGGCAGATGACCTCGTGTGGTTGAGCCGCCCTGATTTCGATCGGGCTGTTCGTATCAATGCCCCATTTGGCTCGAAAGTTCCGGCGTGACGTTTCCAGAGCCGATTCCAGTGCGGCGGTGCGATCCGAACTTCCACGTCGGGCGAAATGAATCAGGTAGCCATCGTGCTGGTGAAGTCGTTCTTTGAATAATCGGCTGACACATCGATCGTAGAGTTGATTGGGGTGGTAACGATACGACGGCGACGTTTTCTGATGTTCGACGATTTTATTCAGGACAGCCTGTTTGTCTCGGACAACGGCGTAGAAGCGGATCTTGTGTTTGAGCAACTGACTGAACACTTCTCGGCGAACTTCCGGCAGATCATCTTTCGCATGAAACATCAGGGCTGTCTTGCGTCGAGCCGGATGGAATGACGGAATGCCTTTGAAGTAGGGATCGGCGAGCAGGCGTGCCCGAAGAGCCTCCAACTCCGCAGCGACAATCTGAGGTTCTTCGATATCAACCATGCCGAGGATGAAGAACTTCGAGCAACCCTCGGTGCCCACGATCGACGTGCCATGCTTCTTGAATAGGCTGGGATCACCCGCCTCATCGACAAAGTAGTGGCGGATCGTCACGCCGGGATTCGTGGATTCATCCATTGGAGACTCCTCGGTTGAGCAGGTGATGAACGGCGGCGGCGAGGAGTTGGGTGCTGGCGGACTCGGCCTGCGTCAGCTTGGCTTCCAAGGCGTCGCACAGCGACAGCAGCTCGGTCACCTTCGACACGATTCGCTTTTGCTCGCTCAGCGGCGGGACGGGAATTGGGTACGCCTTCACGGTCGCGACGTTGACGCGAGGTGCTGCTCCGCCAGTTGTCCGGCCCAGTGCGATGTCAGTAATCAATGGCGAGTTCAAAACCAATTCCAGAAACGCTGGATCGGTCGTCGTGCCAGATCGGATTAGCATCATGCGTTGCCCCAGGCAAAGCTCAACACCGGGCGGGACTCGACACGCGATTCCCAGTATGCCGCCTTCGCGGCTGTAGAGGATGTCATCCGTTGCGGGTTTAAGACGCTGAATCCGCTCTGTGAATGTTGCCTCGCTCACGAACTGCACGTCGGATAGGTCCAAACGTCCGGCACGAAATTGATTCGTGCGCACGCACATTTTGCCTGACGGTGTCCACTTTGGGGTTGAGTGTGGGCAGTCCACAATCGTTTCACTCACGCTTGCCAGCGGTGCCACCGCCCAGTTCGTCGGCACGGACATTGTTGAAAGACCTGTCACAAAGACGTTTCGATCAACTCCCGCCCCTAGCTCGTCAACGTCGCGAAATGTTTGCGATGCCGGTTCGTCGTTGGGGTCTCGGGGGACGAGTTGGCCTTGGACGGCGAGTTGGAGGATGGCTTGGCGGAGTTGGGGGATGGTGGTCGGGGTGTCGAAGAGGCGGTCGAAGTGGTCGCGGAGGCGGTGGGCGTGCGCGGGGAACTCGGCGGCCGAGCGGGCCGAGACCAGGCGGTCGAGCGTCGCCCCCACCAACGCCGAGCGCGCCTCGCGCCGCGCCGCCTGACGCGCGGCCAACTCGTCACACAGCCCCAGCAGTTGGTCCACCTTCCCCACAATCCGCCGCTGCTCCGCCAGTGGGGGAAGCGGGATTCGCAACTGGACTGCGTTTCCTACGGTCACCTGCGGTTGTGCTGTGCCTGTAATCATCGCAGTCCGGTCAATCGCTGCGAGTGCGTGAAACAGATACTCGCGCGCTGGTTCGAGACCAACAAACAATTCAACGACGAGCGAATTGTTAGTGATAAAGGCTTTTGGCGGTGACATGTTGATCTTGCCGCTGTATGCGCCGCGGCAAGAAATGAGCAACTGGGACGTTTCGTATAGGAACCTGTCGTAACAACCGATGACGCCGTTCGCACCAAACACAGGAAACCCGTCCGCCTTGAGTTGCGACGTTGGCAGGTTCTTTCCGTAAACGATATTGGCGATCTCGTCGAGAGAAACGACCGCCCAGCTCGATGGCAAATCTGCGAATGCAGCGCCGCTGTTTCTCGATGAGGGTTCAGTCGTTGGCGGCGCGCGATGCAATCCGAGTCGACGAAGCAAATCCTCAACCGGCTCATCGTTCACGTCATGCGGGACGAGCTTGCCTTGGACGGCGAGTTGCAGGATCAGCTCGCGCAGTTTCGCGATGCCGTTCGGGGCTTCGGCGAAGGTCGCGAACTGCTCGCAGAAGTTTTCGGGGGTCATTGGAGCGCGGCCTCCTCAGCCTTGAATGGTCCTTCCACACGTAGACACAATTTTTCGGCCAATTCGCGTTGCCGTTCGAGCGTCTCTGTCGCTTTGTAATTACCGGCGTTCAGATCCGGCAATTCAGCGTGCGAGATGTCGTAACCGCCTGGAACGTTGGGTTGCTGTTTGACCGTGAACTTGGCATTTCGCAAGTCACCAACGCACAACACTGCCACGAAATAAGACTTGCCCGGTTTACCTTGTGCCGCTTGCTCGATGGATTTGAACTTCGCTCGCGTGACGGAGATGCCGGTCAAATCCCGTAGCTTGTGGGGACCAAACGCTTCGGGTTTGAGAGTTTTTGTAGATGGATCAAACCATCCCGTGGAAGCGGGTACGCGGCGATACAGCAACTC
>JAYSQC010000126.1:0-3070 GCA_043721755.1 Schlesneria sp.
CGGGTTCACGACCATCGTGTTTCCGCCGGCGACCATGTTAATGATGTTGCCCGCCAGTGTTGGCAGGGAGTGGGTCACCGGAGTGATCGCACCGATTACGCCGAACGGAGCGTACTCTTCCACGGTCAACCCATGGTCGCCGCTGAAGACGTTCGACTTCATGTACTCGGTGCCGGGGACCAGCTTGATGATCTTCAGCTTCTCGATCTTGTGATCGAGCCGTCCGATCTTCGTCTCTTGGAATTCGAGCGTGCCGAGTTCCTCAGCCTGCGTGTCGCAGATTTGGCGCACGCACTCGATGGCCTGCGACCGTGAGGCCAACGGCGAGTCGCTCAGCTTCTTGAACCCGTCGTTCGCGGCGGCGATCGCCTGATCGGCCGATTGGAACACGCCCCAATCCCCGTCCCGCTGCGGAGCGGCCCCGCTTTTTTGTGGAGCCTTCCCCAACTGGGCGAGGACTTCTTGAACAACCTGACGAATGGCTTCAGCACTGGCTTGCATGGTGATTGGTCTCGATTGTTGTTTTGTCTTGGGCGTCAGCCCGTTTTCTGGATTTCTGAGCGGGGCGGCGTCAGCCCCCTGGCTCTTCAATTGTTCGTCTGGTCTGTGTTGTCTTGATGTCACCGCAGTGAAGAACCGGGGGGCTGACGCCGCCCCGCTCGGAACTCGTCTGCGCTGACGCTGCCCGGCTTGGAATGACTCGATCGGGGGGCGAGCCTCTCTCAATTCAAATTCCGCTTCATTTCCTCGGCCCAACTTTCAAACTGCCCCTGCGACGGAAACGAGATCGCCATCACTCCCAACAGGAATGCGACGACGCCATACGACCACATTTGTTGATCCACGACGTAGGCGATCAGATTGAGAAGAGCGGCACCTTCCAGCACAGCCATCGCGATAATGGTCTTGGTCTGGTAGAGGCCCGCGAGTTGAACCATTCGATCCGCATCGTTCGCCTCAATCAGCTTCGGTTTGGCGGCGTTGACGATGATCGTCGGCACGATGAACCGCAGCACAGTGTTCATGCCTGCAAAGGCGATCCCGATGAACGCGAGCATCGGAACCTTGTCTTCGGCTCCCTTCGCAACGACGAATGCCACGCCTCCAAACATCACGATGCCCATGATGAGCGCACCGGAAATGATCTGTGATGTCCGCCCAACTGACTCGGGGCTGACTTGTTGAGGACCGTTGCTCATCACTTGCCTCCCTTCGAGTCACCCTTGGCGTCGAAGATCGACTTCGGCCCGAGATGGACTGAATCCACGATCCCGATGATGGCGCAGTCGATGGGGAGCGGCTTGGTCTGAGGCGTGAAGCGGGCACTCGACCCCTGCACGATCAGCACGACTTCGCCCTCACCCGCGCCGACCGTATCGACGCAGATAAACGTCCGGCCCGTCGAGACGAGGCCCGACTGATCCTTCTCGTTGACGCGCAGCGGTTCCACCACGAGCAATTTCTGGCCGACCATCGCATCGACCTTCTGCGTCGAAACCACACTGCCAGTGACACGGGCGAGGAACATTTGATTTCACTCCAAACCCCACCGGGGCAAGCCCGGTGGGGTTTCGGTCGATGTTGGTTTCGGGCTTGGTTGGTTACTTGAGTCCCACGGCTTCGGCCGTTTGACGGGCCACCACGATCTCTTCGTTTGTGGGAACAACCCAAATCTGTGTTTTGCTGATGTCCGCCGAGATGCAGACTTCACCGCCTCGTGGCACCGAATTGTTCTTCGCTTCGTCGAGGACGATCCCCGCCCATTCCATGTTCTTGCAGACGTTGGCTCGAATCTGTGGACCGTTCTCACCGATGCCGCCACTGAAGACGATCGCATCGGCTCCACCCAAGACCGTCAGGTACGAGCCGAGGTACTGTCGAATCGAGGCGACGAACACATCGAGCGCGAGTTGTGCTCGGGCGTTCCCCTTCGCGGCGGCCTCTTCGACATCGCGGCAATCCTGGCTGACACCGCTCAGTCCGAGCAGCCCCGCCTTGCTCGAAAGGTCTTCCAAAATCTGAGCCAGCGTCTTGCCGGTCTTTCTCAACAGGATCGGCAACGCGAACGGGTCGAAGTCGCCGACGCGGTTGTTTTGGAGCAACCCGGTCTGCGGACTCATCCCCATGCTCGTCGCCATCGACTTGCCACCGCGCGCCGCACAGAGGGAATTGCTTCCGCCCAAGTGGCACGTGATGACCTTCAGATCGTCTTTCTTCTGTGGTCCGTTCACTCCGTGAACGGCGTTCGGTTCGCGGAGCGAACCGTCCACAGAAGTCCCCAGCAACTGCGCCATCCGCGTGTTGAGGTATCGATGGCTCGCGCCGTGGAAGCCCCAACGTTTGATCTCGTACTGCTCGGCCCACTCCAGTGGGATCGAGTAAAGCTTGTTCTCGGGCGGGATCGTGTCGTGGAAGGCCGTTTCCAACGCCGCGACCAACGGAATCTGAGGGAACGCCGCCCGGAGTTGCCTCATCGCCTTCGCGTACATCGGATTGTGAGCCGGGGCGATGTCCGACAGGTCTTCCATCTTGGTGAGCAACTCGTCGGTGACGATTCGCACGCCGCTCATGTTCCCCGCGAACACCGCCTTGAACCCGATGGCCGCGACTTCACTGACCGACTTCACGCAGCCGTACTCGGGATGCGTGAGTTGGTCCAAACAAATCTGCACGGCCGCCGCGTGATCCAGCACCTGTTGCGACGACTCTTCCTTTCGCCCGTCGATCTCAACGAAACACGCACTCGTAGCCTGACCGATCCGGTCAATGCCGCCTCGCGCGAGCTGCGTCTCCGACGGGAGATCGAACAGCCGATACTTGAAACTCGTCGATCCCAGATTCGCAACTAGTACCTTCATGACTGACTCCGTTCGTGGGCAGGGAGCTATTAGCTGTTAGCGATTAGCTTTTAGCTCAGACAAGAGGAAGAGGTCGTCGGCGGGTTGCTCTTCTGTCTGGCTAACAGCTTAGAGGCTATCCGGAAAGAAACGACTTGTTTTCAGGGTGCCACGGTCACGGCTTTGCGTGGCCGTGCTTTTGTCATAGCGAAGCCACGGCCACGCAAAGCCGT
>JAYSQC010000127.1:0-16723 GCA_043721755.1 Schlesneria sp.
TCAACCCCCGGCTAATGGCTGACATCCCTTCAGGATGAAGAATCGGGCAGACCTCTGTTTTGCTCCAAACTGTGATCCCCCCCAAACCTCGGATGAACCTGAGTTCCGTCCTCGTTGACACTTCGGGTTAGTGTCCGTTTCGGCCGCGCGGAGTATAGATGCCCCGTTCCTTAGCGTTGCACTGATTTCTGTCGGGCGTCTGGGGGCGGCTCGACCGCGTTCGGAACGGGCTCGTGTCACCGATTGCCGCTGCGCCAGCGATCCGTGAACTGGCGGCCTTGGCCAGCGGTGGCTCCCGGTGGCGTGGGCGGTTGGATCGGCGAGGGGACTGAGGTCGCGTCCTTGTTCGCGTAGAAAGTGAGTTGATCGCCCGAGTTCCATTCGCTGACTTCCTGATCGTCAGCGGGATCGTCGATGCCGAACCAGTGCTTCACGATCTGCACGAACTTCAGCGTCACCGCTAGCATCGCCAGCATGAACGCGCCGTGGACGAACACCACGGGGCCGAGGCCAAAATACTGCTCGCAGTTTGCGACGCGCGGATTCCAAAAGACCAACACGAGCAGCGCGGCGAAGCTGAGGTACGGGCCGTAGGCGATCTCCTGCGACCGCTTGAAAACCAGCGTCGAGGCGATGACGGCCAACGAACAAAACGGGGCGACGAAGAAGACGAGGATCGTCGCCTGCCAACCGAGGAAGCTGCCGATCATCGCCATCAGGATCACGTCGCCGAAGCCCATCGTCTCACGCCGCATGACGTATTCACCGATGATCCGCACCAGCCAGACGATCCCTCCTCCAATGACGATCCCGGCGAGGCTCGACAGCAGGCCGTGAATGTGAGGATGCGCGAGGAGCCAACCGGGAACAACGGGATCACGACTGAAGAACCACGCATCGGGTAGCAACTGGTGGAAGAAGCTCAGCGAAGCGTTGCTTTGAAACCAAACCGGCCACGGGTGGAGCTGCCCCAGTGCGGTGGAGGCTCCCACGCCCACGATCATCGCGGGGATCGTCGAGCCATCCGGAATGATTTGCAGATCGAAGTCGATGAACGTGGCGACCAGCAACGCTTCGGCCATCACGAGGTAATAAAAGTATTGCGCGTGGAGCCAGAAGACGTGATCGGGGAACTGCATCGTGGGATCGGTGAGAGGACTGAGCGGCGACCAAAGGCAACTCTGCTTCACCGTCGCTTGAAACCCGGCGGGGACGATCAGCATGTACAGGCCGACCCAGAGTAGGCCGTTGAAGAATTCGATGAACGCGTAGCGGGGCGGAATCCAGTGGCGGCAGTTGCGGCAGCGGCCGCGCAGCATGAGCCAGCCGAAGACGGGGATGTTGTCGATCGCGAGGATCAGCTTCTTGCAGAACGGGCAGGTGGAGGGAGGATGAGTCAGTCCGCGCAATTGGTCCCACAGTCGGTCATGCAGCGGGATGCGATAGATGCACACGTTCAGGAAGCTGCCAACGCAGGCTCCGACCATAAACAGCCACGACAGGATGATCCATTGGGGGATGCCACCGAACGTCATCAACGCGCCTCTTCAATCATCTCGGTGGGAAGTTGGGTCAAGATGCGCGCGACCACGTCGCGCAGTGACAGTCCCTCGGTGTCGATCGTGATCGTCGCACACTCGCGGTAGAGCGGTTCGCGTTGAGCCAATACCGTCCGAATCTCGTCGATCCCGCCGGTCGCGGTCAGATTCGGGCGTCGCCGTTTGGTGGTGGCGTCGTGCAGTACGCGGTTGGCGATCGTTTCGATGGGAGCGACCAGCCAGATGACCGGTCCCGCTGCAATGAGGTCTCGCCGCGTGTCGGCATTCCTGATGCAGCCGCCTCCCGTCGAAAGGACGAGCCGGTCGCGTTGCAGCAGGTCTGCAAGGACTTCACGTTCCATCTGCCGAAAGGTCGGCTCGCCGTCGGTCGCGAAAATCTCTTGGATGGTCCGCCCCGAGCGTTGTTCCAGCTCATTGTCGGCATCAAGCCAGTCCCATTTGAGCCGCTTGGCCAGCCGCATCCCCACGGTGCTTTTGCCGGTTCCGCGATAGCCGATGAGCGAGAGCGTCACGATGGGGAGCCTGTCGAAGAAGGTAGGATGGACGCCCTCGTCCGTCCGTTTTAGCTCGAAATCACTCGGACGAGGGCGTCCAAGCTACGTTTTTCGGCAGGCAGTTAAACGAAGTTCGTCACCCTTTGGCCGCCGAGATTCCCTGTCGCAAGGATTCTCTCAGCGTTTCGAGCGGAGCGGGTTGGCCGGTGAAGCGTTGAAACTGGGCGGCCGCTTGTCGGACGAACATCTCGATGCCGGACACCGTGCGACACTGACGGACGCGGGCTTCTTTCAGCAGCAGCGTTTGTTCGGGGTTGTAGATCGTGTCGAACACAATCATCTCGTCGCGCAGCCAGTTCTCTTGGAATGGGGATTCGTTGACGTTCGGGTGCATGCCGATCGGCGTGCAGTTGATCAGGATGTCGGCGTACTCGGAGCCTCGGTTCTCCCAAGTGAGATGACGGCAGGCGAGCGATTCGGCGAGAGCCTGCGCGCGGTCGGCCGTGCGGCTGGCGATGACCAGCACGGCACCGCGTCGAGTCACGCCGAGACCGATCGCACGGGCAACGCCTCCCGCACCGAGCATCAGGATGCGTTTTCCTTCGAGCGAATCGCCCGGTTGCAGCGCGAGTTCGAGGCTGTCGAGTGCCGCTTGGAAATCGGTGTTGTCCGCTTCCCATTGGCCGTGCTCATCGAGCGACAGCGTGTTGGCGGCACCGATCTGCCGGACGATTTCCTCGCACCGATTGGCCTTCGCGAGGGCTGCTTCTTTGTGCGGGATCGTCACGCTGTAACCGCGCACGTTGAGCCATGAAAAGGCGTCGAGCGTGGACGCGAACTGGTCGGGGGTGACTCGCAGCGGCAAGTAGACACCGTTGAAGCCGATCTGTTTCATCGCCGTGTTGTGCAGCAGGGGACTCAGACTGTGACCAATCGGATCGCCGAGGACACCGAAGACTTGGGTGTCGCGGTTGAGTTCGTCGAAGCGGTAGAGGTCGCGCATCTCTTGGAAGGTCAACATACCGGGAGCCACTTCGCGCTCGGCACTGAACGCCGCGTAAGTGAACGGCGAACCGTACTTGCCGCACAGCACGCGACTCGCCGTCCCGAACTCACCCATGCAGAAGCCGACCGTCGGGATTTTGGCCTCCGCCACGAGCTTCATCATCCGGACGCAATCGCTCGGCGACTTGGCCATCGTGACCAGCTTGATGATGTCGGGCTGCATGTCGGCCATCTCAATCCACAGCGAATCGAGATCGTCGGGAGTGGACTCGAAGTCGTGGTGGCTGATGATCCGCTTGGTCTTGCCGTAGCGCGGGATCGACCTGGCGATGGTGTCTTCCAGATCGACGTAGTCCGCCCCCGAGATGATCGCGGTGCGGAGAACCATCCGCCGCTCGTCTTCGGTGCCGGTCCACTTGCCGCCGTCCTCACGCTTGCGGCAGGTGACGATCACGGGAGTCGGTCGGTCTTTGAGGAGCCTTGGGATGTCGGGGGCACGCGCGATCCAATCGACTCGCAATTCAACGAGCTTCGCGCCGCGCTGAGCCAGAGCCTGATGCTCGGCGAGAATCATTTTGTGACGGGTGCGAGCGATGGAAACGCAGATCATGGGTGGTGGGCTGTCGGAGGGAATGGGGGCTGGGAGAGAGCGGGGAAATTTCTAATTGTGAATTGGTAATTTCAAATTGATAAATGAAGAAGAAGCAGAGGTGACTTCGGGGCTTGGGCGTAAGTTGGAGCGGCTGTCTTTCATTTAGAAATTTGCAATTACCAATTTGCAATTAGAAATTCTTGTTGCTGCTGAGAGCGACTAGGGATCGGGAGGAACACGGGCAAGCGAGACGCTTACCCTACGGTTGTCACCCCAGCCGACCGAACTGGCGATCCAGTTCCATCCGGCTGAGTGACAGTGCGGTCGGTCGTCCGTGAGGACAGTGGTGAGCATCGTGAATCAGGTGCCGCTGGACGAGCAGGCTGTCGATTTCTTCTTGGCTCAATCGCTGCCCCGCTTTGACCGCCGCCTTGCAGGACATCATGTGTAACAACTCGTCGAGGATGTCTCGGCGGGCCGAAGTTTGTACTCCGTTCGTCCCGGCTCCGTCGAGCGTCTCGATCAGGGCACGCACCAGCTCTTGGAGATCGACGCGACGCAGCATCGCCGGGTAGCGCGAGACGAGCAACGTGCCGTTCCCGAAGTCCTCGACACCGAGTCCCACTTTGTTCAAGGACTCAGTCTGTTCGAGCAGCAGCGACGCTTCCTTCGCGGTCACTTCGACCGGTAGCGGGACGAGCAACCGCTGCGACTCGACGGCTCCGGCGAGGACTCGTTCCCGCAGGTATTCGTACATGATCCGCTCGTGCAGCGCGTGCTGGTCGATGACGGTGATCCCTTCCGGCGTCTCGACCACGAGATAGCAGTCGTGAATCTGCATCGCGCGGAAGTTGGGCGCGAAGGTGTTGGTCGTGACGGCGGCCTCGACCACCTGTTCCCCGACACGCGGGACGTGAGTCCCCGGTTGGTCTCCCGCCTGCTCTTCCCCCTGATTTTCTGCCTGATCTTCCGAGCGGGGGACGTAAGTCCCCTGGCTCTTCGCTGTCTGCCACTCTTGGGCGTTAGCCCCTTCTTCCCCTTCACTACTTCCGCTGGGCGAGTCCGACTTCGCTGCGAGGACTGCGGAGTGGGAGGGATCAGTCACCGACGGCTCGGGCAGGTTCGGAGACCCGCCCCACGGAGTGTCGATTCGGGTGGGACTCGACCCGCCGCCGATGCGGTTTGTCATGAAGTTGGCAAAGTCGTTGGTCAGTTCGCGCTGACGTTCCATCGGACGAGCGACCGGCGGTGCGAAGCCCGACAACAAGCCGCCGCCGTTTGAAGTCGCTCCAACCGGGACACGCAGTTGGCTCTGAAGATCGAGGCCCAGAAACGTCGTGCGGATCATCGACAGGAGCTGCCGGAACAACTGCTGACCGTCTTGAAACCGGACCTCGATCTTCGTCGGGTGAACGTTCACATCGACCCGATCCGGCGGCAGCTCGATGAACAGGAACGCGACCGGCTGGCGACCGACCATGAGCAGGCCGCGATAAGCTTCCGTCAGGGCGTACATCAGCGAGCGGTCTTGAATCCAGCGGCCGTTCAAAAAGAGATACTGATGTTTGCGCGACGACTTCGAGTTGTTCGGATGCCCGACGTAGCCCCACATCCGGACACCGCTATGTTGCGACTCGACCGGGATCAGATCGTTGGTCAGATCGCTGCCGAAGAAGAGCTTCAAGCGGTCGAGCGGCTTGTCGGACGCGGGGAGTTCATAGACCGGCTTGTCGTTGTGACGCAGCACCATGTGGAGTCGCGGGTTCGCCAAGGCCACGCGCGCGAACTGCTCACTGATGTGACCGAACTCGGTCGAGACCGTCTTCAAAAACTTGCGCCGCACCGGCGTGTTCTCGAAGAGATTACGAATCTCAATCTGAGTCCCCAACGGACAACCGCACTCGCGCGGCGCGGAGACTTTGCCAAGATCGGCGTTCAGTTCCATGCCGTGCGGCTGATCGGCCGTTCGCGTCCGAATCCGCAGTCGTGAGACTTCGGCTACCGACGCGAGGGCCTCACCGCGAAAGCCCATCGTTTGCACCTCGAACAGATCGTCGGCGCTGCGAATCTTGCTCGTCGCGTGCGAAGTCACCGCCAGCAAGATGTCGTCGGGATGAATCCCTTCGCCGTCATCGACGATCCGCAAGAGTTCGCTCCCCCCCGCGACGACATCGACTTCAATGCGCGTTGCCAGCGCGTCGAGGCTGTTCTCAAGCAACTCCTTCACGACGCTGGCCGGTCGCTCGATGACCTCACCCGCCGCGATCTTGTTCACGACGCTGGCCGACAACTGTTGAATGCGAGACATCGCGAAAGACCAATCCTTTGGAGCGAACGGGTTTGATTCAGGGGGCGGGCGTTCCGGTCTCTTCATCCGTGCCCCGGCTTTGCCATCCGTGCTAATGATCCGCCAAAAACGTAGGGTAAGCGTCTCGCTTGCCCGTCTGTACCCCGTCGAAGGCTCATTCAACGTCTTTAAACGGGCAACTCACTCTTCCTCGACGAGATAGCACGGATGGCAAAGCCGGGGCACGGATGAAGTCAGGCAGAGAGCCCAACGTGAGAATGGGCAGGGGCGCGAAGTCCGCCAGAACTCAGCGGGGTCGCAGGATACCGAGGCCGCTTCCAAAACTCGAAGCTCCGGCGGAGGTTTCATCCCCGGCGCTTGCAGGTCCGTGGCGATTCGGTTGTATTGTCCGCCTACGTCCACGACCGTTCGACTGCTGGCTCCCGCAAACAAAGGTTGAAACTCGATGCACGGCTTTGAAGGTGCCCCTCCCGCCGATGACTCGTCCATCTCTACCGGCCCGTGGTGGAAGGAACTGAATCGCTATCACTGGTTCGTGCTGACGGTGGCCGCACTCGGCTGGTTGTTCGACACGATGGACCAGCAAATCTTCGTGCTGACGCGCGTCGATGCCCTGCGCGAGTTACTCACCGTAAACGGCGTTGTACCGACGAAAGCCATGCTCGGTGAATACGCTGGCTATGCCACCAGCATTTTCTTGCTCGGGTGGGCGGCAGGCGGGATCGCGTTCGGCGTCTTGGGCGACAAGATTGGACGCGCGAAGACGATGCTGCTGACGATCCTCATTTACTCAGTCTGCACGGGGCTGAGTGCCTTCTCCACCTGTTTCACCGACTTCGTGGTCTATCGTTTTCTGACGGGTCTCGGCGTGGGGGGCGAGTTCGCGGTCGGTGTCTCTTTGGTGGCCGAGGTCATGCCGAGCCGTGCCCGCCCGTTCGCACTCGGGCTGCTGCAAGCGTTGTCTGCCGTCGGCAACATCACTGCCGCTCTGATGAGCATGGGCTTGGGGCAACTCGAAGCGGAAGGGGGTTTGAAGGACTTTGTTGTGATGGGAGTGCAAGTCAAGGCGTGGCGGATTCTGTACGTCATCGGCATCCTCCCCGCGTTGCTCGCCATCGTGATTCGACGCCGTTTGAAGGAGCCAGAACGCTGGCAGAATCTCACTCAGGCGGAGCGAGCAGCAAAGAAGCCCGGCTCGTACGGCGAACTGTTTGGTAATCCCCGCTGGAGGAGGAACGCGATCGGCGGACTGATTCTTGCGTCGGCCGGTGTGATCGGTCTATGGGGGATCGGCTTCTTCATGCCCGACCTGTATGATTCGGTGCTGCGGAAGAGTTACGCCGACAGCGGCCTCCCCCCCGAAAAGATCAACGGGCTGGTTGGGTTCTGGAAGGGCGTGAGTTCGCTGATGCTCAACATCGGAGCCTTCTTCGGAATCTATGCCTTCACGATGGTCACCCACTACACGGGACGACGGCCCGCATTCGCGGTGGCCTTCGTCGCCGCCATGTTCAGCACGATGTTCGTGTTTTGGAACTTGAATGACTTCAGCCACCTGTTCTGGATGGTCCCGATGATGGGCTTTTGCCAGTTGGCTCTGTTTGGTGGCTATGCGATCTATTTCCCCGAACTGTTTCCGACTCACCTCCGCAGCACGGGCACGTCGTTCTGCTACAACGTCGGTCGGATCGTGGCCGCGCTGGGACCGTCAGTCCTCGGCTTGTTGACCAGCCGCGTCTATGTGGGCTACGACGAACCGATGCGGTACGCCGGCGTGACGATGTGCTGCGTCTTCTTGATCGGTCTAATGATCCTGCCATTCCTGCCCGAGACCAAGGGGCAGCCGCTGCCCGAGTAACTGCCGATGTGTCAAAAACTCGTTTAACCGCGTGGGCAACACCCCGAGCGGCGTAGCCGCAGCCAAAGTAGCCTTCATCGCTCCGCGTGAAGGAAGCCGAGTGCGAGTCCAACATTAATTGACATGATCAGCGTCCTCTCCCATCGGCTTTCTTCACGCGGAGCGATGAAGGCTACTTTTTAAGATGGAAACGCGCGCAGGGCGATACGATTCTCATGCCTAGTAGTACGAAGTCGAACAACGTGCGGCTAATCCGGCTTGAAACACAAGGAGGAGGAACGCGACCATGATGTGTCCGTATTGTCGGCATGGAGAGACGGGCGTCATTGACTCACGCGCCAGTCAGCAGTTTGTGATTCGCCGTCGGCGCAAGTGCCTCAGTTGCGACCGCCGCTTCACCACGTATGAAAAGATCGAAGAGACGCCCCTGAAAGTCATCAAAAAGGATGGCTCACGCATCACGTTCGATCGCGAGAAGATCAAACGCGGCTTGGAGAAGGCTTGCTACAAACGGCCGATCAGCGATGCCGACTTGGAGGCCATCGTCTCCGACATCGAAGCCTCGCTGTACGAGAACTTCGACCGCGAAGTCCCCTCGCGCGAGATCGGAGAGAAGGTCATGGAGTCGCTCCGCCGCATCGACAAAGTGGCGTTCGTCCGCTTCGCTTCGGTCTACCGCGAGTTCCAAGACGTGAACGACTTCCAAGAGGAACTCGCTCCGCTCCTGCGCGAGAACCGTAAGCGGTGACTTCAAGGTAACGATGCTGACGAAAGGTTAATTCAATGTGGGGTCTTGTCATTTGTGTTGTGGCTGCTGTGTTCTTTTACAATTCGGTCACCAATCAGAACTAACTGGCTAGGAGATTATTATGAGTTCAGACCCGATGTGGGGTGCCTTCATCTCTCTCGTGACCATCTTGTGTGTTTATAGCTCAGTTACCAAGCGTAGATTATCTATTGGTGATTGTTATGCGTTCGGACTTACAGTGGTGGCTTTTTGTATTCTTGCCGCCTATTTTTATATGACTTAGGCCAGCGTTTGACAGATGGGCACTAATTCGGGCTGCCATCAGCAGCGGCCATCAACCAATCGAGAATCGCCCGGATCATGTCTCCCGCAAAATCCACGTCCTCGGGATGAAGGTCCATGTGACCGGTGAGAGCCGGCCGGGTTGGGCGTTTTAATCGGACTCTGCCAGCCTCGGGAACATTTCCGGCAGACGAGGCGTCGATGAATGGTTATGGTGGCCTCGCCAAAAGAGGTGCCCTTTCGTTTAACCGCGTGGGCAACGCCCCGCGCGTCGTCCGACGTTGGAGTCATCTCTCCATCGACGCGCGGGGCGTTGCCCACGCGGTTAAACGAGTTCGGCACGACTTCCTTACCCAAGAAAACTTGCCGGATCATTTCGCACGAAGGGACGACGCACCATGTCGACCACGACCGGTTCCGCGAACTCTGCCCGTTATGTCGATTTTGATGAGTACGTCGATCTGAAGCTCCAGAAGACGCGCTCGTCGATCAAGTCCACCGATTTGCTCGTCGCGCTGGCGGGTGTTGCCGCGATGTTTCTCGGCTACTTGCTCGTGTTTGTCGTCCTCGACCAGTGGGTCATCCCCGGCGGGTTCGGTGTCGCGTTCCGGTGGATGTTGCTGCTGACCCTGCTGACGGCAACCCTCGCGTGGCTGGTGGCCAAAGTGGGGCTACCCTCCCTGCGTTCGGTCAATCGACTGTACGCCGCGCGCGAGATCGAGAAGTCCGACCCGTCACTCAAGAGCAGCCTGCTGAACCTCGTCGATTTGCGCGCCGCCGGGCGCGAGATCAATTCATCGGTGATGCGAACTCTCGAACGCCAAGCCGCCGTGCAGTTGCAGCAGGTTGATGTGACTCAGGTCGTCGATCATCGGCCGCTCATGAGAACCGCTTCGGTGTTGCTGGCGGTGATCGTGGTGTTCTGTATCTACGCCTTGCTCTCGCCCAAGGACATCTCGAATTCGATCTGGCGCGGGCTGCTTCCAGGCACCAACGTTGAGCTGGCGACGAGTACCGAGATTCTGAACGTTCTTCCCGGCGATGTGACTGTCGTGGCGAGAACTCCCAGTTCGCGCGTCGAAATTATCGCGGACCTTGGCGGCGTGATCCCCGAAAAAATCTTCGTCCACTACACGACCAGCGACGGCAAGTTTCGAGACGAGCCGGTCGAACTGCGAACCGACGCTGAGGGGCAAACCCGCTTCAAAGGCGTGCTCGTCGGGGAAACTGGCCAAGGGCTGCTGCAAGACGTGACGTATGTCGTCCGCGCGGGAGACGCCGAATCGAAGTCGTTCCGGATCACGGTCGAGCAACCGCCGTCCGCCACGCCCGACAAAGTGCGGCTGGAATTCCCCGGCTACATGAAGCTCGAACCGACCGAACAACCGGGCGGGCAAATCGACTCGTGGGAAGGGGTCAAGGCGACACTGACCGCCCACACGAACATCCCGGTGAAGTCGGCCTCGATTCAGTTCTTGGATGAGCCGACGGCTATTCCGACTGGCGATGACCTGCCGATGACGGTCTCGGGAGATGGACGGCACCTCGACGCGAAATGGACGTTGGCTTTTCGCTCGGATGGCACGTCGTACTCGAGGCACTACCGCATTCAATGCAAGACGGCGAGCGGTGCGGAAGACCCCGCTCCGATCGTCTACGGCATCGCGATCCGTCCCGATCTGCCGCCCGAGATCGCGCTGCTGGAACCGGTTCGCGATCTGGAAGCTCCCGCCAACGCGACCATCCCGCTGCTGATCCAAGCCCGCGATCCCGACTTTGAACTGAGTCACATCAACCTGCATGTCGAGAAGTTGGGCCAGTCGATCCTCAAGGATTCACTCTCCGACACCAAGCAGTCGCGCGTGTTGCTCAAACATGATCTCGTATTGGACCGCCTCGCGCTGAACACGGGCGACGTGATCGAGTTCTGGGTCGAAGCCTTCGACAACAAGCAGCCTCGTTCCAATCGCCGGAACACGCCGCGACTCAAGGTGACGATCATTGAACCAATCAGCGACAAAGCCGCGAAAAAACAACTGGCCGAAGACCGGCAGCAGCGCGACCAACGCATGGCCGAGGCGCAGCAGGACCAGAACGACGAAGGACGCCCCGGTCAGCCGCCTCAACAAGAGGCCGCAGCCAACGATCCGCCGCGTGATCCGATGCCGAACGAACCGCCCGATCGCGACCCGATGCCGCGCGACAACGCACAGCCCTCGAAGGACGAGACCTCCGGCAAGGACGGCAAGTCGGGAGCCGATGGCCAAGGAAACAGTCCGCCCAATGAGAAGTCGCCGCGCGTTCCGAATTCGAACTCAAATCCGACCGAGTCCGCCGACGGCTCGGGTGGCGACAAGACCGGTGACAACAAGACCAAGGACGGAACCAAGCCACCGAGCGACGCTCCAAAATCGGATCGTCCAAAAACAGACGGCGCGAAACAGGATGGATCCCAGGACGGAACCAACTCGCGCCAGAATGAGTCGCCGATGCCGCTCAGCCCCGACGGAGCCGACGACGAAAAGGTGATTGAGAAGCTCGTCAACAATCGCAAGAACCGCGAGGACTCGAAGCGGAACGACCGCCAACCGGACCAGCCTGCTCAGGACGCGAACGGTTCCAAGGAACCGACTTCCAACGGCGACAGCCCCAAGTCCGACATGCCTCCCGAGAGCGAGCCTGATCCGAAGTCGAAAGACACGAAGCCCGGAGAGAACTCGACGGAACAGAAGCCTCCCAAACCGAACACTTCCAAGGACAACAAGACTCCGTCCAACGATGAGCCGTCCACGGGCGATGCTCCGAAGGAACCGCTGCCGAAGCCGGGCGAGTCTCCCAAGCCGGATGACTCCCAAGTGAAGCCGTCGCCAGAGAAGCCTGCTCGCGATCAGGACAAGTCGGACAAGCCCGACTCGCCGAAGAAAAATCAGCCGAACAAAGATCGCACCAACTCGGAGCAGACTCCGACCAAAGAACCGATTCCGGGTGAGGCACCGGCCAAACCGGATCAGCCTGACAAGAACGGTTCGGGCACGAAGGACGAGCCGAAGCCCGGCGACTCGGCCGCGAAGAAGAACGAAAACAAGGGGCTACAAGGAACCGACACGCCCAAGAACGAAGCAGACGACAAGCCCAGTCAGCCTGCAGACAAGAGCGACATACCTGATGAGGCTGCTGTACCGGACAAGAACAAGCCGGATGCAAACAAGCCGAACGAAAAGACTCCCGGCAAGAGTCCCAATGACAAGCGGCCCGGTGCGGAGGACAAGCCCGATCCGAAGGGGCCTCCGTCCAAGAGCAACGACAACAAACAACCGGGCGAGACAGACCCGAACGCACCGCGCGAACCGGCTCCCGAATCTCCCGATGCGAAGCCCGAACCGGGCGATGGCAAGAACAAGGGACCAGCCAAGCCTCAGCCCGATCCGAAAACGAAGCCGACTCCTCAGCCGGGCGATGCGCCTCAGCCCGACTCGAAGGACAAGCCGAACACGCGCCCCGGTGATCCCAAACCCGAGGACGCTCCCGCCACGAACGACGCGACACCGCCCAAGCCGGGCGACAAAAAAACAAGCAAGCAGCCTCAACCGGGCCAGCAACCGAACGCCGCGCCGAATGAACAACCACCGTCCGAGCCGGACGAGAAGCCTCCCGCTTCCAAGCCTCCGAAGAAGGAGCCGGATTCACCCACCGCTAATGAGAACCAGCCTCCTGCAAACAAGAAAAATCAGAAGACGAACGACTCGAACAACGGCGGCGAAACGGGAGGCGACAAGCCCGACCAGACGGGCAAGCCGAGTCCGCAAAAGGGGCCGGGTGAGGCTGGCAAGCAGCCGGGGACGCAGCAGCCGAACGACTCGAAGTCGCAACCGTCAGAGGACAAGCAGCAGCCCGGCCAAGGAGTCAAACCCGGCAAGCCGGGAGACCCTTCCAGTAGCAAGCTCTCGGACGGCAAGCCGTCGGAGGACACGTCACCGCCGAGCGATGGCAAGGGTGGCGATCAGCCCGCCGACAACAAGGCCGACAAAAACAAAGCGGACAAGCCTGCGGGGCCTGAGTCCGAGCAAGGCCCGCCCAAGCCCGAAGGTCAGCAGGGACAAGGCGACAAACCGGGGGATAAGCCCGGTGACAAGGGAGCTGGCAAAGGTGCCGAAAGCAAAGACGGCGGGAAGGGACAGGGCGGCAAGCCGTCGGGCAAGAGTGGCAAGGGAAGCTCACAGCCCGGCAAGATGTCCGGTCAAGGTGGCGCTAGCGCGACACCCGGCAAGGGTGGTGAACTCCCCGACGCGGGGAGCAGTGATGAAGCGGCGGCACTCGAAGAGGAAGCGGCCAACTTGGAGTACAACAAGCAGGCAACCGAGTTGGTCTTGAAACGCTTGCAGAAGGAATTGGAACGAGGCGATGTCGATCCCGAATTGCTCGAACAACTTGGCTGGACCGAAGCGGAAATGAAACGCTTCGCCGAACGACTCGGCAAGCATTTGGAGAAGAACAACGCGAACGACGAGACTCCCGAATCGGCCGCGCGCCGCGAACAGTTTGAAGAAATGCTGAAGAGCCTCGACCTGAAAAAGGGGGGAACCAAACGCACCGGCGAGAACTCGCCCCAACGCGAGGTCAACCAAATCGAATCGCGCCGCACCAACGTCCCGCCGACCTACAAGAAAGCGTTTGAGCAGTTCACCAAAGACCTCAACCGTCAGAAGCAATCGAAGCCAGCGGCCCCGCCGAAGTGAGCCGTTGGAACGCCTTACGTCTTGCGGGCTGCGCTGGGGGCGAAGAATGAAGAATTTGGAACACTGATCTCCACTGATCGGCACTGATTTGAATCAGCGCAGATTAGCGGCTGTGCATTTACTACGTCTGAGAGTGGCCAACAAAACGTAGGGTGGGACCAGCGGCGCTTCGCCGCGCCGGCCCACCCGTTTCGCGGCCAACGAGTATGGAGTGGTGGGCCGGCGCTCGAAGCGAGCTGGTCTCACCCTACGTTGAAAAAGACGAGGGCTCTGGTTGAACAGCACCGCGTCACGAACCGGGCTTCGGCCTTACTCTCGAACTTCGGCGTGGTGCTCGTCGTCGAGCTCGGCTTTCGCGGCAAGGCACCACCACCCCGCGCGCACGAAATTCTACCGGATGCGTCGGACCTGCCAGTCCGACAGGCTGGCGACCTTCACGATGTCGGTGTCGGGGCGCTGAACGTCGAGATGATCGTCGTCGGCCAGCAGCGGAACCCGTGCCCGCCGCGCCAAGGTGGCTCCCCACGACTGGCGACAGCGCACCGCTTCCAATTCGGACGCGTCTCAGAACTCAGACGCCCTTCTTCCGTTGCACTCATCGATGGCCTTGCCACCGATCCCACGAACTCTGACACCGCCCTGACGGTCACGCCACCCGCGTTCTAAAACGGCCGAACGAAGTGGGATAGTTGGTCTACGACGTGACTATGGCTCACCGAGATCAAAATCGAGTATCAACGGCAGATGATCCGAGGCACTTCGCGTCGCGCGGCTCTTCACGACGTGCGCCTTCTGCACTTGGATCGCTCCCCGAACGTACGCCTTGTCCAGCGAGAGGGTTGGCAGCCAAGCGGGAAACGAGCGGAAACGCGATGCTGGCGCGGTAACGTGTCGGAAGCCATGCACCTCGAAGGGACCACCCGCCAGCGTGTTCCGCCAGTCATTGGTATCACCCACGATGAGTGTGGGGACTTGGCTCGCGTCGCGGAACAAGTGATGTTCAAGCAGCCGCCGCACCTGCCAGTGCCGTTCACGCTCTGACAATCCGAGGTGCCAGTGGACGAGATGCAGCGGACCGCTCGGCGTGTCGATCACGGCGAGCTGTGCTCCGCGCGGTTTGCGTTGCTGACGAGTCAGCGAAATCTGGTGATGACTGAGAAACGGCCAACGTGATAGCAGCAGGTTGCCGTATCCACCCACTTTCAAGTGAACGTTGAGCTGAAACAGATGGGCTGCCGGTTGGAGGTGTTCAACGAACAGTTCGGGCTGATTGTCCGAACGGCTGCGACGAACGTGGCGATCTACTTCCTGAAGGCACACGATGTCGGGAGCTTCCGCATCGATCACGTCCATGATGCGGCCGAGGCGATAGCGCCGATCGCGGCCTCCAATGCCCTTATGAATATTAAAGCTCAACAACCGCACTGCGGCTCTCCGATCATTGATGGCTGTTTCCCGACGAACAGGTGCGTAGGATAACGGCCCCTCGCGATTCCGCGAGGCTTGATCCGACGCATGAATCACTGTCGGAAGAACTGTGGTCCAGACCAAGACGTCCGAACGAGAGAGTTCGGACTACAGAGGGGGCCGTCGTGCTGCACGTCTTCGAGCCGGTTGCGAGACCCGTTGCCTCCAGTCGCTTCCATCGCAGTCCGGCGGTTCCCATCGCCTGCGCCGTGATGTTCGGCATCGTTCTTGACCGGCTGTTACCTCTGTCACTTTCGAGTTGGCTGCTGCTGACTTCCGTCACCGTGTTGTTCACCGCGGCCAGCATGGCACTGTGCAGACCAACAGTCGCGGCCACTTGCCTGCTGCTGGGATGTCTCGGCCTGGGTGCGGCATGGCATCACTGGTATTGGAGTTGTCTGGCGGAGCACGATGTCTCGGCCTGGGCCACCGAGCAAGGCCAACGGATCCGATTGCAGGCCAAGGTGGTGCAGGCTCCGCTGATCGTCAAAGTCCCCGATGCAGAACACGTACCCTGGCGCGCCGCCGAACGCACGATGGCCGTGGTCAAGTGTCGAGAGTTGTTGAGTGAAACCACGGCGTCCCAACCCGTTTGGGGCCTCGCTCGTCTTTCCATTGACGGCCGTTTGGACGAACTTTCAATTGGCGACGTGGTTGAAATCACGGGCGAGTTGGTTCGTCCCGCCACACCCTCCAATCCGGGCGACTTCGATTCGCGCGTGTGGTTGCGTACACAGGGACTGCACTGCATCGTCGCGGCCGAGTCCGTTGCCGCCGTGCGGATCGTCGGTCGCGAAAGAACTCTATTCGACTGGCTGGCCGTGCTGCGCGCGCAGGCCCGCCGGCGGGCCGAGGACTTGATTGCGAGACACCTCAGTTCACGAACGGCTCCCGTCGCGCAGTCGCTGCTGTTGGGAAGCCGGGTTGATTTGGATCGCGATGTGCGGCGAGCCTTCGCCGAGAGTGGCACGCTGCACGTCCTCGCCATCTCGGGAATGAATGTCGGCCTGTTGTGGGGCTGGCTCTGGGTATTGTGTCGCGGCCTGCGGAGATCGGCCACGTTTTCATTGATCGCCGTGCTCTGCCTGCTTCCCGCGTACGCCGTCCTGACCGACGCGAACCCGCCCGTCGTGCGTGCGACCATCGTGGCCGTCGTGCTCGCGTTCGGACAACTTGCGGGACGAAGCGGTTCAGCGTGGAACTCACTCGCGCTGGCCGCCCTCTTCGTGTTGGCATGGAACCCGAGCGACCTGTTCAACTCGGGCGCACAGCTTTCGTTTTTGGCGGTGATTGCGATCCTGATCGTGCTCAGTTTTCTGCGACCGTTCACTGCGCGTTGGCTGAGATGGATGGGCCTCTGAGTGGCTCGCCTGGGTGGCGCGTCGGTCTCACATGGCTGGTTCACAAGATTGGCGAGAGCTATGCGATGGGAGCGGCCATCTGAATCGTCACGTCGCCGCTGATCGCGTCCGAGTTTCATCTAGTCTCACCGATCGGCTTCGTGTTGAACGTGCTGCTCAGTCCGCTGATCGTGGCGATGTTCTGGTTCGGTTACTCGTTTCTGTTGCTCGGCTTGGTCTCGCCGCAGTTATTCGGCTGGCTGGGAATGCCGTTCGATTTGACGCTGGGCTGGTTCCTGTCGGCGGTCGAAGCGGCCGCGCGAGTCGATCTTGG
>JAYSQC010000128.1:0-28393 GCA_043721755.1 Schlesneria sp.
AGCGTAAGCGAGGGCGATGACAAGAGGCGTTTCCCTTTGTTTCCCTCGCTTACGCTGCGGGTTACTGGGGTAAAGTAAGTGCCATTGGGCTAGCGCCCAGCCGCTCACGGGAAGTTATTTCGTGCCAGTTTCTTACCCCAAAGTAGACGAGTCACTCCGTGACTCGAAGATTCCGGTCACGGAGTGACCGGTCTACTTGCTTCTACCGGTCGCCTAACGCATGCCGTCTCTCAATGAGACGCCGCGCGTACCCGCTCGCACTGACGGGCAGGGAGCCGCAGTCGAGAGGCCGTGCCGTCATAGAACGAACGGCTGGCATTCTTTGCCTCAGAAATCTTCCGAAATTCTGTGACGCAGCCGGCCCCGACTCGAAATGTGGGGCATATTTGTGCTGTCCGGTTGCCATGCTCCAGTTTCCAGTCGCCATTGCGATTGACGTACTGGCGTTGAAAGCGGCACCGCATCTATCGCCCAATGTATCGACTGCACCGCACCGCGTGATTACGCCGGTTCGCCGCGTTGTGCTGATCGTTGATCCGCCCCCTTGAAAACAGCGTCTTCGTGCTTCCAATCTTCAGTGTGAGTTTCGCCTCCGCCGAATTTTGTGAAAGAAATCTCGCAAGTCCTCGGAAACGGCTTCGATATCTCTTCACGGCTAGGGAACTTTTCAAACTTAAGTTGATGTTCACGCGACATCGCCTCCCAGCCTTCGCCATTTCGGCACCGTTACGAAACACAGAAGAGGGAGAATTCGCATGGCACTGTCAGTCAACACCAACTCGTCATCGCTCACGGCTCAGATGAACCTGTCCAAGAGCCAATCCCGCATGAACACTTCCCTCGAACGTTTATCGACGGGACTCAAGATCAACCGCGCCGGCGATGATGCGACCGGACTGGTCACGTCCGAATTGCAGAAGTCGCAAATCTCGGGTTTGACGAAGGCGATCGAGAACATCGAACGCGGCACGACGATGGTCGCCACGGCCGAATCGGGTCTCGCGGAAATCGGCTCCCTGCTGTTGAAGATGCGCGACATCGCGGTCAATTCTTCCAACGCCGCGACCCAAGACACCGCTGGTCTGGCCGCCAACCAGTCGGAAATGAATGCCTTGTCAGCGAGCATCACCCGGATTTCGGACACGACGAAGTTTGGGACGAAGGCTCTGTTGGATGGGACGGTCGCTGCCGCACAATTCCAGATTGGAGCGTTCTCCGGCGAAACGGCGTCGTTGACCATTACTGATAAGGATGCCACGGCCCTTGCCGTGAATGCGCTCGTCGTCACGACGGCGGCTGGCGCAACAGCCTCAATCACAGCCATCGATGCCGCGATCAACACGGTGACCACCGATCGAGGTGCTATCGGTGCGTTCCAGTCGGGTACGTTGAACGCGACCAAGAACAACAATCAAAGCCAGTTGGACAACCTCAAGAACGCGGAATCGATTCTCCGTGATACGGACTACCAGAAGGAAATCTCGAACTACACGAGCGAGCAAATCCGCCAGCAAGCCGCTCAGACGGTGCTCGGCATGGCCAATCAGAGCAGCCAGTCGATCCTTTCCTTGCTGCGTGGTTGATCGTCGGCGAATTGAAACCGGAAGTGGCGTCGTCACGACGCCACTCTCCAGATCAGACGTGGGGCGGGTCTTCATGCCTCGCGCGGCCTGACCTGAGACGATGGACCGCAACGCCGGTGGCGTTGTGGTGAACTCAAGTCGTCTCACCTTGAGCCGTGTGAGGCATGACCTGCCCGTCCTCGCAGCCTGTTGAAGAACGTAACTTGGACGCCCTCGTCCGAGTGATTTCGAGTTGAAAACGGACGGACGAGGGCGTCCATCCTACGTCTTTCAACAGGCTGCTAGCCCCGGTTGTCGTGTTGGGAACTTGGGCATTGGCTTTGAATCGGATCGGCACTTGAAAACCGGGGCTAGCGCCCTGCGGCTCATTGGGGAAACGGCGAGTTGCAGGATCAGCTCGCGCAGTTTCGCGACGCCGTGCGGGGCTGCGGCGAAGGTCGCGAACTGCTCCAAAAACCTTTGTGGAGTCATCAGTTGCCCTCGGCATCGGCGTTGATGCTCAGCTTCTGAAACAACTCAACATACGGCTGGTACTGATACAGCCGGTTGCGTTCATTGCCGGTGATCTCACGCACTAAGCCGTGCTCCTGCAATTGCTCGACGACGGTCGCTGCCGTCGCAAACGCACAGCCCATGGTGTCTTTCGCTGAGTTGATCGAAAATGTCGGGGCTTCGAACATGCGATCGTGAAGCTTCAACGCATTCCCATAGGACGTGATCTTTTCTGAAATCAACTGACGATGCGTCTCGCGAAGTTGCATGATCTGTCTCGCCACGTCCGTCGCGGAGAGACTGACTTCATAGATGCCTCGAAGAAAGAACTTCAGCCAGCCTTCCCAATTTCCATCCGTCCGAATGGCTGTAAGACGATCGTAGTATTCGGACCGGCGCGCCTTGAGGTAGTAACTGAGGTACAGCAATGGACGATGCAATATCTGTCGCTCGCACAACAGAAACGTGATCAGCAGTCTGCCGACGCGCCCGTTGCCGTCCAGGAACGGATGAATCGTCTCGAACTGAGCATGGATCAAGCCGCATTGAATCAGTACCGGCAACGAATCCCGATCGTGCATGAATTTTTCGAGATTCGACAACGCTGCCAGCATTTCGTGAGGTGGTGGAGGCACAAAGTCAGCTGTGGTCAGAGTGCAGCCAGCCGCCCCAATCCAGTTTTGTGTGCGACGAAAATCTCCCGGCGTCTTTTCGCTGCCTCGAACACCTTTCATCAGCCGTTCATGGATCTCTTTGATGAGGCGTAAACTCAGTGGCAATTCAGGCAGGCGACGCAGCCCATGATTCATGGCGGCGACGTAATTGACAACTTCCTCCACATCGCCTGCACGAGTCTTGTCGGAGTTGTCGGCCTCGAACGACAGAATGTCCTGCAACGTGCTTTGAGTCCCTTCAATCTGCGAACTCAGGACCGCTTCCTGCCGAACGAACATCGCCACAAACAGGTCTGGGTTTGGCAGGACTGTCGCAACGCCATCCAAACGCCCCAATGCGCGATCCGCGTCGGAGAGCAATCGGATGAGTTCCGGCTCCATGGCGATCGGCGGAATGGGAGGTAATTCGGCGGGATGAAAGGCCCGGTAGCCCGTTGGCTGCTTGATGTAACGCCCTGATCTCATGGTGAATACCGCTGATTCTCGATCTGTCGTGGCTCTTCAAACTGCTATTTCAGACGCCTGAAATTGGGCGAACCAATCAGGGCTGCTATTTTAAAATGTACCTGTTTTCTGAAATTGCGGCGAGCGAATACTGAGTTTCTGCTGTTTCGGGATTCTTGATTCATCAGGCGCTGTCTGACGAATTGGGATTCGCCAATTGAGCAGGTTTCTTCTTCATCTCTCAAACGCCTTCATCAACTCGTCCTTCAACCGGTCGCGGGTTTGTTGCAGGTCGGTCATCAGGAGTTGGTAGTCGGCGAGCAACTCGTCGGGGTCGGTGTGTGCGACGCTGGTGTCGTGCGGGTTCTTGATGTCGAGGTTGTAGCCGGCGGCTTGGACTTGCTCGACCGGCACCTTCCAGGCGTGCTCGGTCTCCTTCCGCTTCTTCCACCACTTCTTTTCGAGATCGAACTCTTCGATGCGGATCGGCTTCGTCTTGTTGTAGGACTTGGCTCCCGGCGGATAGGGGTGCTCGTAGAACCAAATCTGTTTGGTCGGCTCCCCCTTGGTGAAGAACAGCAGGTTCGTCTTGATGCCCGTGTACGGACTGAAGACGCCGTTCGGCAGTTCACTGCCGGGGCCAGGCGTAGGTGTTCGCTTTGGTGGTGGTGTAGTTGGCGTCGAGCGTGGGGCCGAGGAGCAGCAGCGCGGTGATGCGGCGGGTGACATCGCGGAAGTGGGTGACTTCTTCGACCGTGAGGGGGCGACCGAGCAGGGTTTGTTCGCGGTAGCTGAGCCACTTCTTCAAGACTTGGTAGCCGCCGAGCGTGTATTCCCAGACCGGTCGCGGGACGTTTTTCCAATGCGCCTTGTCGTTGAGAAAGATGTCGCAGGTTTCTTCGCCGAGAATGGCCAGCGCACTGAGCGGCACGGCGCTAGCCGCCGGTGGCGTGGAACCAGTGGTCGGTGGACCGGCGGCTAGCGCCGTGCCGCTCACATCCTCCAACGCCGTGCGTTCGGCGGCGTCGAAGGGGCGGGAGAGGACGCGGCCTTTGGCGGGCATCGTGATGCCGCCCTTGCCGGCGATGCCCCAGCGGGCGGTGACGGCGTAGTCGTCGTCGGTGAAGTTGCCGCCGCCGACTTTGGTGGGCTGGCCGATGGTCTTCAGCGCGGGGGACCGTTTGCCGCTCGTGACGCCCTCGACTTTTGTTTCGGGATCGAGCAGTGCGGCGACTTGGCGACCCAACTCGGCGGAGGCGAGCAGTCGTTGGCGTTCGGCGGGGAGCGGCACGCGCGGCCAGTCCTGCCGCAGCGCCGGCGCGTTCTCGGTCGCGTAGCTCGGAGCATGGAGGATGGCAATCGTGTGATGAAACAAGTGCGGATGATCGTCTGGAACACTTCCTCGATTGAGATAGTCCAGCCCCGCATCGGATAGGTTCATAACAACATCCCGAATTTCACCATCTGCGGGATGAGAAAAATTGCCAGTGACGGTTCGGTGCTCATCGGAGATCAGTTGTTTTTGCGATTTGTTTTCCCGTCCGTACATCGGAAAGAAGGTACTGAAGCCGTTGCCAAAATTGTCCGGCAACCGGTTGCACACCGTTCCCCGAGTCCATCGGTCCGTTGACTCCTTTTGACGCGCCTCAATCAACAGGTTTCCACGGAAGAACTGCCTAAAGCATTCCGGGCTTTTCTCACCAAGTAACTTCGTCTGTGGTTCCCAATAAACCCACCGAACGTCGAAAGGACGGTACAAGTATTTCACGACATGGGTACTCAATTGGCCTCGCTTGAGTAAGACCTCTCGTGTTTTCTTCGCGTCATAACGCTGCGTGTCATTGACTGCGGAAGGATACATGGATGCAAATTCGTCAAAGGGAATTCGCGGATCAAAGTAGTCTGCAATCCGCTTCCTCAGCATGGCTTCGTCAAAATCGACAAGGAAATCGTCTCGCTTCGTTTGAACACCGGGCAAACCAATCGGGAACAGTTCTGGAATCAGCGGCCAAGTCGTGTAATTCACTTCGGTCGCCATCGGGCGGAAGGGAAGACCGAGCGCGTTGATCGGCTTCACCGTCGTCGTGGTTTGCAAACGCCCCTGGGCTTGTCCCAGGGGTTCAACGGCTTTTGCGCTAGTTTTCGCGATTGCTGCGGCGACGTTCTCCGCATTCAATGGAGTAGCGCAGAGGCCGTTGAACCCCCGGCGCAAGGCCGGGGGCGTGTCGTTCTCGCGCTGTCGAGTCGTGTCGCTTTGAGTCGTGTCGCTTTGAGTTGTGTCGCTTTGAGTTGTGTCGAGTGACTGCAATAGTTCTTCGCGTTTCTTGTCGCCCCAGAAATCTCGGAAGTGAATCGTCGCCGGTGCCGCGTGCTTGGGTGTCCGCGAGAGGAGCACTACCGCCGTGCCGACTTGAATTCCCTCGCGATTTTGCGGCGTGCTGAAGACGCTGGGGTCCGGCTTCCCGTCCGGCGTCGTCTTGCCCGTCTTGTATTTGTCGCCGTTGAGCGAGTCGATCCAGATGTCGTCGAACTCTTCCAGAAACCGCTCGCGCAGACCCGTGTGCGACAGACCATCCAGCCACGAATAGTTCGAGATGTAGCAGACGATGCCGTGCTGGACGCCGCGCTCGGTGATGCAACGCTCGGCCACGCGGAAGAAGCGGACGTAGAGATCGTTCAGACCCTGGCCCTGCGGCTTGGGAGCGGTCTTCGTCGTGCGGTACGGTTCGACCAGTCCCGCTTCTTCCTCGACGGGCAGCCCCGCGAAGCCGTTGTACGGTGGATTGCCGATCACGACCAAAATCGGCTGGCTCTGCTTGATCTTGTCGGCCGCGTCCCGCTCCTCTTCCATTTCGGGGAAGACCAGTTTTTGTTTCGGCCCGGTCGGCGGCTTCCAGCCGGTGAGCGCATTCGTCAGATAGACCGCCGCGCGTTCGTGCTGCTTGTCATTGAACGCCGCGCCGTGTCCCTGCAAGAAGATGCCGAGTTGCAGGTGCGCCACCACGAACGGAGCGGGCAGAATCTCGAAGCCGAAGACGCGATCGGTGGCCGCTTTCTTCAATCGTCCCGCCAGCGTCGCCCCTTCGCCTTTCTCGGCCAGCGTGGCGGCGATGACCGACAGCGTTTCCACCAAGTACGCCCCGGTCCCGCAGCACGGGTCGAGCACATAGACATCCTCGTCAGCGAGTCCATCGGGCTTGTTGAAGTCCGACTTCAAGACCTGATCGACGCGCGCGACCATGTACTTCACGATCTCCGGCGGCGTGTACCAGACGCCCAACTGCTTGCGCAGTTCGGGGTCGAAGGCTTCCAGGAACGGCTCGTAGAAATACTGGACCGCCTCGGCCTCGCGGAATTTTTCAAAGAAGACGCCGCGATCGACGCGGTTGAGCGTGTCGGCCGCCCAGCCCATCACCTCGGTCAGGTTGTCCCATTCGTCGAGGTTCGTCGGATCGGTCAGTTCGCGGAACAGCTTTCGGAGAATGGGCACGTGCAGGTACTTCGACGCCGTCTCCCAATTAAACCGTTCGTTCGCCGCCGGGCCGCTGCGATGCCACAGCACCCACGCGCTGAACAGTCCGTAGAACAGCGTCTGCACCAACGTCGATTCAAAGAAGTGCCGTCCCTTTTCGTCCTCGACCTTGATACCAAGAGATTGCTCGAACGCCTGGCGCACGGTCTCAACTTGGCGATGGGCCTGCGAATGCTCGATGCGACCACGAGCATCCCGCGCGTAACTGGCGAGGAACCACGCCACGTCCTTCGGATCGGTCAGCGGAACCGGTCGTCGCAGACAACGCTCCAGAAAATCGAGCAACCGTTCGCCGTGTTCTTTCTCGGCCTGCTCGGGCTTCGCGGCGAGTTGCCAGAACTCTTTCTCGCTCGCGGCGAGCCGATAGAATTCGTGTCGCACCGGCTTGCCCAAATGGTCGCGGCCGATCAGCGAGAACTCGCGGAAATTGGTGACCAAGACCTGATGGTACTGATCCCAATACCGGCCGACTTGAGTTCCAGCGACCAGCTTCGCGAGATCGTTCGCGAACGGTTTCGCCTCGATCACGCCACGAGCCGGTTTCTGTCCTGGCAACGGGTCATCTTCACCCTTGGAAATCTGATCCTGCGTGAAGAGACCACCGTCCGGCATGTTGCCGTCCCGGTTCCCCAAACTCATGAAGCAACGCACGCGCGGCTTCTTGAGCTTCTGCCCAACGGCATTGAGCAGTGTCTCCAACGGCCCATAGTAGCTCGTCTCGGGCGTGACGGCTCCCGTCTTGTGTCGGGCGCGGCAGTCCGCGAGATACGCGGCAACGGGATGAGTGCTCATAAGAAGAATCCATAGGACATCAATGTGGATGACGTGCAAGGGGGATGACACTCTATCGCCAACGGGATTGTGAAATTGTAGGACAACAGGAAGTCGGCAAACTTCCGTGTCCCCCGCTTGACGGTCTTCCCTTTGACCAATACCCGGCCGTCGGTGAAGTAATACTGCTCCCGAATCTGGTGCATCAAATCCCAACCGGCCGCTTCTAGCGCGGGGTTGATGAACTTGCTGCAGATGTCCCGCTCGGTCAGAGACTTCTTGTCGATGTCACTCATGGAGGAAACACTTGAAGGCGGGGAATCGGTCTGGGTGGTACACCGGTCTTGTAATCGCCGCCGCCACACATCAAACGGAGAGTTCCGCCACGCCCGCCCCGGATGATTGAGGGAGCTTTGACTGACACTTGGCCACGGAGTGCTTGATTGCGGGTTAACAGCCTGTTGAAAAACGTAGGGTAAGCGTCTCGCTCGCCCGTCTTTACAGCGAGAAAACGAGCAAGCCGGAGGCTTACTCTACGTTTTTCCACAGGCTGTTAAGTGGTGTTCTTGCGAACTCGTCTCCATACGGGGGCTGTTCCACGAAGCCCATGAATCATTCCGGCTCTCCAAGAGTGATCGGGAGGGCGAGGCGGCTTTGCACAAAAAAACGGGCCGCCTACCTCCTGTAGGGTGGGCTGTGCCCACCATTCCACCGTCGATTGTGGTGGGCAATGCCCACCCTACATTTTTTGTGCAAAGCCGGGCGAGGCTCCTGCCGAGCCTTGAGGACGCGCGACGCCCGAAGGCGGCTCGGCAGGAGCCTCGCCCGGCTTTGCCCACCAAATACGACCGCTCACAAAAATGTAGGGTGGGCTGTGCCCACCAACTCACCAGCCAATGTGGTGGGCACAGCCCACCCTACGATTTGGTGGGCAACGCCGCCTCGCCCTCCCGATTTCAACGGGCTGCTAACCGAACAGTTCCGTCAGCGGGCGGCCATCGACGAGTTGATGCGGGCGGTTGAGCGAGTCGCGCAGGGTTGCTTCGGGGTCGATGCCGAGTGAGTGGTAGACCGTGGCGAGCATGTCTTCGGGTGAGACCGGGTTCGAGGCGGGATAGGCCGCGTCCTTGTCGCTCGATCCATAGACCTGTCCGCCGCGAATGCCGCCGCCTGCGAAGACGGCGGACTGGCACGCGCCCCAGTGGTCGCGGCCTTGAGCCGGGTTAAGTTTCGGAGTCCGGCCGAACTCGCCCCACATCGCGACGAGTGTTTCATCGAGCAAGCCTCGCCCTTGCAGGTCTTCCATCAATGCGGCGAAACCTTGATCGAGCGACGGGAGGCAGTAGTACGCCTTGAGCATATCCGTCCCGTTTAGTCCCTCGAACGGGCCGTGATTGTCCCAGACGTTGGCCACGTTGCCGCCTTTTTGAATGCGCATCCAACTGATCGTGACGAGCCTCACGCCCGACTCGACCAAGCGCCGCGCGAGCAAAATGCTTTCGCCGTATTCGTTGCGGCCGTAGCGGTCGCGCGTGCGCGGGTCTTCCAGTTCGAGATTGAACGCCCGCTTGGCGACGGGTGACGACAACATGCCGAACGCCTGCTCGCGGTAGCTGTCGAGTCCCCGTGCCGCGCCGACCGATTGGTATCGGCGGTCGGCCTCTTCGACGACGCTCAGCAACCCGCGTCGCGCCAGCAGCCGCGTCTCGGCCATGTCGGCGGGAAGGGAGATCGAATGCGTCGGCGTCTCTTTCGTCTCTTCGGCAGCGGCGACCTCCATCGGATCGTGACGGCCACCGAGGAACCCGGCATAGGTTCCCGAGTACGTCGCGCCGTCGTGGCCGATCGGACGCGGGATCGTCACTGACGACGGCATCGCTCCCATGGGCGAGAAGTACGACACGACCGAGCCGAGGTTCGGGAAATCGTGGCGATTCCGCTGGTTCCTCGGCACGGCCAACGTGTTGTTGATGCGGCCGGTCAGCGTGCGATAGACGCTCGGCTCGTGGTTGTTGCTGTCGTGAGTCAGCGAGCGAATGATGCACGTCTTGTCGGTGTGCTTCGCGAAGAGCGGCATATGTTCGCAGACATCAATGCCAGGCACGACGGTCGAGATCGGATTGAACTGGCTGCGAATCCCCTCGGCGGCAAGCGGCTTCATGTCCCACATGTCTTGCTGCGGCGGCCCGCCCCACAGATAGATCAGGATGCACGACTTGGCTTTGCCGGTGCGCTGGCCATGACCTGTGACGGAAATCCCACTCGCCGCCCGAGCCTGTTCGGCCTGAAGCAACTGCGGCAGCGTGACGGCTCCCAACCCGAGTCGTCCCAATCGAAGCATGGCATCGCGACGGTGAAGCATGGCGGTCTCTCCAACGACTGTTGTCCCAACGCTTCGCCACGAGGACGAAGGCTGTGAACAGCAGCTCGATCAAGTCGAACCAAGTGGGTGATACGGGCACGATGCTACGAACCCGCCAAACAGCAGACAAGGCGAAGTCGTTCCAGTGCAGGGCCATCGCCTTTTTCAATGTCGGGTGGGTCGAGTCTTCGAGGCCCACCGACGACCAAACGACTTAGGATTCGGTGCAAAACAACTTCCCGCTTTCTTGGCCTTTCCTCCCTCTCCTCGGCGGGGAGGGCCGGGGAGTGGGGAGGATGGTCCAGTCGATTTGCCATTCGCCCCCTCCCTAACCCTCCCCGCCGAGGGGAGGGAACAAGAAGGGAAATCGGGAAGTTAATTTGAACCAGTTCCTTACGGTGGGCCTCGAAGACTCGACCGACCCGACATCTGGCCCGATTTGAACAAGGCATTGGCCCTGATCGGGTGCCGTTCATTCAAAAAGCTCGCCGTGACGAATACCATGCGGCCATGATTGCTCAGTTTGCGTTGTTACTCGTCTGTGGGATGAGCCTGATGTGGGCCGGGATGCCGCGCGCCCGAGTCACATCCGGGTTCTTTCGGATTCAGATGTTGATCGTGCTGGGGCTGAGCGTCCTCGCGCTGCTGACACTCGGGCGGTTGAGCGACGTGGCGGGCGAGCCTTTGACCGGACAGTGGTTGCTCGCGGCGCGAGTTGCCACGGTCGGAATCGCGTTCGTGGCGTATGTCGGCTCGGTCGTCTGGATGCTCGACCGGCGACCGGCCGGAACGGCATGCGTCTTCGCGATCCTCGCCGCGTCTCTGGCGAGCGTCATCCTGTCGCATGGTGGCATCGCGTGGCTGGCCACTCCCCCCGGCGCGTTCTTGTTTTTGTCGCATCTCGCCACAGCCGCCGTTCTCGGAGGAGCCGTCACGGGGATGCTGCTCGGTCACTGGTACTTGACCGCGCCGACGATGTCGATCGAACCGCTGAAGCAACTCAGTCTGTACTTCGGTGCGGCGGTCGTGCTGAGGTTGTTGGTCTCGGCGGCAGGCTGGTTCCTCGCGGGACAGGCTCTGCACGACGGCACGCATTGGACGTGGTTTGCCATGCGTTGGCTCGCGGGAATCCTCGGCCCACTCGCCATCGCCGTGATGGCCGTTCGCATTTTGAGATACCGCAACACTCAAGCCGCCACGGGCGTCCTGTTCGCGGGAGTCATCTTGGTCTTCATCGGAGAAATGGCGGCAGCGTTGCTGTACGCGGAACTGCATGTGCCGCTGTGAGGAAGGTTGAGGGTCTAGGGTTGAGGGTTGATAGTCAGAATGGAGGCGGGAATTGTTTGGCTTTGAGAAGCTCGACGTTTGGCGACTGGCTATCGAGTACTCGGACGATGTGTATGCCACAACACGTTCGTTTCCGAGTGACGAGCGATTTGGTCTGACGAACCAAATCCGGCGAGCGTCCGTCTCAATTTCGTCAAACATCGCCGAAGGAAGCAGTCGTTCGTCTCGAAAAGAATTTGGACGGTTCATCGAGATCGCTTTCGGCTCACTACTGGAAACCGTCTCGCAACTCTCGATTGCCAAACGCCAAAACTGGATCGACCAAGCGAACTTCGATCGACTCTACGCTACCGCCGAACAATTGGGCCGAATGCTCAGCGGCCTCAAGAACAGCTTGGACTCCTAATCTGCCTCTCAACCCTCAACCCTAGACCCTCAACCTTTCCCCATGTTCATCTCCTTCGATTGTCCCAAGTGTCTCAAGCCTGCTCGCGGTGAAGCGACTGCGGCGAGTCGCGGCGTGATGTGTACCGACTGCGGCTGGACGAAGGCCGTCGTCGCGGGAGACATCTCCGGCGCGACGCCGACGCGCTGTCTGGTCTGTGGCTGCGGCGATCTCTGGCGGCAGAAAGACTTCTCGCCCAAGGTCGGCGTGACGATCGTGGCGATTGGTGTCGCGATCAGCACCTGGTTCATGATGCAGATGCAGCCGGAATGGTCGCTCGGTACGCTGATGGCCTTCGCGCTGGCCGACATGGTGATGTACGCGGTGATGCGAGACTGCTTGGTCTGCTACCGCTGTCACGCGCGGTATCGCGGCATCCCGCGTCTGGAACAAGTGGCCGCGTTCGACCTCGAAGTCAACGAGCGGTATCGTCAGGAAGCCATTCGGCTGAAACAGGCGGAGAGTGGAGACGCGAACTGAGTTCGCGGCGGAGTTGCACCGTAACGAAAGTGTGTCTCTTGGGCGTCAGCCCTCTTGGTTTTCGGAGCGGGGCGGCGTCAGCCCCCTGGTTTTCGCGTTGATCGAAGCAGGGGCTGACGCCCAAGAACCAGGGGGCTAACGCCGCCCCGCTCCGAAATCTCTCTCCCGATTCACGTGCGTTCGCGACTCATTATTCCCGACTCACGATCGACCCAACTCACATGGACACTCGTCAGGCGCGACTCGTCGAAGACTTGGCTGGATCGTTTCGAGGGGAACTCCGGTGCGATGCGGTTTCGACGGCACTGTACGCCTCGGACGGAAGTCTGCATCAGATCACGCCGCTGGCGGTCGCCTGTCCGAGGGATCGTGAAGACGTGCTGGCGCTGGTCAAGTACGCGGCGAGCGAGCGGTTGCCGTTGGTCGCGCGCGGGGCGGGATCGAGCGTCGGTGGCGAAGCACTCGGGGCCGGGATCGTCGTCGATTTCTCGCGGCACATGCACGCGATTGAAGAGATTGGCGAGCAGACCGTGCGCGTGCAGGCGGGCGTCGTTCACAGTCGGCTCAACCGCGTGCTGGCTCAGACGGGACGCTGCTTCGCCCCCGATCCGTCCAACACGGCGACGACGACGATCGGAAGTATGCTCGCGCTGGATGCCGCTGGATCGCACTCACCGCGCGTCGGATCGACGCGCGATCACGTCGTCTCACTCGACGCGATCTTGGCCGACGGCGCGCGTATCAATGCCGAGGTCGAATCGCTCGATGTGCCGCCGTCTTCGATCGAGAATCCCTCGCACGCCGGGTTCAGCGCGAGTGGCCTGCTGGTGAATCGCGACATTGTGAACCGACTCGCGGCGGTACTGGCTCAGCATGCGGACCTGATCGCGTTGCGACAGCCCGCCAACTTGCCGCGCAACCGCGCCGGGTACTTCCTGCGCGGAGTGCTCACGACGCTGCACCTGCATCTGCCGCGATTGCTCGTCGGTTCGGAAGGAACGCTCGCACTGTTCACGTCGGCAGTCCTCAAGACGATGCCGCTGCCCGCTCATCGGGGTGCGATGCTGATTTCGTTCGGGTCGCTCGATGGCGCGGTGCGCGCGGTGGGGCGCATTGTCGAGGACGGGCCGAGTGCCTGTGATCTGCTCGACCGTCGTCTGCTCACACTCGCGCGCGAGACCGATTCGCGCTACGAGCGGTTGCTCCCCGCTGCGGCCGAAGCGGCGCTGCTCGTCGAGCATGTCGGGTTCAGCGACAACGAGGTCGCTGGCAAATTGACCTCGTTAGCGAGGCGACTCGGCGAGCTACCCGATTCCGGCGCAACCGCCTTCGTCGCGCGGACGCCGGAAGAGTTGGAGTTCCTCTGGTCGCTCCCGCATCGCGTCGTCCCGTTGCTCAACGGAGTCCGTGGACCGAGCAGCAGTCCGGTGCCGCTCGTGGAAGACATCTCGGTTCCACCCGCTGCGCTGGAAGAGTTCGTCGTGCGAATGCGGCGCGTGTTGCAACGGCATGAGGTCACGGCGTCGCTCTATTCGCACGCGGCATCAGGTCAACTTCACATCCGACCGTTCCTGCCGCTGCCGACTCCGCAAGACGGCCCGCGTTTGGAGGCCCTCGCGCGTGACCTCTATCACGCGGCGCTGTCCGTCGGCGGGTCGATCAGCGGCGAACATGGTCTCGGTCTATCGCGCACGGCGTTTTTGCGGTCGCAGTACGGCGAGCTGTACCGCGTCTTCCAAGAGATCAAGGACATCTTTGATCCGCTCAACTTGCTCAACCCCGGCAAAGTGTTGTCCGACGACCCGCACCTCACCGTGCGACATCTTCGTCCCGCCGTCACCGTGCAGCCGGACTTGTACGACCTGCAACTGAACTGGTCCGCCACCGAGTTCGCGACGGCCGCGACCGCGTGTCACGGTTGCGGTGGGTGTCGGACGCAGGAGCCGTCGCTGCGGATGTGTCCGTTCTTTCGAGCCGAGTCCTCCGAAGACCGCACGCCCCGCGCGAAGGCCAACGCGGTGCGCGCCATCGTGGACGGTCGCGTCCCCGTTCACGAACTGTCATCGCCCGACTTGGGCCAACTCGCAAAGAAGTGTTTCAACTGCGGGCAATGTCGGTTGGAGTGTGTCAACCACGTCGATGTGCCGCACCTGATGATCGAGGCCAAGGCGCAACACCTCGCCACGCATGGCCCGGCCACGTCGGATTGGTTCCTCGCGCGAGTTCACTCGTGGGGCGAATGGCTGTGCCGCGCGTCGTGGCTCGTGAACCCGCTGCTCGCGTCGGGCAGCACGCGCTGGCTGCTGGAGCGCGTTGTCGGAGTCGCCGCCGAACGCCGACTGCCTCCGTTCGCGGGACGTTCGTTTTTGAGCAGCATCCCGCGCGCCTGGACCGCGCCGCCGGTGACGATGAAGGGCGGCCAGCCCGTCGTGTACTTCGTCGATCACTTCGCGAACTACCACGATCCCGAGTTGGCCTTCGCGTTCGCGCGCATCTTGGATCACAACGGCCAGATGCTGCACGTCCCGCATCGACAGGTCGCATCCGGCATGGCGCTGCTCACGATGGGAGACCTCGACGGCGCACGAGGACTGGCCGAACGAAACGTCCGCGTACTGGCCGAGTTCGCCCGCGAAGGCTGTCCGATCGTCTGCACCGAGCCAACCGCCGCCGTCTGTTTGAAGCACGAATACCCGCGCCTGATCGATCATCCCGACACGCAGATCGTCGCCGATCACGTCATCGAAGCGGGCGCGTTCCTCGCGGGACTGCATCGCGCGGGAACGCTGCGAACGGACTTCACCGAGCTGCCACTCACCGCGACGTACCACACGCCGTGCCATCTCAAGGTGCTGGGAACTTCGACGCCGCTGGCCGATCTGTGCGGACTCATTCCGCGCTTCGAGACTCAACGCGCAGACGCGGGTTGCTCGGGCATGGCGGGACCGTTCGGTCTGACGAAAGAGAACTTCGCGGACTCAATGGAGATGGGCCGTGAACTGATCGAACTGATGCGCGCGCCCGGACATGAACTCGGACTGACCGAGTGCAGCAGTTGCCGCCTGCAAATGGAACAACGCTCGCCGCTGCCGACGCTCCATCCTCTGAAAGTCCTCGCGCTGGCTTACGGCCTGATGCCCGAAGTCCGCCGCCGTTTGAAGCCGAACACGCGGAAGCGACTCACGGGTTGAGTGCATTCCCACACCAACCCGCCGCGTCAGCAAGGACGAAGTCGAGTTCATCCTCAGTTTTGGGGGTGAGGCACGAATTGGTGAGCAGGGGACGGCGGTCATGGCCTTCATCCTGATAAGGATGTCAGCCATTAGCCGGGGGTTGAGCGAAGCGACACCCCCGGAAGCGTTCTGTCAAATTGGTTTTGCATCCTGAAGGGATGCCAGGACGGTTCAAGCTGGCCGACATCGGGAACCTGCCAGCATCCCTTCAGGATGCAGAGCCACTTTCCGAACTCTCACCGGGGGTGTCGCGGACGCTCAACCCCCGGCTAATGGCTGACATCCCTTCAGGATGAAAACAGACGACTTCATCCTTGCTCACGCGGCGGGTTGGTGTGAGTTCCAAAACGAAACCGCCCGGTTCGCGAACGAACCGGGCGGCGGTTGAGACATGCTTGATTGAGCCGATCGGAATCAGTTCAACCGGTAGGCCGTTTCGCCATGTTCGAGGGCGTCGAGACCTTCGTCTTGCTGATTGCCTGTCACGGTGAAGCCCATCGTCTTGTGGATGATGAAGCCAATGATCAGCGTCATCACGAAGCCGTAGATCGCGGCCACGGCGACACCTTCCAACTGCAACATGACCTGAGCCATGTTGCCTGCTGCGGGACGCACTGCGAAGTAGCCCACCAGAATTGCACCGAGCGCACCGCCGACGCCATGCACACCGACCACGTCGAGCGAATCGTCGTACTTGAAGATTTGCTTGGCCTGCACACCGAGGAAGCACACCACGCCGCCGAGCAATCCGATAATGAGTGCTCCACCGGGACTGACGTGTCCGGCACAGGGCGTGATCGCGACGAGACCAGCCACCATTCCTGAAGCGACTCCCAACGCGGTTGGCTTACCGACATGAATCCACTCGGCCACCATCCATGATCCCGCAGCGGCACTTCCGGCGATGGCCGTCGTGGCGAAGGCGAGAACCGCGACCGCCGCCGACACCGGCAGGAAGTCCTTGCCGACAGCGATGGCCGAACCGGCGTTGAATCCGAACCAACCGACCATCAGCAGCCCGGCTCCGATCAGCGTCCAGCCAATGCTGTGCGGCAGGTACGGTCCCTGTGGGAAGCCCTTGCGTTTGGGCAACAGCAGGATCAAAGCCAAGGCCGACGTTCCGGCCAACACATGCACCACCGTGCCGCCCGCAAAGTCATACACACCCGCTTGGAACAACCAACCGTTCACGTTCCACACCCAATGACAAACCGGGTCGTAGACGATCGTCGTCCAGAGCAACACGAACACGCACCACGCACTGAACTTCACTCGTTCGGCGATGGCTCCCACGATCAGGGCCGGAGTGATGATCGCGAACATCATCTGGAACATCGCGAACAGCAACTCGGGCACGCCGGTCGGAGCGGCTCCCGTCGTGTCACCGCTGGTGACGATCTTGCCGTAGAAGTTCGGGCTGTCGGGAGCCATCTCCGAGAACGAACTCATCCCGACCAGCCCCGCATCCCAGCCGAGATAGCTGAGCTTGGGCTTGTCGATACCCTTGTCGTCCTTGCCGCCATCGCTGGTGATCGCCGAGGGAACCGCGAACGAGAAGTTGTAGCCGACCAGCACCCATTGAATGGCGACGATTGGCACGCAGACCATGACGCACATGAACATGTTCAGCACGTTCTTGGCGCGACACATTCCACCGTAGAACAGAGCCAGGCCGGGCATCATGAAGAAGACCAACGCCGCACTGACCATTAGCCACGCGATCGAGCCGGTGTCGTACGTTCCAGCCAGATGAGCCGGCGCGGCGGCAGCCACAACTGCGGGAGCCGCAGCTTCCACCGGAGCCACCACGGCAGCAACCGGCTTGTCTCCGTCCTGAGCCAACAGTGAATTCATCGAACCGCCGCCAACCAGCAGCAGTCCCGTCAACGATGCGAGCGCGCACAATCGCCACATAGCCATCATCCCTTTTTGTTCGAGTACTTCGTCCATTCGGATCCGTTCAGACCTTCCCTGCCACCACAAGAAAAGCGTTCTGCCCGCGAACCGTGTTCATCCATTCGGTCGCCTCGGCAGTCGCACAGGCCATCTCAAAAAAGACGGGCAAACCGAAGTTCGCTCCCGCCCCGAACGCAAGAAGCGTGCCTTGCTCGACCGGGAGCCAGATTTCTCGCGAAACGCCTTGTTTTCAAGGGGAGTCTGGTTGTCGATCACAGCCACTCCGCCACGTCCGGGACGGACCTGCCCATTCGCCAAGCAGCCCTGCCAGTCGAACGAGCCGCCGTCCGGATGCCTCGCGAACAAGTCGGGGCGGCTGCTATACCTGACGTGGCTGAGACGAGTTTGTTTTCGTTTAACCGCGTGGGCAACGCCCCGCGCGTCGGGCGGCGAAATAGGCTCCAACATCGCACGACGCGCGGGGCGTTGCCCACGCGGTTAAACGAGTCGGCCTTGCTTGCGAACGAATCCATCTCGAAGGGCAACATGCACAAGTACGTCATCATGGGGGCGCAGGGCTGCGGCAAAGGGACGCAGGCGAAGCGGCTCAAGCACGACTTTGATCTCGTCCACATCTCGGTCGGAGACATCTTTCGCTGGCACATCCAGTCGCACACGAAGCTCGGTGCCCGCATCAAGCGACTGATCGCCGATGGCAAAATGGTGGACGATGAAAATGTCGAACAGATCGTGCGCGACCGGCTGGCCCTCCACAACTGGAACTTCGGCTTCATCCTCGACGGCTTCCCGCGCAACCGGTCACAGGCCGAGTTCTTTTTGGAGAGCTACGACATCGACGCCGTGATCCACATCGACGTGCCGGACGAAGTCGTCTTCGAGCGAGTCCTGGCACGGCGGCTCTGTAGTCAGTGCGGCCTCGACTACAACCTGATTCATCACCGACCGGCCAACCTCGAAACGTGTGATGTCTGCGGCGGGAAACTGATCGTCCGCAGTGACGACAACGAAGACGGATTGCGTCAGCGTTTGCAGGACTACCGCAGCAAGACCGAACCGATCCTAGAACTCTTCCGCCGGAAAGAACTGGTCATCCAAACCGACGGCCGCCTGCCCGCCGATGACATTCAAGCCGACATCCGCAGGCAACTCGGGCTGATGAAATAGCCGCCGCAGTTCAAAGCCTGATGCGCGAGCGAAGGATGCTTGGCAACAGATCTTCGCTCGCGCGTCAGGCTTGAATGGGGAGGCTGAGACTTGTTGCTCGGGACACATCCCCGCCGAACTCACCCAACCCGATTGACGGCAGCCTGCACCGCCTGAACAATCGCCGCATGACTCAACCCTCGACTCCCCCGACAACCGGTTCCGCTCCCGATCCCTCCGTGGTCCCTGTCACGGGCGCATTGCTCGGCTTGGACTTCGGCACCAAGCGACTGGGCGTCGCCGTCTGCAACTCCGATCAAACGGTGGCTGTTCCCGTCGAGACCTGGCAGGTCCGCAACATTCCCGAGCAAAACATCAAGCATCTGCGTGAGCTGGTCGAGGACTATCGCGTGGTCGGTTTCGTCATCGGGTTGCCCGTGCGATTGGATGGGGCAGAGGGCGATCAGGCGAAAGTGGTCCGAGGCTTCGGCAAGTGGTTGTCGGAAAACACGCGCCGACCGGTCACTTACTGGGACGAACGACACTCTTCCAGCCAAGCCGAGTTGCTGCTGTGGCAACAGGGAATCTCGCCCGAACAGGGGAAGGATCGGCTCGATAAACTCGCGGCGCAGATCATCCTGCAATCGTTCCTCGACGCCCCCGACCGAACGATTGCCCCGCAGCCGATGGAGAGTTCGCCGCCATCGGAGTGATCGAATTCTTTTGATAGCACGGTGACCTTCGTACTACTAAGTCTCGAAATCCTGTCGTACTGCGCGTATTTCCGTCTTCCCAAAGTAGCCTTCATCGCTCCGCGTGAAGGAAGCCGAGTCCGATTCCCGCATCGATTGGCATCAGCCGCATCGACTCCCCATCGGCTTCCTTCACGCGGAGCGATGAAGGCTACTTTGGCTGCGGCTACGCCGCGTCGTTTCACCGCCAGCCGAAGGCGTGCGCGTTGGTCAACATTTGTGGGAGGCGGTCACCTCACACGCTCGCTTTCGGCTGGCGGTTAAACGACGGAATTGAACGCTTTCACCCACCCGTAGACCCCAGAACGCCGAGTCCCCTCATGCCGTTGCTCGACCGCGAAGAGTACATCGAACAGGCGTATTTCTTCCGCACGTTCTACGAGCGGCTGGACGAAGACCTGCCGTCGCAAGAAATCCTGGCCAGCATCCGCGAAGAGATCCTCGCCACGACCAAGCTGCCGCTCGCGCTCGACGTGCTGCGTGGCGAACTGATGTTGAAGGGACGGCTTTGCGAGGGGATGAAACTGCTCGGCCATTACTTCGCGCCGTTTCAAGCGTTCGTCATGGAGCGATCCGAAGCCGATCGGACCAAGTTCGATCCGCGTGTCGCCTTTCAAATCCTCGAACGCGAGGCCCAGTTTCGCGCCGAGTCCGCCTCGCCCGCCGGGCTGTTCGTGTATCAGTTCGAGTGCATCTCGCGGAACCGGCTTGGCTATCAGGACGGCATGACGGCGATCGCCAACGACCCCATGTTCGACGCCGACTGGCGTGAATGGATCGTCCGCGCGCGACAGCAAATCGGCATGGTCGAGTTCGCGGACCTGATCTACTACCGCTCCGCCTTCTTCGTCGAGGAACGTCGCAAGACCAGCAACGCCGCCTACGAACCATCGGTCCCGACGCTGTTCGGCCGCCAGGAAGGCCGCATCGCGCGCGCCAATCGTGGTAAAGATCCGCTCTATCTGTTCGCCGCCTTACAACGGCAACTCGGCTACCCCACCGTCCCGCGCTCGAAGGGAGCGAACGAATTCAAACTTCACCCGCTCCTCGAACTGAGAATCTCTCGTTTGTAAAAGCGACTCCAACTGGCCGAATCCGAAGCCAAAGGCAAACTCGATCTCGCCGAGTTCTATGTCAAACCGACGGAACTGCCTCCAGACGACCCGACGCTTCTCGACATCGAAGACGCGGGCTAATGCTCACAGCGTTGGCCACGCGGTTAAACCTCACGCGGCAGGGCCAGCGCACACTCAGTCCTTTGTGCGTCGAGGACTTTGAGGAGCGTGTCGAAGCTCCAGCGGCGGCGGCGTTGCAGGGCGAGGCTTTTGCCTGCGGAATGTGGTTTTAAAAGTGACAAGGAGCAGCGATTGAGCCACGCGAAGTTCTCGCGCAACTGGGCTGCGCGGATGCGGGACTCGTCTTCTCGATCAGTGACATCAAGGCACCCGTGGCAGGTGTGTGAGAGACGGCAGTGACGGCGGACGGCAGGCGCGATGCGTTTCACATCCCGCGCCAGGCGGCTGATAAAGCGGCCCTTCACGGCGGTGAGCATGCGGCCGGAGTTGTCGTAAGGAAAAGAATCTTGGTCGGTGATGGGGCCGGGTTGGAGGGTGTTGGGTTGACCTCCACCACCGGGGCCAACAGCCGGGACGGACGAGGGCGTCCATCCTACGGGGCTGTTGGCGAGCGAGCGGTATTGGCGGTTGAGTATTCTTCCGGCCAGGTCGTAGACGAGGGCGATGGTTTCACCGAGTTGATCGGTCTTGAGGACCGCTCGACTGGCCGCGTCATAGGCGACGGTGGTCAACCCGCAGTTTGCGTCGCCGGGGTTTTGGCCTGCAACCTCCTCAAACTCTGGCGAGCCGCCCGGCCTAATCGGCCTGCGGCCGAAACCGACCCCACAGTCGCTTCACCAAAAAAACAACCCAAACCCGCCTGCCTCAGTTACGAGGACGGTCTCCTAGTGGTCGAACAACTTGAGATTGCGGGGTTGTTCACTAGCCCGACGCGCAAGCGAGGGCTTCACTTTCGACAACGGTTTGCCCTCGCTTGCGCGTCGGGCTTGTTGTTGAACAACCACGCAATCTCAAGTTGTCCGACCACTAGGTATCAATTCAAGAGTTGCGGCGACATCCAGCGCTGCGGTTGACCGAAAGGCGAGAAAATGGACCAAGATATCTGCCATGTGTCCTCCAGATATTCAGAAACACAGAGCACAATGACTCCACCTGCCATTCCCTTTGATGGAACAGCCACGCACCGACTTGCCGGCCTGGGGAAGCCTGCCGGTTGTCGCTGTCGTCAGACAGGACACGTCTTGCGTTGCCTAGCCCTGGCGGCGGTCCTCACGTCACTGACTGGCTGTAGCAGTCTGGTCCAGTGCATGACCGGGATTCCGGCGATCTCCGCCCATCGAGTTCCTCGGGAATTCCTGGGCCGTAAACGAACCGACATGCAGGAGATCACCCTGTCTCGGTTGCGCCAGAATCCACCCAAGGTGTATCAACTGGCCCCCAACGACGTGCTGGGAATTTACATTGAGACTGTGCTCGGATCGGCCGACACGCCGCCTCCGGTCAACTTCTCCCTTGATGGAAGCAAACCTCCCTCGTTGGGGTTTCCGGTCCCGGTTCGCGAGGATGGAACATTGGCCCTGCCACTCGTGGAGCCGATTCAGGTCTCCGGCTTGACGCTGACCCAGGCCACCGATGTGATTCGCGATGCGTATACAGTCGGCAAGCGGATTTTGCCCGCCGGGAAAGACCGAATCATCGTGACGCTGCAGCGGCAGCGTGAATATCGGGTGCTGGTGGTTCGAGAAGAATCCGGCGGCAACACTGGCGGTGGGGGGGGCCAGGGCGGGGCGGGTCTGGCTACCGTCTCAAACAAGCGAGGAACGGGCGCGAATGTCCTCCTCCCCGCTTACGAAAATGATTTGTTATCCGCGCTGAACAAGACTGGCGGGCTACCCGGTCTCGACGCCAAGAATGAGGTCTTGATTCTGCGGGGGAATTTTGAGGACGGGGCTCAACGGGATCAGTTGATCGCGCGGCTCAAATCCGGCCAGGATCCCTGCGAATGCGAGCTGGACATTCCCGATGATGTCAATCTCATCCGGATTCCCCTGCGCTTCTATCCCGAACAAGTCCCAACATTCAAGCAAGAAGACATCATTCTGGAGACCGGCGACATCGTGATGGTGCAGTCCCGTGAGCGGGAACAGTACTACACCGGTGGAGTCATTCGTGGGGGAGCAATGCCCCTTCCACGGGATTATGACCTTGATGTTCTGCAGGCCGTGGCCTTGGCGGGTGGAAGCGTCGCTCAGGGCGGGACGGGCATTGGCAGTGGGGGCGGCGGCGGACAAGGTGGCGGCGGACAAGGTGGCGGCGGTGTAAGAGGTGCCACTCCGTCGCGGGCCATTGTGTTACGCAAGACGTGCAACGGTGGCGAGATCCCGATCAAGGTGGATTTGCGAAGAGCCTTGACCTCGCCCGGAGAACGAATCTTGATTCAGCCCGAGGACACGATCATCGTGCAATTCACCTTCGCCGAAGAACTTTACAACGCCGCCCTCCAAATGGTCTCGTTCAACTTCCTGTTGAGCGGCCTCTCCGGTCGCGGGATCTGATGAGGAAGAGGCGCGATGACTCTCCTGTGTCGCGTCGCGACAAACGATCGCGGCACTTCCCCTTCAACCAGTCCAATGTCGCTCCGCGACAACTGTGGAACTGGGATTTCGAGACCGTCGGCTGAAGGCTACTGCGGCCATCAAATGCCGCTCTGCGACAAACGCCTGAGATCCGGTCGAGTAGCCACGGTCGCCAGACCGTGGGATTTTGACGGTAAGAACTCGTCTAAAGTATTAGTCCGCATTTTCAAAACCAGCCCGACGCGCGAGCGAGGGCTTCGTACTCATCGAACGTCCAGCCCTCGCTCGCGCGTCGGGCTGTTTTTTTTACGACTCCACAAAACACGGAGTTGATTTTGGACAGGTTCTAAGGAACTGGTGATCAATGACTTCCCGATTGACTCCCTCCCCGCCGAGGGGAGGGAACAAGAACGAAAGTCGGGAAGTTAATTTGGCTCTCCGCCATTCCTGTTGAAAATGGTGTCCCGTGAGCGGCAAGTCGCTAGCCGCCGGTGATTTCCTGCATGACCGGCGGCTAGCGCCTTGCCGCTCACGAGTGTTGTCCAGCAGGAGTGGCGGAGAGCCGTTAATTTGAGACAGTTCCTAACGGTGCGATGCCCACGCTCTGGCGACCGTGGCGACGAACTATACTCCGCGCGGCCGAACCTGACACATTTGAGGCCGCAGCACACTCACCCGAAGCGTCAGCGAGAATGTGAGTTCCGTCCTCGTTGACACTTCGGGTTCGTGTCGGTTTCGGCCGCGCGGAGTATAAAGTCAGTGCCCTTGGGAAAACGCCTGACATCCGGTCGAGTCAGCAAGATTCGCTTCGATGATTCGGCAGGTACAAACGAAAACAGACCCGACAAAAGTCGGGCCTGCTTGTTTTTCGTCACACGAGTCTCACGGAAACTACACAGCGGCAGTTGGTAGCTCCAATACCGTCGCCTGATTGCGACGTCGTCGCAGACCCAAGAGCGATGGGATTCCCAGCAGGCCGGCAAACGCCAGAGAGCCAGGTTCCGGATTCGCGGTGAAGGTGAGGCTGAACTGCCGACTTGTGATGCCGCTAACAGTGTTCGGAACGGTGACATTGAAGGCGAAAGTTTCGGACGCACCAAAGGGGATTGCTCCGCCCCCGCCGCTACGACCACCAAACAAGATTGAAGAAGTTGTATTCAAGCCAAGATCGTTGATCGCGAACGGAAACGGATTCGCTGTCTGGGCAGGAGATCCAAGGTTGAAGAAGGATCCGACGTTGTTCGTTCCCGTGTACTTAATGGCAAACGGGCCAATTTCCTTTCCCGTACTTCCCGGATCAACGGGAGTCGGGGCCCAGAAATTTGAACCCAAGGTATTATTTACCGTCACCAAGAAACGGTAAACCACAGTCTGAGCCACGTTAGATCCTGCACTAATCAGTGCGTCTGGGCCTGTGTCCGTTCCGGGATCCAATGTTCGATGAGTAATAAATCGCAAGGAAAACGGCGACTGGAGCGCAAACACATCCATAGTCAGCCCGATGGTCCTGACCCCACTTGAAGATCCAAATGTGGTTAGTTCATCATGAAGGCGCGCATTCTCGGGGCCGGTGGGTGCAGTACCCGAGTCACCGATGCTTTGGTTAATCGAGACAGATTGGATGAAGTCCGCCCTTGCGCTTCCAACGCCCACGAGTAACAGGCATGCAAAACCAACAAACCTACGAATCATGATTCCCCCCTTCAAATTATTGTCCAAAACACAAAGCGTGGCACTACGCAACGCTGCACATGCTACTGGCTACCCATCCCGCGTCAACCACCAATTATGAAGAATTAGTATTTCCGCAAAAAAAGATGGTAATTCTTCGGCTTCCAACATTCTTTGTCTGATGTCACCGGGAAAAGCCCTAATCCGGTGAGCCGGGCGGCGTCAGCCCAATGGCAATCGCTTTGGGATGTAGCTGAAGTCGTCAGACTTCAGACGATCGTCAAAGCCGGCTGAATTCTTACGAATTCAGCTACGTCGCACAGAACGTCCATTCAAAATTCGCCCCAAGTGAGTGCCATTGGGCTGACGCCGCCCCGCGCACCATTTTTGTCGGAAACGCCTTGTGTTTACAACTCTCCCAAAGAGTGTTGCCCTTGCGGGGGTGCAGTCGTTAATTGGTGGTCCTAGTGCGTCGTCAACGCTAAGAATTGGGCTTGGGTGGCCGGGGCTGGACTGAGGCTTTGCGAAGGAAGCCCCGGGGTTTCGCGAGGACGCTCCAACTCCGGCCAACAATCCCCCCGTTTCCGGCGACCGTTGCATCGGAGAGAAGTCCGGCTAACAAAGCTGAGCCGGACTTCAGATGACCAGTGGGACAACGCCCGGCACTCGGCTTACAATCGCGGCTCGCTCACAAGGACTGCGCCGTCATGATGCTCGTACCGCTGGCCGTTTCACCGCTGATGGTCAACCCGATCCCGCCCGCTCTCATCTCGCTGATGTTTGGGCTGGCGGTGTTCTTGTTTGCGTGGACGATCTGGCGGACGCTCGCCACGGATGACCTCACGCAGGAGAACGAGTGGCGGTACGACGTGAACCGAATCAACGAGCTGCGTCGCGTCAGCCCGTTCTTCCGGACGCTGCAACCGCTGGTGCAGGCCTTCGCGCGGTTCAATCGCGGCGCATTCGCCGAGCAACTCCCCGAGATCGGGCGCGAGATTCAAGCGGCCGGTCTGGCGCGGTTCTGGACTGCGGAAGAGTATCTCGCGCGGATCGAGATTCAGGCCCTCATGCTGTTGCCGCTGTACGTTTATGCCAGCACGCAGGTGATGGGGCCGGCGGGGATCGTGATGGCGATCATGTTCACCATCCTCACCGGCTACTTGCTCCGTCGTCGTCTCCGCAACATGGCCCGTTACCGATTGGTCCTCATCAAACGTCGGATGCCATTTCTGCTCGATCTGGTCACGCTGCTGATGGAGGCCGGGTCCACGTTTTTGCAGGCATTGAAAGAAGGGGTCGATGAGTTTCGCGAGCATCCGGTCGGCGTGGAGTTCGGTCGAGTCCTCGGCGAACTGAACATGGGCAAGGGCCGCACCGCCGCGTTAGAGTCGATGCGCGACCGCCTGCACGATGACGAGATCACCGGCATCATCGGCGCGATCATTCAAGGCGAGCAACTCGGTACGCCGTTGGCGAGAATCTTCCGCACTCAAGCCGATGTCCTCCGCCTCAAACGCAGCCAGCGGGCCGAGACGCTCGCGGGAGAAGCCGCCGTCAAGATGCTCCTCCCCGGCATCCTGATCATGGCCTCAACGGTCTTGGTGATTCTGGGACCGTTCATGCTGAGCATGGCCACCACCGACCTCATGAATTGAAAGCCGCATGTCCACAGTCTCCACGACCATCGCCAGCCTCACCGTGACCTCCGGCCCCGACCGGGGGAAGACGTTTGCGCTGCACGAGGAATTCATCCATGTGGGTCGCGCTGACGATTGCCAAGTGGTGTTGACCGATCCGCAGGTCGATGAGGTGCAGGCCTCATTGGCCAATCGGAACGGGCGATTTGCGATCATCACGTCGCTCGAAGAGACCGTCGCCGTCGATGGCAAGCTGCTCCCTGCCGAGCAATGGGCGTGGTTGCCGTCGCAGGCCACGATTGCAGTCTCCCCCAAGACGACGCTCCTCTTTTCGTGCGGCCTGCCGTCGGTTGCCGAGAATGGAAAGCCTGCCGCCTTGAAATCGAACGAGCCACCGTCCGCCGCCGATCCCTCGGCCGCACTGCCGACCAAAACGAAGGGCCGTAAGCCGGGAACTAAGAAGAGCGACGGAACGACGCGCACCGTCGCCAAGTTCATCACGGATCGCACGGGCGAAACATTGGTGCGACTCGGCGAAGACGGTCATCTTCCCGAACTGGCTCTCATCGAATCGGCCGCCCCCAAACTCGACAAACGCAAGCGGGCACCGCAGGGAAACCCGGCTCTGGTTTATGGGGCACTCGGCTTCAGCTTCCTCCTGTCGCTGGCAATGCTGTTCATCGACTCCCCCGTCACCGACGAACGATCGCAATCAAAGTTGGAAGCGCGTCAGTCTGTGATGCGCGACTTCGTGGGAGGCGACAAGCAACCCATCAAGCCATTCCAACAATTGTTGCGCGACGCGGGACTGGCTCAATCGCGCGGCGACTTCAAAGCCGAACGCGCGGCCTACCAGAAAGTCCTCAAGCTGCTCAACTCGGAAGACAAGAACCCGTTCACCGGCATCACCGGCACGGCCGAAGACGACGATCGCTTGAAGCAACTCATCGCCGTGTTACTGGGAAGGTGATTGTCGGTTTGTCCCTTCGCCCCGCAGGTCTCCACTCCTTTCTTTTCAATACTGCGACTCCTTCTACTTCGTGACGCGGCCGACACCGAACTGGTCCCCCGCGCGGATTGGCTCGCCACCGCGCCAGTCGATCTCCAGCATCTTCTCGGACTGCACGGCCGCGCCGGTTTCGTCCTTCAGCGTGGCGATGATCTGGCGCGAAGCAACATCGAAGACATCGCCGGTCGAGGGATAGGCGCGCGTGCCGTCCAGACTGAACGTGATCCAGCCCGGCTCGTCTTTGACCTTCAAACTGGCGGCATGCTGGGGCGGGAGCGTCCTGACATCGTAGACGTGCAGCTGCTGGTTGAAGGCATCGCAGACCCAGACTTCCTTCTCATCAGGTGTGAGGCCAATGCCGTGGCTGGGACAACCGTGTCGTTTGACTGGCCCCTGCTGGAAGCCAGCCACTTCCACGCGATGCAGTTTCCGGCCGGTCACGATGTCGCCGATCTCAAACCCGAGTAGTTCGTTCACGCAGACGAAGCAGAGTGTCTGACGGCCATTCACTGTGAAGGGGCGAACGCTGGCGCTGAATGGTCCCACCGTGCGACTCGATGTGTGCGAGGCGGTGTCGGCGACTGTCAGTAGCGGCGACTTCAGACCCGCGAGGTAAACGTGCTTGCCGTCGAGACCGCAAACCGTGTTGTGTGCCCCGGATTTCGGTTCGATCTTCGCCACGATGTCGCCCGTCTTCCCATCAACCACATGCCAGTGATCCTTCTCAAATGAGGGGACATACAACCACGCACCATCCGGCGCGATGGCCATCCGATCACAGCCGCCGTCATACGGTCGCTCCCACAGCAACTTCTCGGTGACGAGGTCAATGCACTGAAGCGTCGTGATTGTCGTGATGAACAGCCGCCGTGTGGCGACACTCGCGCAGACCCCCTTCACATTGATGGGCTTGCCGGACTCATCGAGTCCCGCCGCCGGAATCCGCTTCACAAACTGATGCCCCGCGTCGATGTCGAACACCAACACACCGTGCCCACCGTATTCGAGATAGTTCCGGACGCCGGGGGCGGCCACGTAGAGCAGCCTCCGCACCGGAGCGTCCTGTCCGTACAAGGCTCCGCCATTGAGAATCGGTTCCGAGAAAGTCGGCCCGAACGCAGCGAGCGACATTCCGACCAAGAACAACAGCCACAGCCTGCGAGCACAGGTCGTCTCCATTTGTTGCGCCATTCGATCCTCACTTTTTCTGGTTCATCCGAGGTTTTGGGGGGCGACTGAAAGAGATCAAATACGGATGTCGGTCGGTGTCTTCATCCTGAAGGGATGTCAGCGATTAGCCGGGGGTTGA